>NZ_VTSR01000009.1:0-300000 GCF_008329715.1 Gimesia chilikensis | reverse complement strand
TCCGGATCGACCTGGTCCCCCAGAGCCAGCATGACGCCGCCCCCCTGTTGATTGACAAAATCGATCAGAGCTCCCGCCTGCACGTCAGTCAGCGCATCGACGTTTGCCAGGATGACCACCGCCTGGTTTTTCAACAGGTCTGCTGTCAGCTGGTCCTTTTCAATGACCGTAGTCTGAATCCAGGGAGTCCGGTTCGTCGGGGCTGTGAGTGCCAGGTTAGCGAAAAAGACTTCACTGCGGGTCGGGTCGAAACTGGGCGTGCCATCCACCAGGAGCACGGGCAGTGCGCTGGTGACCTGCAAGGCTGCGTCCGAACGGTCATCGCCAGGCAGGTTGTCTGGATCAAGGACGACGCTGATGACGTGCGTCCCTTCATGGTCGAAGCGATGCTGAAACTCGACCGCTGCTTCGCCGTGATTTTCAATTTTGATCGACTGCGTTTTTTCTTTGATCCGCTGCCCGTCGATTTCAAAATAGACCGGGCAGATCAGTGTCGGCTCCGGACCGTCATAACGGATGGTGGTCGAAATGCGGACGGGCAGATTTTTGACGCAGACTTCCCGCGAAAGGGTGAGCTGGTCAACACGCAGATTGGTTTGCAACCCTTCATTTTTTTCGCCGGCAACATTCGTCGCCCAGAGGTCGATCGGAACCGCAGACTGCTGCATCAGATCATTAACCTGGTCCCAGAGCAGGGTATCCTGGGGCGTCCAGCCGAACGCCTGGTCGTCGGTCAGCACGATGATCTCGCGTTCGAGGTTAGATGTCTTCCCCAGGATCTGAATCGCTTTACTGACAGAATTCGCGAGATTCGATTCGCCTGCAGGGGGCGGCAACTCGTTCAACTTCTCACGGACCATCGCAAAATTATGGGTGGGAGATTCGGTCACCAGTCGCGGTTGATGCCGGGCATCAATGACTGAAATCGTGTCACCCGGATTCAGTTCTTCCAGAAAGCGATGCACCCATTGAATGGCTGCGGAGTGAGGCGTGGTTGTTTCCCCTTCCCAGCCCATACTGTAGGAACCGTCGATGACAAAGACGACGTCCCGGGACTGGGTTGAAATGAACTGGGAGAGAAAACCACCGGAAATCCACGGGCGGGCCAGCGCGAACGTGATCAATGCGACCAGCAGCATGCGGATTGCCAGCAGGAGCCAGCCTTCCAGGCGGATCCGTCGTCGCGTGCGGCGGCCCAGTTCCAGAAACTGCATCGCTCCCCATTGCACGACGTCATATTTCTTGCGGCTCAGTAGATGCACCAGTATCGGCAGCGATAATCCCAGCAGGCCGAGAAGCATCATCGGATTTAGGAAATCAAATGTCATGACTGCCTGCTGAGAACGGGTATGGGACTGGAGTTGAGCACGAGGATGGTTTCAAAAGGGAGACAAGCCGCATTATATGGTGAAATCGTTGTAAATGGTATCGCCTGTCTGATTTCCTTTTTCAGGGAGACTTAAGTACAGATTTGTATGGAACCGGTTGGGAATTCCCTGTCCAACGATTATGATGGACTCAACGGCCCTCTGTAAACATGTCCGCCCCCATTTAATTCTGATTCGACCCTCCTGAGAGACCAACGAGGCTGATAGTATGCTGTCCTGTTCTACGAAATTTCTCCCCGTTCTGTTAGTCACGATTTCTCTGTTCTGCAGCGTCCCTGCGATTTCCGCACAGGAAATTCAGCCCAACAAACTGAAGTCGGCTTATGATGTCGTAGTCTATGGGGGAACATCCGGAGGCATTGCAGCCGCGCTTCAGGCACACCGCATGGGGAAAACCGCACTGCTGATCGAGCCGGGAAAACATCTGGGCGGTCTCTCTTCCGGCGGATTGGGAGCGACTGACATCGGCAACAAAGCTGCGATTGGCGGCATCGCCCGGGAATTCTACGGACGACTGGGTACGTATTACAGTCAGGATGATTCCTGGGTTTATCAGAAACAGAGTGACTACAAGAGCCGACGCAAAAATACATCTGAAACCGAAATGTGGACTTTCGAGCCTCACGTGGCGGAAGCGACCTTTGAGCAGATGCTGATCGCCGATCAGGTTCCCTGGCTCAAACAGCAGCGACTCGATCTGAAACAGGGCGTTCAGAAAACAGAGGGACGCATCTCCGCGATCAAAATGGAAAGCGGCCTGGTCGTTAAAGGCAAGGTCTTTATCGACGCGACTTATGAAGGTGATTTAATGGCGGTCGCCGGCGTCTCCTATCATGTCGGTCGCGAGTCCAATGCCACTTACGGCGAAACCTTAAATGGGATTCAGACCCGCAATGCCGTCTTTCATCAGTTCATCAAACCCGTCGACCCCTACGTTGTTCCCGGAGACAAGAGCAGTGGCCTGCTCCCCGGAGTGCAGCAGGAAGGGCCCGGCGGTAAAGACGGAGACGGCGACCACCGCGTGCAGGCTTACTGTTTTCGCATGTGTACGACGGATGTCCCCGAGAACCAGCGGGATTGGGTGAAACCGGAGAATTACGATCCCCAGCGATACGAACTGCTGTTGCGCAACTTTGAAGCCGGCGATCACCGTGTTCCCTGGAACCCGGTTCTGATGCCGAACCGGAAGACCGACACGAATAATAATTTCGCGATCTCGACCGATAACATCGGGATGAACTACGAATACCCCGATGCGGATTACGAGAAACGCGATAAGATCTTCCAGGAGCATCTGACTTACCAGCAGGGACTGATGTGGACCCTGGCCAACAGCCCCCGCGTACCTGCTGAGGTGCAGAAACAGTTCCAAAAATGGAAACCGACGAAAGACGAATTTCAGGAGACCGCAGGCTGGCCCTTTCAACTTTATGTGCGTGAAGCCCGCCGCATGATTTCTGAATATGTCATGAACGAGAAACATTGCACGTCGGAACTCGTCGCCGATGACAGTATCGGTCTGGCCGCATATACAATGGACTCACACAACCAGCAGCGGTATGCCATTGATGGTAAGACGCTCAACGAAGGGGATGTGCAGGTCGGCGTGCCGAACCCCTATCCGATTTCCTATCGTTCCATCCGGCCCCGCAAGTCAGAATGCCAGAACCTGCTGGTGCCGGTCGCGATGGCTGCTTCGCATATCGCTTACGGGTCCATTCGGATGGAGCCTGTATTTATGGTTCTGGGACAGTCTGCAGCAACCGCAGCCAGTCAGGCCATTGATGCTGATTCCGCAGTACAGGATATTGATTACTCCACATTACGAAAACAGCTTCTCCAAGACAAACAGATCCTGATCTGGACTGGTCCGCGAAAGGAACCGCCAATTCGCGTCAAATCGCTGGCAGGTATTGTGGTAGATGATCGAGACGCCCGAAGTTCACTCGGCTGGAAAAAAAGTTCATCTGTCACTCCTTATGTCGGACAGGGCTATCAGCATGACGGCGACACTGATAAGGGAAATCGGAAAATTGTCTTCACTGCAGAGATTCCGCAGGATGGCATTTACGAAGTGCGTGTGTACTACGTTCCCTCATCCAACCGCGCCACCAATGTTCCTTACGAACTGCAGACTGCTGAGGGACCAGTGACCGTTCGTGTCAACCAGCGTAAAAAGCCCGGGCAGGGTAAATATCAGGTGCTCGGGACATTCCTGTTCAAATCGGGAAAACAGGAAATTCTCACCGTTTCGAACCAGGGGACCGATGGGCATGTCATTGTAGATGCCCTGCAACTGGTTCCCCTTGAGTCGAAATAAGAGGAAGCGACAGCAGGCACTCGATGAAAAAGCAGGCACAGCGTTTTTCATTCAGCATTACTGCGAACGGGAAGGTTTCTCATGCGACAGCTTTGTTTCAGGTTCTCTCTCTATTCCTGCCTGATTATTTTCACGACATTATTGACCGCGCAGCAGCTTCACGCGGACGTGTTTACCTACATCAATGAAGAAGGAGCCGTAGTAACCGAGGAAGCGACATTATACGGCTCTGGAAAAGAAGCAGGCGAGATGCTGCACGCGCTGCTCAAGCCGGATGGATCGCTGACTCTTGTTCCACAAGGCAAGATTCAGAAACGGGAACTGAAGGCACCGCCTAAACCCCTGTCCGTCGAACAAATGGCCAAAAACCTCGAGCAGAAGTTCGGCGCGAAAACGTTTCGCTATTACATCGAAAAGCCATTCGTCATTGGCATCGTGCTGGCGGCACCGCTGGATGGTTCGGATCGAACCGAAGTCCGCGTGGAGTCCTTCATGAAAAAAGCGGGACGCTTCATGCACAATGTGGACGTCATCTTCGAAACCTATTCGCGGAAGATGGGGATCGAACTGCAGGATTATGAGTTCCCGATGGCCATGCTGATTTTCGAGTCGGATGACGATTTCGAAAGCTTCGCGAAAGAAACCACCGGCCTGGGTGACGGCGCGTCGAATGTGCTCGCTTACTATTCGGGGATCTCCAATAACCTGATTCTCCGCATGAGTGAATGCAGTTCGTTTGATACACCGCTGCACGAAGCGATTCACCTGCAGACCACCAATCGCGGTGTGGTCAAACGCCTGGCTCCGATTCCCACCTGGTTTATGGAAGGAATCGCAACCGGCTTTGAAGGGGATGGCGACCGGATCAACGTCAGCCCGGAACGGATCAATACGCATTACGCTCTCCTGTCCGGTATCGCGAAGCTCCTCAACTGGGGGGAAGTCGTGGCCCTCAATGGCGTCTTTCAGGGAAGCATCCTTTCCGGGGATGCTTACGTACATGCCTGGGGACTGCACTGGATGCTGGTGACGCAATACCCCGATGAATATGTCAAGTACGTCCAGCACCTTTCGGCCAGGGAACCCTTCGAGGAGTCCTCGCCGAAACAGCGCTACGACGACTTTGTCAAGATTCTGAAAGTCCGTCCTGAATCGCTGCAGCTCCGGTTTAAAGTAGAACTGATTCAGGCAATCCTCAATCAGAAAATCAAGCTGCCGCCGCTCGAAGACCGGACAGTCCATCTGGAAAAACACAAACAGGAAATGGCGATCGTCAAAGTGACGGCGACCGCTTATTCCCGACTCGCACCACCCCGGATTGAAGGCTGGCTGCAGAACATCTCACCCTTTCGACCAATGACGTTTCACGTCACGGTGCAGACCGATGCCGGCACTTACGCCGAATGGTATTTGCCCGAAGTCGGAATCCGCCGCAAGGTCAAGTTGAATCCGCAGATTGCCAGACAGTTGATGAGGGGCGGGCAGGGAGGTCAGTGGAAGACGTACCATGTCGAAGTCGAATCTGCCTATCCCGGTAGTGAGACCGCTCAGGCCTGGGCTGCAGGAAGACTGCCGGTACCTGTTGTGTCGCGACGCGTTGAGATACAATCAGGTAACTGAACCCATTCGTAATCTTAAAGGACGAACGATGAAACTCTCCCTCTCGGTGCGGATCGCGGAAGCCGCCTGCAAAACCAGATTGAATATCTCCTTTGCGGAACTGGCGCAGATGGCCGCAGATCTGGGGTATGCGGCTCTCTGTATGCGAGCCAGCGTCGTGGGGGTGCAGAGTTCCGATGAGGAACTTCAACAGGTGAAATCGATCGTCGATGCTGCCGGTCTGGGGATCTCCATGATCACCGCCGACATGAATATTCCCCAGAATAATGATCAGTCCCCGCAGGCTCTGCAGGATTTCGAACCGACGCTGCATGTCGCCGAAATGCTGGGGAGCCCGCTGGTTCGGGTCTGCCTCAAACAGGAGTCCGATATTGCACACGCCCAGAGGGCCTGCGATCTGGCGGCAGAACGGGGTGTGCAGCTGGTACATCAGTTTCATCCTGCCTGTCTGTTCGAGGAACTGGAACGCTCGATCGAAGTCTTAAAGCAGATTGATCGTCCCAATTTTGGCGTGATCTATGAACCGGCCAGCCTGCTGATGTGCGGACAGCCTTATGGCGAATCCGTCATGCGGCAGATTCTACCCTGGCTGAAAAACGTCTATGTGCAGAACCTGGTGATTACTGAGGACGGGCCCGATCACCTGGAGACCTGGTGCCTGGGAGACCGTCCTTTTCAGTTGCTTCCCTACTGGGATGAGAGCGGTCGTGGAATCAATTTTCGCGAGGTGCTGGCAGGATTAAATGCGGTGGACTATGATGGCTGCTTCACCATCCATCAGGCGGAAGGTATTGTTACCGCCGACGATGCTCGCAATTATGCGGCTCGCTGTAAAGAGTGGGTGGAATCGCTCAACTCCTGACAGATTCAAAGATGGGAATGAAGAAAGCTTTTGTCGTCAGTTTCGAACAGTTGCCCGCATTTCTGCTGGGCTGTTACGGGCATCAGTGGATTGAAACACCTAACTTCGATCGCCTGGCGTCCCAGTCTGTAGTCTTCGATCAGCATTTTGCGAACGATCTCACCTCTCGTGGTAACACGTTTCCCTGGTGGACGGGACGGACTGTCCCCGCTCAAGACGATACCGCAACAACAAAAACGGACTGTTTCGTTTCGCATTTGAAAACACAAGGCGTGCTTTCAACGTTGCTGCTCGAAACGGAAGCCGATGTCGGTCGCACCGCATCCATGCGTGAGCAGGAGCCTTTCTTTGATCGATTCGATGAGATAAAAACGGTAACCGGAAAGAACGGTTATGAACTCAGCGAAGCGGATTCCCCATTCGCGCAGTTGATTCAGAATGCTCTCGAACAGCTGCCCAACTGGATGGCATCGCCCGACGATCAACTGGTCTGGCTTCGTTCAGAAGGAGTGCCTCCACTGCCACTGGCACCGGAATTCTATGCCACGCTCTATCTGGATGAAGTCCTCGATCAGGGAGACGATACAGAGGAAGAGAGTGAGTTCATCGCGGTTGAACATCCGCTAGAGCCTGCAGAAGAGGATGATTCTGAGGAAGAGCTGGATGATGACCTTGATCTTGAAGAGGACGATGACTGGGAAGAACTGATTAGTGCTGTCGTCGCCCTGTTTCAGAGCCCGGAGGAGTGGGGGGATCTGGATGATGACGAACGCCGGATGGCGCGGGCCGTCTACGCAGGCTACGTCACACTGCTCGATCAGTGGCTGGGACGCTTCCTGGATTCCCTGCTTGATTACGCAGAACAACACTCCATTTTATTGATCGTCACGGCGGCACGCGGTAGCAGTTCGTTGCTCGGTCCCGTACGAGACGTGGAAGACTGGGGATTGTTCGAAGAAACCACGCACGTCCCCCTGTTGATATTTGATTCCGGGAATCAGCAGCAGGGGAACCGACGCCAGTTCCTCTCACAATCGGCAGATATACCCGCGACATTGTCAGCCTGGTGGAGCCTCGGATCTGCAGAAAATACGGTAGGGGGAACGGACCTCCTGGCGCTGATTGCAGGTCAGGAAGACATGTCGGAACCGGTCATTCACGCTGCCAGCGAGGAGGCGGTTGCAATTCGTACCCCGGAATTTTATTATCTCCAGCGCCGAAACCAACAGCCTTCTGTCGCAGAGCACGAAACGCATCCCCTTCCGGAGACAGCACCAGTTCAGCTCTATCAGAAACCTTCAGATCGCTGGGACGTCTACGAGCAGCATTCACAGCACCCGGAGACGGTGGCTGCGTTTACAGAACTGCTGAATACAAAACAGACCGGAAGCACATCATGAAGATCTATCATAATCCCCGCTGTGGCAAGAGCCGCCAGACACTCGCCTTGATTGAAGAGGCGGGTATTGAACCAGAGGTCATCGAGTATCTCAAGACTCCGCCCACGGCTGAAGAACTCGATGCCATCCTGAAGAAGCTCAAAATAGAACCACAAGAGTTGATGCGGAAGAGTGAAGCGATCTATAAAGAACTCAAGCTGGGAGAGCGAGAGCTGAGCCGTGATGAAGCAATCGCTGTCATGCTGGAGCATCCCAAGTTGATCGAACGGCCGATTGTCGTTCAGGGACGTAAAGCGGTCCTGGGACGCCCCCCTGAAAACGTGAAAGAACTACTGTAGGAAATATTGTCTACAGATTACGGCCGACGAGTAGACCAATCGCGAAGGTCAATGCACCAAACGTCAGCAGCAGAATGAACCAGGTGCCGGTAGGTAATTCAAACCGGGCACTCCGTTTCAGTTTTCCCTTCTTTTTTTCGGCCAGTACGTTCGATGCCCGCTGTTGTGCGAGACTGGCCAGGTGAGACAGCTCTGCTTCATGGTTCACGTCCGTGACATCAGTCACAGCCACATTCTGCTGGCTGACCGGAGTGATGGGCGTCTCTGGTGTCGGGTGCGAGGCAGGTGCTTCAACCGGTTCGGGGGCAGAGGAAGTTTGCACCGATTTAACGGGAATCGCCTTAAACGCTTCTTCAGGAACAGATACCGGCTCCTTCGAAGTGGATGTTTTAGCCTGGCTCTGAAGTTCGAGCTGCTTTTTCTCAAGGGTCACATTACTGCCCAGGGCGGCTAACTCATCCAGGGCATTCGCCAGTTCAGCATCCTGCAGATCCAGCTTGGGCTGAGGTAAAGGGACCACTTCTCCATCCAGGCCGGGGACGCGTACCGACATTCCGCAGGTCGGACAGTCTACAACATCACCCGCTTTGGAGCGGGAAATCCCCATGAGTTGATCACAGTGCTGGCAGCGAAATTTGATCGGCATCTTCAAATGTTTTTCAGTATCAATATCGTAGAACTGGTAACGACCGTCAGATTGCGGTTTCAGCCTCTGATCCGTCGCCCCTTTTGTTCTGCAATCCCCTTTTACAGACTGCATGTCCCTGCCTGTAAAGTTCGTTATAACAGGAGTTTATGGCGGAAAATCAGTATCTCTTCCCCAGTAGAGGATATTAAATGCTGATTCTTCTGTTATAATCATAGACAGAGCGGAGTACAGAATAAATCCATGATCTGGAACAAATTCCGAAGTTCTGAATTCTTGGAGAGTTAACACAAGAGGCCTTGAAGTGGATGTAGAAGAATTTCTGAAAAGGGATGTTAACCGACGACAGTTTCTGGATCGCAGTGCGCGCAATGCAGCCGGAATGGCTGCGGGCGTCGTGGGACTGGCCAGCAATATGGCTCTGGCAGATTCCGCTCCCAATGAACGCGTCGTACTCGCCGGGATCGGGATGCGGGGGCAGGGGAAGTTTCTGACCTCCAGTATGGCTGCCTTTCCGGATGTCCACATCAAGACGATCTGTGATGTGGATGAAGCCGTCATTCCGGCTGCCGTGAAATCCATCGAAAAAGAACAGGGGACTCCGCCGGGAGTTGTCAGCGATTTTCGTAAGGTGCTCGACGATCCCGAAATTGATGGCGTCGTGATCGCCACACCCGATCACTGGCACGCCATGATGGCGATCATGGCCTGTCAGGCTGGTAAAGACGTCTATGTAGAAAAACCGGTCTCACATAATCTGAACGAAGGCCTCAAAATTATAGAGGCGGCCCGTAAGCATCAACGCGTGGTCCAGTCCGGCATCCATCAACGCAGTGGATCACATTTTCAATCCGCGGTCGAATTCGTACAGAGCGGAAAACTGGGCGACGTCAGACTGGCCAAAGCCTGGATTATCCATCGCCGCAAATCGATCGGTCGGAAGAAAGACATCGCGGTACCGCAGGGCGTCAATTATGATCTCTGGCTGGGACCTGCTGCCAGCCGTCCGTTCAATCCGAACCGCTTCCATTATAACTGGCACTGGTTCTGGGATTACGGAACTGGCGAAATGGGAAACTGGGGCGTCCACATGCTGGACATCGCCCGCTGGGGACTCGGCGTCGATCTACCCGAACGAATTTCTTCTTCCGGCGGCAAGTACTTCTTCAACGACGATCAGGAAACACCTGATACCCAGGTCGTGCAATACCACTATCCGGGCAAAACGCTTGTCTGGGAGCATCGACTCTGGAGCGTGCATGGAATGGAAGGTCGTAACGCGGCTGCCGCATTCTATGGCGATAAGGGAACACTGGTCGTCGACCGCGGAGGCTGGAAGGTCTATGATCAAAAAGACGCAGCCACCTCCGGCACCAGCGATCAGGCGATAACCCATCACCGGAATTTCATCGACTGCATTAAGACCCGCAATAAGCCAACGTCGGACATCGAGATCGGCCATGTTTCCAGTGCGCTCTGTCACCTGGGGAATATCGCTTACCGGGCGGGGCAGGAGATTGAATTCGACCCGCTGCAGAACCAGATCATTGGCAATCAACAGGCACAGTCACTGCTGGGACGGGAATACCGCCGTAACTGGGAACTGCCCCAGGTCTGATGACTCAGCAGATCCACTGATTATTGAAAACGAAAACAGCTTCCCGACAGTTGAGACTGCCAGGAAGCTGTTTTACTTTGAGTCCACCAGAAGCGAACTGGTTTATTGCTGTGTTCCCACCTGCTGGAACATGTCGGTTGTGGTGTTCAGACTGTCTCTCCCTCCGGAATGGAAGAAGTCAGACAGTTCCACAATCGCGGGACCGAGCAGGAAGATGTAAATCGCAGGCATCAGACAGAATACGGTCGGGAACAGCAGTTTGAATGTGGCCTTGTTGGCTTTCTCGTCCGCCCGCTGCTGCAGACTTTCACGCATGTTATCACTATATTCCTGGAGGGCCGAAGTCACGTCTGTTCCCATCTGATCGGTCTGGATCAAGAGGGCCGCAAACGAGTGGACTTCCGGTACATCGATACGCTTACTGAAGTTAGACAGCGCCTGAGTGAAGGTGCCGATAGAGGCCTGCTCCATCACGATTTTCAGTTCCTGGGCCAGCGCCGGATACACCTTCGCCAGTTCCCCGATAATTTTCTTCAATGCGTGTGGTACGGTCATCCCCTGGGAAACACACATGTTAAGCATGTCCAGCATGTCGGGAATCCCCTGTTCAATTTCACTACGACGGTCAGATGCCTGACCGCTGATGAACAGGAAGGGAACCGCCCAAGCGAGGATTGGTACCAGCAGCAGACCGAGTAAAATCGGAATTTCGAATCGCTCGGGAGCGACAAGCAGCAGGATTCCGAAGAACAACATGGTACCCAGAATGGAAACATAACGAATCGCAGAAAAGTTCTGCAGGGCATGTGGCTGGTAGTAACCTGCGGCCTGCAGTTCTTTTTTCGTCTGGGCTCGTCGTCCTTCCGATTCTGGCATCATTTCCGACAAAGCGGGAGTTGCCGACCCGAAGACATAATCATCGGTGCCCATCGAGGGAACATCACCGGCTTCGATCGGAGGTAGCCCCTCTTCCTGACCATTCTGATATGGATTGTCAGAGGAAAATAACTGACGGTGTTCCCAGGTCACAGGAGCGGCGCTCGAGGAAGAGGCTGAAGGAGAATAAGTCTCCTGCGGCTTCGTCTCGACCACCTCTTCAGGTTGTTGTTCCGGCTTCTGACTCCGCCGTCTGCGGATGATGCGGAACAGCATCCACAGAATGATGGCACCACAGAGTGCATAAAAAACGGTAATGGTTGTTGGTGTAAACATATTCTTACCCTCGCCAGTTTCTGGCAGGACGCAGTTGTTTCAAATCAGGTACGTTGACTGGTTTTCAGAACTCGTAAGACCCACAGGGATCCAATGACCTGCAGCCCGATAGCGGTAAAGGTCGCACCACGACCCCAGGCAGACGCCATCAGGGTTGTCAGGTAAGTGGGATCGCGTAACACGAAGAACCCGAGGATCAACGGCGGTAACGAAATCATCAAAACCGCTGTCGCGCGGCTACCGGCGGTCGCGGTGCGTAGACGTCCCAGGAACAGCATACGGTCACGGATGGTACGGGCCAGACGCTCCAGCACCTTCACCAGGTCTCCCCCGGTTTCCTGATGGACGATCAGGGCCATCGAGAGAATGTTCAAACTGGCAACCCCGGTCCGTTCATACAGACCATCCAGGGCCGCTCTCATGGAAACACCCATCTGCAGTCGACGGGAAGCTTCCTGAAGTTCGGTTCCCAGGGGCGCGGGAGTCTTTGCAGACACATTCACGAAACAGTGAGTCAGGCTGCGTCCTGTTTTCGCGGCACGAGCCAGCTCGTCAATCATATCGGAAAGTTGTTCGTTAATTTGTTTCTGACGGCGTCCACGTTGGTAAAAAAGATAGCCGATCGGCGCCAGTCCACCAGCCATAAAGGCGATTGAAGTCGACAGAAAGTTTTCCTGAATGATGTAGATCAGTCCGCCAAACAGGACTGAACTCAGCAGACAGAAGAACAGAATTATTGCCGGATTGGCCTGTACGCCGGAGTGCACGATCAACTCGTCAAAACCGCCGTTCAGCCGGTTGCTCAACTGGGTCGAATCCGGAACTGCGTAGCGGTCCCGGTCACGCAGGATGTCGCTGAAATCGGCTGCGCTAGCAGAGCTGCTGGGATTCAGTGTGGCATCAGTTGCCATGATTAGCTCTCCTGTTCATTCTGCTGGTCGTTCTGACTGCCAGACAGTGGCAGTTCCCGGGCATGGAACAGATCAGTATTTTCATTGAAGTTGGTCTGGGTTAACCAGTTCAGAGTCAGCGGCTGATGGCCGGTCGCATAGAAGTTGCCATGCACGGTTCCGTCCGGATCAACACTGGTAATACGGTAGACAAACAGGTCTTCCACCATGTATTCGCCGTTTTGATATCCGATCAGTTCCGAAATACGCATCACTTTACGTTCCCCGTTTGGCAGACGGGTGATGTGTACCAAGAGATGGATCGCGGAGGCGATGTACCGCCGGGCAATCGCGTTCGGAAGTTCTGCCCCGGAAAGGGCGATCATCAACTCAAGACGGTCCAGGGCGTCACGCGTATCGTTCGCGTGGACGGTACTCATGGAACCATCGTGACCGGTATTCATCGCCTGCAGCATTTCCAGAACTTCACCGCCGCGGGATTCGCCGACGATGATGCGGTCAGGACGCATTCGCAGTGAGTTCTTCAACAGCTCACGCTGGTTGATTTCACCCTGACCTTCAATGTTGGAAGGTCGGGCTTCAAGCGAAACCACGTCCGGCTGCTGCAGCTGGAGTTCTGATGTCTGTTCAATCGTCACAATACGTTCGCGGTTGGTGATGTAACGACTCAGGTTATTCAAGAGAGTCGTTTTACCGGCACCGGTACCACCACTGATCAGAATATTCAGTCGACCTTTGACGGCCATTTCCAGGAAGGTTGCCATGTCCGGTGCGAGTGAGCCCATCTGAACCATGTCATCAAATAAGAGAGCCTGGGTCCGGAAACGACGAATGGAAAGTGTAGGGCCCTTCAAAGCCAGGGGAGGGATTACCGCGTTCAGACGGGAACCGTCCGGCAGCTTGGCGTCGACCATCGGTGAAACTTCATCGATACGACGTCCAGCCCGTCCCACCAGACGGTGGATCAGCTGCAGCAGGTGTTCGTCATCGGCAAAACTGATATCGGTCTCTTCCAGCAGACCCCGGCGTTCCACGAAGACCCGATCGGCTCCGTTGACCAGCACATCGCTGACTTCCGGATCGCTCATCAGAGGTTCCAGTGGACCAAAGCCATAAATTTCATCCAGGATCTCCCGCACCATGATATCGCGGTTCTTCTGATCCAGTGCGATATCCTGCTGCATGCAGAGATGTTCGGCGAGGCCGCGCAGTTTCTGACGCAGGTCGGCTTCCGGCAGCTCACCCGCTTTGGAAAAGTCGATCGCATCCACCATCTGCCGATGCAGTCTGGTTTTCAGACGCTGAAAGGCTTTGCGGGAATCCGCAGAGGAATTGGCCACAGGAGTTTCACTTTGTAAAACCATAATTCATCTCCACCCTTACTGGGTCAGATAAAGCTTGTAAATATATTTGTTTTGATTTGATTCTTTCAGGCCGGCAGTCTGTCCGACCTTATTCACAGTCTGCTCAATTTTCTGGACCGGCTGATTAAGGCTGGCCTCATCTTCAGGAGCCGCCAGTACGACGGAACGTGAAGACAGCACACCAGGTTGCAGAATGATTTCACAAGCCTGGTTATCCAGCCGCTGGACTGCCATTATCCGACCGCCCACCATATTGGTGCAGAAAGCAGTCCCTTCAAACGAACCGGACTGTTGTTCCAGTTGATCGTATAAAAAGCAGATGCGGCACTGGCCGATCATTTCCTGAAACGCATCCTGCTCACCATTTTCGATATTCGGGCTGCACTTCACGGGCAGCGGACCGGCATCGAAGAGCAGTTCGCCCTGGAATTGCTTCAGGTTTTTGCGGGTCAGTCCCGACAGAATCTGCTGTATCACGATATCTGTATTGAAGTGAGAACCGAAATCCAGAATCTGCATATTGGCATCACTGATCTCACCCCGCCGGGGTTTCCCCGTCAGAAGGATCTCCGGAATGCCGTCAGATCCTTTGGAGACCGTTTTGGTTTCCGGATCGTAGCGGTACTCATCTTTTCCCTGTTTCTGATCGATCTGCAGTTCCCAGGTCTGTGTATGCTTGCCCGAAGGGTCCGTTTTCAGGATCGCCAGGGGGTATGCGGGGGCCGCTACGTTTTCAAAAGGACGAACACCCCGGACATGGTTGTCGAGTGTGGCCTGAATCTGGGCTCCCGCTGTTCCCGCATGGGAACGGGTCAGGTCTGACAGAAACTCAGCCACCGGATTGGCAATCCGGCCGGGAGATTGTGTCTGAATCTGAATACTCCGCGGTTCATGATCTGTTTGCAGAAAACGACGAACTCCTGTTTCAACCACCGGTACCGATTTACCAAACAGTAAATTCTCATCTTTGGTCAACTTGATGCCGACCTGCTGGCCCGCAACTGAGTTTAGTTTCAGGGCCTCATTGGCAGAATGCTCGGCCCGCTGCATCAACGTCTCATAGTCCGGCTGATCCTTGATCAGTTCATCCGAAACCATTTCATGACCAGCGGCCAGGACTGCTGTTTCGATGCAGGTCGTCACTTCCAGAGACGCTGCATCCAGCCAGAGCCGATTGATGATCAGCGCAATCCCTGCCAGCACGACCAGCAGCACGCCGGCTGCCAGAGGGGTGATCACCCCTCGTCGCTGATGCGCAGTTCGGATTGTCTGAAGACGTCGCATGAGTTACGAATTCAATCTAAGGAAACAGGATAAAGATTTCAGCCAAGACGCTGGTTCGCTTAACGTCCCACTGACGGATTCTGCGGATACACACTGCGGGCATAAGATCCCTGCTGACGCATTGGACCACCCGGATAATTGGCTGGAGCCTGTCCCTGCTGTTGCTGCTGCTGGGCTGTCGGTCCATAGGAATTCTGAGCAGGAGGTGCCTGCTGACGTCGTGGTGCACTGATGGAATCACTGTCCAGGTCAGAACCGTTACCACCGCCCCAGTATGGATCCAGATAGCCGCCTGAATTGAAACCACGACCACCTCCACGGATATTTGAGTCGTAGTCACCGACCCGCAGTCCGTTCTGGTCAAACCGGTTCACGCTGCGACTCGTACCATAGTAGCCTTCGACTACGAAGGGTTCTGGCGGATCTTTTTCTTTAGGCTTTTCAGGGGTTTTGAGGCCCAGAATTTCATAGAGAGTTGCTTTGTCTGCATTGCTGACAGCTACACCACCATCCCCTTTGCCTTCCGGGGTATAACTCATGGTGATCGCACCACGGTCGCGGGCCAGAATCATGATGTTAGCCTGTTCGGGCGTCAGTTCCAGAGTCACGTTGGTTCCCCGACGGGAGTTACTGATCTGGGTATAACTGCGGTTGATTGCGATCACTCGCACCCCTTTAAACAGGGTCAATGTCATCCCGCCGTTCATGCGTCTGTCGTTGTTCAATCCACTGGGGGTCATGTGCACGTCGACATATTCACCCGGCTTGATCAGGCCATCGACCAGATCGACCGAAGATTCGAGCGGTACGGAAATCGCCCGCATGCCCGGTTCCACTTTCAGTGGGGGTGTTTCACCAGCGGGGTAGAGCTGACTCGTGGAAATCGGGGTCGCTGCAGGAATGCGTTCCTTAACAACACGGCCCACGATGACTTTATTCGAAGTCATCATTTCCGGCTTCAGGTTTTTGATGGCGATCGGACCCAGACCGAGGTGTTCTTCGGTGACAAGGGTACCCGGCTCCAGCTCACTGATGGCCATGGGAATGTTTCGAGTTGCCACTGGCGGAGCTTCTTCTTTTCCTGCCAACAGTCTTTTACCGATATATGCTGCAATCAGGACACCGAAGACGCCAAACATCAACAGAGTCACTTTTGCAGGGGTCAGGCTTTTCACCGGATCAGTCTCCCGTATTTTAAATCAGCGAGGCAACCGCCTGGCTTCTAATCTTTCCCTCCCGTTACTTCGTCGGAGGGGTTTACGAATTCTTCCAATGTTTACTTTTCGAGCAGGTTCCCGAGGGAAGCCTACTCTTTAATCATTCTTGTTTCCGAGTACAGGTTCTGCCCCTTGAGGTTATAACCCACGGGCCAGAGCAGGTTGGGTGATGCGAGTGTCATGGGGATACTTACCGCCACCATGACCACATCACCCGAATGTTTTCCCATTTCTGTTTTAATCACGGCTCCCTGTCCCAGTTGAGGAGGCAGAATTTTTTTGACTTCCGCTTCCACATTCTGCTGGGTGATGCCGGGCATGGTTGCCAGGCGGGCACCGATTCGGCTGGCTTCGACCACATCCGCCCGCGCGTAAAACAGGAGCGTAAACTCCACCAGCGCGAACAGAACGATTGCGAAGATCGGCAGAACCAGAGCCAGTTCCATGCTCAGGAATCCGCGACGTTTCAATCGCCGTTGTTTGTTTTGTTTGCGTTTGACTCTCATAGCAGAAATGCTTTCCTCAATTTCTTCTGGCTATGTGTGACCGTTTTGCAGGCTTACAGAACCGCTGCTTTGATAATCATCCAGGTTGTGACGCTCCAGGTCGCCAGAACCACGGGCAGAGCGAACGGCATGATTCCCCGTTCCAGTTTCTGTTTTTCTGTCTCTGCGACGTATTTCTTTTTCTTGCCTTTAAACTGTTTCCCGGTCGCCAGGTATTTCTCTTTGGTTTTTCGGGCACCTTTGGTTACCACACTCCAGAACAGCACCAGCAGCGTTCCTGCCAGCACGAATACGGTGCCGACAATCATCACGGCAATCGTTGCTCTGAAGCCCAGCCACATGGACAGGGCACCCATCATTTTCACATCACCGGCGGCACCACTGCCTGCCATCCAGATCAGAAAGAAGATGCCGAATCCAGCAATGAATCCGAGGAACCCATACAGCAGTCCTTCCCAGCCATTGAAGGCCAGCTGGTAAACGATTCCCAGCACAAAGAAGGGGACTGTCAGCACGTTGTAGATTTTGCGCGACTTATAGTCAGTGATGGCAGCGATGATCGTGAAGATCCCCACGCTGATAGCCATGACATACAGTGATAATTGGGTGAGCGGAAAATCCATCGGTTATCTTTTCAATCAAGTAGTCTGGTTTTGGGATTTCTGCCAATTCAGGCAACTCATATACGTATTAGTTCCAGTCTGTCACATGACAGCAGATGTTGAAAATATACCTCACGTTTCTCTCCTGAAACTTTCAATCTGAAAAAAATCCACACCTTCTCCGCTCTGCCTGTTTTCAAAAAGCGACACCAATCCGGGGAATCATTGCGATCACTGAAACCGACATAATCATCGCAGACAGGAGAACCCGTTGTGCACTGTTTAAATCCAGGTGCCTCCCAAAAGCAGGTTATCTCGGATCAGCGACTGTGACCACTGGCTAACTGAAATGAGTCACCTAAATCGTTATGAGCGTTGAGACTTCTCCACTGGTATTTCCTCCCGCCGGTCAGGGGAGAAGATTTCGCGAAGAGCACAAAGAATTGTGAAATCGTAATCCTGACGGTTCGCGCTGCGCTGTACGATTCATAAAATAGGTAAAACCCGCTGAAGTGGTACGATCCGCATCATCGGACCGAATTTGCAGGTTTTTCCCTGCTTGCTGAACGGACCAGACGGAATCAGTGTCAGGAATAGCGACACTTACGCAGAATATCACGAGTCAAATGTGTTTCACGGAAGGATCAACAGTGCATTCCACGGAATTGCTTGAGGTAGCAGAGACCGCAGCTCGAAAGGGAGCAAAATGTCTGCAGGACTGGGTCAACGAATTTCGCGTTTCAGAAAAGGGACGTGCCGATCTGGTCACCGACGCCGACTTCGCTTCTCAAAAAGCGATCGTTGAGCATATCACCACACACTATCCCGATCATAAGATGCTGGGCGAAGAGGGACTGACCCGGCACGAAGGGGACTCAGGGTACCGCTGGGTGATCGATCCTCTGGATGGAACATCCAATTACGTACATGGCTTCCCCTACTACTGCGTCTCCATCGGCCTGGAGTATCAGGGAGATCTCATTCTGGGAGTGGTCTATGATCCCAATCGGGATGAGCTCTTTTCCGCGCTGGAGGGACACGGAGCGAAACTGAACGGAACACCCATTTCACCTTCCCGCATTCCCTCCATGGATCAGGCCATGCTGGTAGCCAGTCTGCCTGTCGGCACCAATGGACGAGATGTCTCCATTGATCGATTTCTGAAAGTGCTTCCAGCAGCACAGACACTGCAACGTACCGGATCTGCGGCTTTGAATCTCTGTTACGTTTCTGCGGGTCGTATCGAAGGTTACTGGTCCAGTAATCTGAAGCCCTGGGATATGGCAGCAGGGGTCCTGATCTGCAGAGAGGCGGGCGGCCTGGTGACCTCAATTGAGGATGCCAGTTTCACCATCGAAAACCCCAGTATCCTGGCGACAAATGGAACAAACATTCATTCTGATTTACAGTCATTGCTTACAACATAGGTTTTTTGGGCAGCTTTGAGATTACTGCTTTAATGTCCCCAAAAGACGACGTATGATAATAAGGGTCAACAGCATTTCTGATAACACAGGGTATACGTCTGAATACAAATGGGCTGGTTGCAGGCTGACCAGACCAAATTCGTCAGCATAAGCGGATGGAGCCGCCTGATGTCGAATTGATTCAGAGGTTTTCTGCTCCCAAAGTTGGGGATCAATTGACGAACATGTCACAGCTGAAACGTTTCATCTTAGTCGCAGCGGGTCTATGCGGGCTTTGCATGCTGCTTCCATTGGAGTACGTGCATGCACAATCTCCAGGGAGTGGTAGTTCTGCGCCTATGGAACGGCCTGCTTCTCCTGCGTTTGACAGAACACTACCTAATTCCAGCCAGCCTGTGTCATCTGATAAGCAGAACGGCACACCCCCTTCGGCAGCAGAACCGACAGGCAAACCGGCTGCAGAGGAAGCAACTCAACAGGGGCTCTATATTCGTGGAGCCGATGGCCAGTTTTTACCACTGCCCAATCTCAACCTGGATCAGGTTCTGGAATATTTGAAACAGAAACAGACTCCCCAGACGACACCCTCGCCTGAGTATGCTGTCTCCTCCGTTTCGCTGCAGGGGAACATCAAAGAAGACCGTGCAATTCTTGATGCCCGCCTCGTGATCCTGATCAACGAAGCAGACCAGTGGGTCCGCGTGCCTCTGAAACTGAATGAATCCATTTTCCTTAAGACGAATTATAACGGTGCTGGTGAGTCGAGCCCGGGCGGTTTCAACCGGACAGATGGTTATCTCTGGTGGTTCAAAGGCAAGGGAACTCACGAACTCAATCTGACATTGAGCGTGTCCCTCAAACAACAACTGCCTTCCCGGCGTCTGCAGCTGGTCTTACCCCAGACCGCAGTCAGTAACCTTAAACTAACCGTTCCACTGCCCCAGATCAGCCTCGAAGTTCCTACGGGAGTCGCCGTTTCCAAAAAGTCACTGGATGACGATCAGAGCCAGATAGAACTGTTCGGCCTGGGGGAACAGTTGGATCTGTCCTGGCAGCCAATCCCCGACGAGAAAAAAGTTGATACGGTTCTTCAAGCTGAGACATTAATCACGACTGATTTCACAACCGATTCGGTATTACTCAATGCGACACAGTCCATCAAAGCCCTGACCGGTAGTTTTCAAAATGTGCAGGTCAAACTTCCCGAATCATTCCGACTGCTGGATGTGAAATGTGATGGCTATAAGAGCCATAAAGTGATCAAAGACAATCTGGTGGAAGTCTCACTGATTGAGCCCACGGTCGGACCGATAGAAGTGCAGTGGACGCTGGAAACTGATTTCCCCGAACAGAGCGGGAAATTCCTGATCGACGGATTCGAAGTCAGCCGTGCCAAGCGACAGACCGGCTTGATCGATATCCAGACACTGGACGGGTATCGTATCTTTCGCATGGAAGGTCAGAACCGGTCGGTATATCAAATCAAAGCCAATCAGAAAGATCTGGACAGTTCCTATCGCTTCCTGAAACAGCCTTTCCAGTTACCGCTGAATATCGAGCGGGTGAAACCCTACTTTTCTGCAAAACCGTTTTACCTCGTGCAGATGTTTGGTAACCGGGCAGAACTGGATGCCCGCGTGCAGATCAATGTCTTTCAGGGTGCCCTGGATAAAGTTTCGCTCGACTGGCCCAATCGGACAGAGGAAGGCTGGGAGCTCGAACTGATGCAGGAGCCTTCGCTGACAGAAGCCATCGTGGTCGATCCCTCACAGCCCAATCGGGTGAATATCAATCTGTTGAAACGATCCAAGGGAACTTTCGAAATCACGTTTCGAGCTCGACGTCCCGTGATTGCTGACCGTGAACCCTTCAGCTTTACCTTACCCGAAATCAAAGCACCCAGCCTGTCAGCCACTTCACTGGTCATCGCCAATGATACGAATGTTGTGACCGACCTGACACCGGCTCCCAAAACGCAGGTGATCTCGTCTCCCTCAGCCCAACTCAAAGAGTTTGAATTGCCTGCAGAAGTTCAGAATCTGCGTAAGACTGAATACCAGATCCAGCCGGGCCCCAATGAGTTTTCAGCGATCGTCTCGATTCACAATCAGCAGATCACCGCCAACAGCAACGCCCTTCTGGAACTTGATGGTTCCGAGATTCGGGTCGAACAGGAAATACAATATCAGATCGAATACGATCCCCTCTCCGAAATCCGTCTCCGCGTCCCACAGGCGCTGAGGAACCGGGTCAACTTCTACCTGGATAACGAACAGAATCCACTGGTTCCGACCTGGACCTCGGACGATACCGATCCGGTACAAAATGCCCGGCTCTCTCTTCGCAGCAAACAGCTGGGCCCCGTTAAAATTACGGCCGTCTATCTTCTGCCCCAGGATTCCCAGGCTGAGCTCAACGTACCTCTGATTCGTTCTGATGATGTTCCATTTACGGAAAGTCAGTTTGAGTTATCTCTCTCCAATGAGGAAGATACACAGTACCTGGAAGTCTCCAGCCTGAATGACGCCTGGCAGCAGCAACTGGGAATGAATAACATCGCCTTCTGGCGAGCCGTCGATCCCCAGGCTGACATTAGCCTCAAGTTGAAAAAAAGTGATACCGGTTCATTATTCTCTTACTCGATCAGCCAGGCCTGGATTGACTGCAGCCTGGATGCCGCTGGATCATATCTGGCACGGGCCCAGTATCAGTTTCCTGTATCTCCACGCACATTGGCATTTCGCCTGCCGGAGAACGCGGGCATCAAAATCGAAGCGGTCTGGTGGAATAATCAGCGAGTCACAGAGAACCTGGTACAGCAGGGGCAGTCAACCGAATTTCAGCTGATGCTGCCTGCACCCAAGGAAAAAGAAACCACTCCTCATATCCTGACAATCGACTACGGTTCAACGCGGCACCAGCGCGATTCTCAATTCAGTCCGCTGTCGGTTGTCGCTCCTGAATTCGTAAATAATCTCTGGGTGGAGAAGACGTTCTGGAAAGTCAATCTGCCCAGCAACGAGCATCTGTTTACAATTCCCCGCGGCTATACTCCACAGTTCAGCTGGGTTCACCAGGGAGTCTTCTGGTCACGCGAATTTGCAGGCGAAGATGAGATTCCGGTAAAACTGAAGAATACACCACCCGAACGACAGGACTTCCTCGGCGTGAACCATTATCAGTTCTATCGGCTGGGGCCTGCCACGAGCCTGCAGTTTCAGGCATTGTCCCGTTCGATGATCGTCTTCATCGGAGCCGGAACAGCCCTCCTGCTCGGCTTCATCCTGATGAGTATCTCCGTATTACGCAGCATGCTGGTTCTTCTGGTTATGACCACCGTCGTTTCTGCAGTTGCCCTCTGGTACACCGCTCCTGTGGAAGTATTGCTGCAACCTGCCGTGTTCGGTTTACTATTGGCAATTGTGGCTGCTCTGATTAACGGGACTTCCCGCAAACGCAAGGAGACCAGACTGCTCACGATGTCGGCACCAAGTGACTTTATTCCGCCGCCTTCCTTCTCAGAGCGAATTCATCCTTCCGAGGTCGATCCGGAAGATATTACAGCAGTGCGTCCGGGATCTGAAATTGTGGACAAACCCGTCTCTTCCTCGGAAGCCGGGGCGAACCGATGACAGCGGTTCGATCTGTTTTTACAAGCGAGCGCTTGCGCATCCCCCGGTTCTGGATGTGGTTTACCATACTCAGCAGTGTTCTGGTGCTGAACCAGTTACCCGCTGCTGAACCACAGACCGTCGACCTTTCTCCCCTGGCACGGATCAGAGAAGTCACGGTGCCCGGGCAGGACCCTTCGCGCTGGCCGGCAGGCAACTGGTATCCGGTACCACTCAAAAAGTATGCAGCCCTCAAAGCGGCAGCCCTGAAGAAAAAGAATACGCCCCCCAATTCCTGGATCCAGCAGGCGACATATACAGCCACGCTGAAGGGGGATCACCTGGTGGACGGGCAGTTGACCTGGGTGATGCATTGCTCCCGCAATGAGCCGGGATTTATCGATCTTTCGCATTTGAATCTGGCGGTTCATGAACTTAAATGGGGAAATCAGCAGGCGGTCTGGGGACTGGCCCCCGATCAGCGCACCTTACTGCTCGTCGATCACTTCAGTGAAGATCTCACGGGCAGCTGGAGTCTTAAGGGCAGGCAGCAACCGCTGCGTACGGAATTTCAGTTTGAACTTCCGGAAACGGTGGTTTCACAGGTTCATTTAAAGATTCCCAGGGGGAAAGTGTTGACCACTACTGTGGGGTACGTAAGTGGTCCCTTAAAGGCAGACGACCCTCAATACGATTTGTGGCAGATCGAACTGGGGGGACAATCCGCATTCAAAGTGACCGTCCATCAGGCGGAGAAGCCGCAAAGTGCACCACAGCAGATACTGTATCACCAGTTTGCTCAAGTGGGAGTTCGCGAAGACGGTCTGCGGCTCAGAGAAGATTTTCAGATTGAAGTTCTTAATACCCCGGTCCAAAAGCTCGAATTCGAGGCACCCACCGAATACGAGATCTATTCGGTGAATCTGGGTAACGATCTTTCTCTTCCCTTTGAGGTCAAAAAACAACAGGGGAAACAACTGGTCGTTGTCGATCTGATTGATCCGCTGCTGGGGATCAGCCGCCCCCTGTCAATCCGGGCGCTGAGCTCTCCCTCGCTGGAGAATGAGATCGAAATTCCACGACTGAAAATAAAGCAGGCACACTTCCTGGGGGGAACCGTTCACCTGGATATCTCATCGCCCCTGGAAACACATGCGATTCGCTCATCCGATTTAAGGCAGACCGGTGTCCTGATTCAGGACGAGCAGGGGGAAGCCTACGATTTTAAACAGTATTCCCCCGACGCCAGACTTTCTTATCAGCTGGCCCTCCCTGATCTGAACCTGTCGGCTAAAGTGCACAGCCTGGTGCAGATCGAAGAGAAAAGCTGGCGTTTGAAAACACGCATTAACTGGTCTTCAGCCGCTGGTTCCACGTATCGGCTGGAAGCTATGATTCCCGCTGGTTGGGAGATTACCCAGGTCAGTAGTCCCGCAGAAAGCAGTTCAGGGAATCTGGTCTGGGACGTGGAACGAAGTGAAAAACAACAGAAACTGAGCGTACGACTTCCCGTCTCTGTCTCACCCGAAGCACCGTACACACTGGAGATCCAGGCTCGCAGGCTGGTTCCCGTTGCAACCCGCAACATGAATCTGTTTGGCGTCAAACCGCTCGGATGTTACAGCGTGGATCGGGTTCTGGAAATCTCTGCTCCCGAACAGGTCGCCTTGCTCTTTCAGCCCGATAAGGAAGTGCAGGAACTGACTACCGCAGAGTTGCCTGCCAGTTGGAAATTTCCGGCCGTGAATCAGGACGATTCCCGTTATTTCCATCTCTCTCCTTATTCTGGAACTCACTGGGGAAGCCTGAGGCGTTCCGATCTGGAACAGAAGTTTGAAGTCGTTGCCAGTTCCTATATCGCGTTGAATGACAAGTCGATCCAGGAAAACTTCATTCTGAACTGTCTGCCTCCGGTTGGCGGGATTCAGCGGGTGTTGGTTTATCTGTCTGAACCTGGTCCGCCAGTGGAATGGACTTTACCCGCCAGCAGTGGATTACAAACCAGGCTCTCCATCAAAAAACTGCCAGTCTCTGCACATCAGAAATGGTATCTCCCCAACCTGGGAGAACTCTGGGAGCTCTCTTTTACGGCTCCTGTATTCAAAGAGATCGAAATACGGGGAGAGCGTCAGCGACCGTTTGGTAAAAACGTGCGTGCTTCTCTGGTCTTCGCACCGCAGGCTCAGCCGTTCCAGGGAGTCGTGCGGGTTCTCAATTCGAATGAACTCAATCTGCGTATGAAAACGGAGGGGCTTCTGCTTCCTCCGGATTCACAGGAACGAACCAGTAACCAGCGCAATCAGCGAAACTATGAATGGAACTACGAGCAGCCTCTCGGATCTCTGACGATTACCCGGGCTTCCGATTTGCCAGAGAACGCACTCGAGCAGGGAACCGCTACACTCGTGATCGACTCCCGGCTGGGGCACGGGAATGGCGAACCGGACGTGCATGAGGCTACGATTACACTGGATCTGTCCAAAACATTTGAAGATAAATTTCTGTTCCGGTTTCCGGCTGCGGTAAAACTGATCTCTACTTCTGTCAACGATCGCCGCATCACACCGATCGAGGCAGAAGGCCAGTTTCTGGTTCCGCTGTTCGACCAGTTGGACACGTATCGAATTACGATTCACTACCAGACCCAGGCACCGGAAAACCAGTTGACCGCTTCCAGACAGATTCCATTCCCGCAGATCAATCAACGAGTCTTGGAGACAGACTGGAATTTCATCGTTCCCAAAGGAATCCGCCTGCTCAGTGGACCAGTAAATATGGTGCTGCAGGAACCTCTGCCGGCTGAATCATTAACTCGCCGCTTTCTGGGAGTGCTGGGTAGAGAGTCTACCGCAAACTCGACTGAAGGGACTGAGTGGAATGCCCTGGTCTTATTTCCGGTGAGCTTCGGTACTCTGGAGACAACGAATATCACGGAATCTGGGATTCTCTCCTGGATGATGCTGCTTTTAACTCTGTTCTGCGGATTGTTGCTGCGAATATTCCGCGTTGGTTTACGGGATAAAATCTGTATCGTGGTGGCATTGAGTGCTCTGTTGCTTTCCTGGAACCTGTCTTACCCACTGGCCCAGATATCGGGGAGTTGCTTTACCGGTCTGTTGATCGTGATGTTGATTCCCCGCCGGTTCCTTAGACAGGAAATCGTCAAACCGATTGAAGATCAGAGTACGAAAGCCTACGAGCAACCTCTGTCATCAATGTATTCCGCTGCCCGGCTGCTGCTGTTTGTCGTACTGGGCTATTCCGTAGCGATCGCTCATGCTCAGAATGGGGCAGGACCTGGCCAGACATTAGACAGTCGCCGCACTGTTACACTGAATGAAATGGTTCTGTTACCGGAATCCTCAGATACGTCGCGCGAGACTTACGCCTATCTGAGTCCGCAACTGCTGCAGGTATTGGAAAACTTCGTCAATGAAGCTGCTCAGCCGCAATATCTTCTCTCAGCGGCTCATTACCAGGGGGAGATTCAGGATAATCAGCTGTTAACACTCCAGGCCCGCTTCAGTGTTGAAATTCCCTCGGAACGTACGGAGGTGAAGATTCAACTCCCCATTCAGGGGGGGAATCTGAGCGGACCGGAATCCTGCCGCGTTGACGGTAAGGTGGTTCCGGTGTTACTGGCGGCTGATGGTCAGAGTATTCTGGTAACGGTTGATAATGAAGTCCCGCCTGCAACAAATTCCAGGTCAGCATCAGATGGGCCTGTAGAAGCAGTTCGACCTGTACTGCCTTATTCCTATCAGAAACATGAGATCGAACTGACGCTGCATCCCGCAGTCAGGTTCAGTGCAAATGGCGGACAGTTTGAACTGGCGATTCCGCCTGTAGCCACCAATGATTTTGTGTGTGCGTTTCACGAACCGGTTCAACTCGTCGAACTCTTTGAATCAACGGGGATTTCACGTTATCAGCTGGGGAGAAAGAAAGAGTTTTCTACCTTCTTCAAAGAAAACAGGCAACTCAAGCTGAAGTGGTTTAATAACCGGGACTCAGAGGTCAGCCCCTTGAATCTGTCAGCATCGGTTTTGACCAACGCCGATATTTCTCCGTCACTGATTCGCATGGATGTGCAGGTGAAATACAATGTGCTGAACGGAAAAGTCGATTACCTGTTCTGGAAACTACCCGTAGGTACAATTGTCCGCAGCATCAAAGTAGCGGGCATGACAGTCACGCCTGCCATCACCAGATCTGAAGATGGTAAGCAGGAAGAACTGCTGCTTGAATTGTCGGAATCGAAAGAAGGAGAGTTCATCGTCGATGCGGTACTCGAATTGCCCGTCAATTATGGATTAGACTCCGTCACTCTGCCTCCACTCGATTTCAGCTCTGGCAAGCTGGACTCGCAATCTGCCACCATCAAAATCAATTCCTGGCAGGTAGGCGTCCGAACTGGCCCTGAGTTCGATATTGAACAGGCAGGGGCATTGCCCGAAGGGGTGCTTTCGATTTCGTCCAAGACGCCCAGTAAACAGATTGAAAGCAGTATTCTCAAGTCTTCCGCTCTGCTGTTTCAGCTCAACCAGCCTGCCCAGATCGCATTGAAGCTGATCCCCAAAAATCCACAGCGATCAGCACGGGTCAATCAGTCGCTGGTCGTAAATCAGAAGAACATCGACTGGACCTTTGCTGCAGAATTGCGCATCAGCCAGGCACCGGCATTCCGGCATACCCTGATCGTGCCCGAGGCCCTGCGGATTGAATCCCTCTCAGTCAAAGAAGAAGATGTGGAACGTCTGGCACACTGGCATCGTATCGGCAACCGCATCACGCTGTTCCTCAAAAATAAAACATCCGGTTTGCAGGATCTGACACTCAAAGGCTGGCTGCCGGTTCGGAAGATGGGAAGCATGTCTATTCCCAATATTCAGATTGTAGATGTAACCGTTGATGACTCAATTCTGACATTGTTCAAAAAGCCTCAGGTTGATGTGAAACTGGTTTCATCCAATTATCGAACTCTGCAGGACGAGGCACCACAGCCTGCATCCGCAGAACACTCGACTCTGGTAGGCCGCTATCAGATGCTGAATTCCGACTCGGGGCCGATTCAACTCTCGCTCAAGCCGCGTAATTCGGTGACAACCGTTGATACCCTGACCATTGTAGATGCTCTGGAAGATCATCGGATGGAATTGACGCAGACACTCAGATTTACTCAACCTGTGGGTGAGGTTCAGAAACCGCAGATCCTGATTCCCGCTGAGTATGGCGATGAATTTTCACTGGACGGTATGCCTTTTGAACTGCTCGACAAAATGGCTGATGGACTCCAGCGTGTTGAACTGGATCCGACTGGTTCTCCGACACGTGAAAAGACAGTCACCGTCCGGGGAACCATTATTAAACCTCTGGGAGAACTCACAATTCCTCCCGTAATCCTGGAGAATGCCCAGGGACAAAATCACTATCTGCTGCTGTCTGACAATCAGGAGTTTAAGCTGGCAGACAAAAAACTGCGGAAACCATTAGCAGCTGACCAGATACCACGTTGGGTTCAGGCCCGTTGTGATTCAGCACCGCACTTCGACTGTAATCGAGTATTCTCTACCACCCAGCTTCCCTGGCGGCTGACTCCTGAAAACCAGAAAGAAGGAGTCGCGAATGCAGAGTCCATTCCTTTTATGGAAACGGAAATCATCCTGAGCAATCAGGATTTCGTCCACGGACTGACGCATATCAGACTGTTTAACCAGACCAGCCGTGCACTCACTCTCACCTGGCCGGGTAAAACCAAACTGATGGCCGTACTGATTAACGGCGAAAACGATACAACGCTTAAACAGGATACCGGAACGCTGGAAATTCCCCTCAATGGGGGACCGCAGTTTTATAACATCACATTGTTCTGGGAATCGTATCAGATTGAGCATGAGTATTTCGTGGATCATGTCTGGCTGGAGACACCACGACCGGTTAACTTCCCGGTGGATCAGAATCTGGTCAAAATCGTAACCTCAGAAAATCACCGCACGTTTCTAACCGACTATGTGAACCCGTTTACCTATTATGCAGACAAGCTCGAAGCTCAAATCAAAATTGCCGGAATCGAACTGGAACTCTCAGAGGATGGCTTCATCTCTCCCGAAACCTGGGATTCCATTTCACGCGAATACAATGAGCTGGAATCAATCGCGACCGACTCTCGACAGCAGCGGGATGCTGTCAGCGACGAGTTAAACCGCTTTGCCGATTTACGGGAACGGGTCTTTTTCCTCAGGCAATACGTGGACTCTGACCAGAAAGCCAGATCGGCCCCCGATTCCTTCGTCAGTCAGTTTCACCAGAAACTGGAGCCGGTCTCGGCCAGTAAGATCCGTTACTATGCCGGACCACTGAACAGCGACTCCGACACAGTTCCTCTCTCAGCCTGGGTGATCCCGAATCTGTATCTCAACTTCATCCTGGGAGGACTGGGCTTGCTGATCCTGTTGCCGATTCTGGGGCGATGTGTGCAGTCTCGTTCGGCTGACTGGTTGAATCTGCACCCCGCAGTTGCCTTGCTGGTGCTGGGAGCCATCTGGCTATTCTTCCTCTCACCCGTTTATCTGGGACTGTTTATTTTAGCCACGGCGGTTCTGATGGCATATCGCGACCGGGAACCGGAGATCCAGGAATCAAATCATTCCGTAGCCAGTTCTACGGGAATTCCCAGCGCTCAAGAATAAGCGTCCTTAAATCCGGTCCAGGCTGTCGGCCCAGCGACCAATTTCTTCGAGAAATGGTTTCTCAGGATACTCACCCGGTTGCTGATCATTTTTAATGAGTTGAAACACCGTGGGGTAATTCATCTCGCGGATCAGGTCCAGCCGGGGTTGAAGTAGCTGGTTCAAAGGATTGTGAGCATTCAGAGCAAAGTACAGGCTCAATGGATAATCCGGATCGGTTTCCGGTGGTCGGCTTTTGAGAGACCCTTCGGTGACTGCAACACCCCGAAACAGTTCTCGATATTTAAATGCGAGATCAAAAGCGAAATCAGCTCCGTCAGCATGGCTCAGCAGGAAGATCCGGGTAGGATCAATGTCATACCGCTGCTGCATCGACTTCACAACTGCCTCTACAAACTCCGTTTCATCCCGGTTCCAGCGAATCACATCCTCCGCCGTTGGCCCGACGATGATGATCCCCCGCTGCTCGCAGATACTCTTCCATTCATTGAAGATGGTCGACTCCATTGTGTTTCCGGGAGGATGAATCCAGACCATCAAACCGTACTCGTAGTCAGGATGATAATTCTCTGGCACATAGGCCCAGTAACTCGAATCACTGCCAGGCAGTTTTTCTTTGTAGTGCCCTGCTTTGATCTTCTGCGTTTTATTTTCCTGGGCGGTCCGGGAGGGGATCGCCTGTGTGGGGATTTCTGCGGGAACGGCATCGGGAGTCTTCTGCAGTTTGACGTCCAGTTTCACTGGTTTCTCATCTCGTGAAATCAGCAGGGATGCCTGATCTTCAGGACGCAGATGGTTTACCAGAAATGCCAGCATTTCCGCACTGGTAACTTTCTGCTGATTAAATTCCAGGATTTGATCTTTGGCTTTCACACCGGCTTTCTGAGCAGCGGAATCGGGAATTACATAGCGTACACCGACGCCGGGCGTTGTCTGATTCTGAGCCTCTCTGACAGGGAGAATCCCCAGGAAGCCGGATTCGAAGGGTACCAGTTTTTCTGTCAGAGTGGCTTTGAAGGTTAACGGCTCTTTGGCTCCTTCACGGGTCACGGTCAGGCTGACTGTGTCGCCTGCGTACAGGCTCATCAGGACCGATTTCACCTCGGAGTGCAACGCCACCGGTTTGTCGTTCAACTTGATAAGCGTGTCCCCTGCTTTGAGCCCCGCTTCCTGTGCAGGGCTACCATAACGGACGCGATCCAGATTCATTTCGGTCGAGAGATCCCCTTTGCCACTCAAGGTGATTCCCAGCAGCCCGGGATGCAGATCCTTACCGGTATTCAGACGGGGGATGACTTTCAATACGTCGGTCATGGGGATCGCAAAGCCGATCCCAGAGTCATACCATTCGACTCCTGCCGTCTCTCCTGTTGCACCGGGAGAAAGTGGAACGAGGATGCCCATCAGCCGTCCCTGAATATCAACGAGGGGACCACCATAATTGATGGGAGAAATCTTGGCATCGGTCTGGATCGCCTTCCCCCAGATACGTTCCAGGGCGCTGACAATGCCAACAGAGATGCTGGGCTGATCCAGCTCAAAGGTGCGTCCCAGCGCGATCGACCACATTCCGACCTGCAGATCTTTTTCCGGGACAGCAGTCGGAATCGGCAGATTATCCGCTTCAATTTTAAGCAGGGTCAGCATTCGCAGATGATCGGTAGCCACAACGACGGCAGGGAAGCGACGCCCATCGGGTAGTGTTACCAGGATTGAGGACGGCTTGCCGATGAAGTTGAAGGCGCTGGAGATAATCAGACCATCCCGGCTGACGACGACTCCTGATGTCGGGCCGGTGCCGGTAATCAGTTTTCCTACCCGGTCCTGTCCGCCCACCGTTTCGATACGTACGATGGACGGGTTCATCAGCGCTGCAGCCTGTTTAAAGGCACGTTCTTCCAGGCTCTCCAGATCAGAGGCAGGAGGCTGGGCCGGCAGGGGAGAATTCCCCAGACCGCACACGATCCAGAACAGCAGCAGCGACAGAATTAAATGTCTTCTCATAACAGGGGTATCACTCTTTTATTTTTTTTTCGGGCGGGACCTGGAGTTCGACGGCAACCAGCTGGTTTTCTCTGCGGACGACCAGCCTGACGGTATCGCCGGCTTCCAGTTTCCCCAGCTCAGATTTGAGGGTTTTACAGGACTTGATCAATTCATCATTTACAAAGACCACCAGGTCGTCGGGTTTAAGACCTGCCTGCGCGACCTGGGAACCGGGGAGCACAGTGTCAATAAAAGCGGGGGTGCGAAATAAGACATCGGGGACCATGACCAGACCAAAATCAATCGGTTTGTAACGTTCAACGATGGAAGGTTCCGGTTCATTCTGGTCTTCGCTGGATTCGAATTTGCCGGTCACGATCTGCCTGATGCTTTTACTCAGCACATCGATGGGCAGGGAATAATTCACCCAGGTATTTGTCTTGGCGTTACGTACCTGTTTGCCAATCATCCCCAGCAGTTTGCCATCATAGGTCATGATCACCCCGCCCGCCGCTCCAGGGTTATTTGTGATCGCGTCAACTACATATACATCACCTGTGTAAGAAAGCTCGAAGGCACCTCTCCGCCGGGGCAGATCGGTGCGGGCTTCAATGACGCCGTGCAGCACGGAGACCGGTTCGTCTCCCGTAGCGACACGAAACATGTTACTGAAACCCAGGATCCGTGTGCCTGCACCTGCAGTCGCTTTTTCTTCATAATTGAAGTAAGGCAGATTCAGGTCGCGTTCTGATTTGAGTTTAATGATCGCCAGATCCAGGTGAGGTTCGGCTCCGAGGACTTCCGCTTCATAACGTCTCCCATCGTGCAGTACGACAGACAACTGGTCCGTATCCAGCACTGGACTCCAGATGGTGGCAATATGACCTTCTGGAGAAACTAAAAAGCCGGTACTGTAGCCGTATAGGTTTTTAACTCCCCCCGCCCCAAAGATTTTGACCAGGCGTGGCAGGGCATACTGAATCGTCTCGCGTGAAGAGGCATCCAACCTATGCACGGGAACCAAGAGTGCTCCCAGCAGACAGATACAGATCAGGATTGGTTTGATTAATTTAGCTTGATTCACAGAGTATTTACTTTCGTCACGAAAGGATGCTATTTCCCGCTGGCGTCCGTGGTTTCCAGTTTCAGTCGATCAATTTTCAATTTCATCACAGGACGGTTTTCGTACTGGACATCAAGCTCACCCGGAAATTTCTGTCCGTTGAGTGTGCGAAACTGTTCAAAGCGGATTGAACAGGGTTCTGAATTCTCCGTCAGGTAGAAATCACATCCACGTAGCGAAAGGTCCGACTTGTTGAAATACCAGCGGGAGATGGTGCCGGTTTGTGTGGCTACCATAACGTCGACCATCTCGTTTTTTCCATCCAGAGGTTCGCTGCCCAGATAATAGAAATCCGTAAACCGATCTGTCTGTCCGGAGAGTAAGAGACGGAAGTGATGCAAGGCTGCCAGCAGTCCGCCTGTTCCTGGAGGCTCGTCGACAGGCATCCCTGTTTCCAGTGATTGCAGGAAGACGTCATTACCCGATTCCAGGCCGATCCCTTTGTCAGCCAGCGTGAGTGTGAAGTCTGCTCCGTTATCCAGTTTGCCGATCAGAGTCCAGTTGCCTTTGCGATCAGCGAAGTTACTGTGAGCGTGCAGCGCCTGTAACAGACGCTCTTGTTGCTGTTGATTGAAGTAATAATTGGTGAAACCGGTTTTGGGAACATACAGATGTTTGTACTGTTCCGGCGGTGCAGGGGGAGCGGGATGCCCATGAGGCACAGGGATCGGCATTTTCGGCTGTTTGGGATCCTCGTCGTCCGGTTTTTCCTCAGGGAGCATCTTGGGCGAACTGACATGTTCCTGGAGTTCCGCAGCCGTGTGCAGAGGCTGCAGGCGCACGTAAATTTTCGTTTTCTGCTCATCTCGACGATAGACCAGAGGCAATGTCCAGCCTGCAGGGTAAATCCCCAGGATATTCTTGAACTGGTTCACACTGCGGATCGGGCGACCGGCGAAGGAGACGATCTCATCTCCCAGCCTCAGCCCTTTGCGATAGGCGTCTGAGTCTTCCAGGATCTCAGCTACATCCACTTTGGCGTCAAAGCCGGTCGCCACGGTGGCTCCCAGCGACGCATGGTCGACAATTCGGCCGCTCTTGAGATGATCCCAGAAGTGTTTGATCTGATTGATCGAAATCGCGTAGCCGGCTCCCGAATTGACGCGTCCCCTCTTTTCAAACGAGCCACGACCATTGATGCCGATCAACTCACCCTGGTCATTGAACAGGGGGCCGCCCGAGTTTCCAGGGTTGATGGATGAGTCTACCTGGATGCAGTCAGTGTATTCCAGGAATGTTCCAGCCGGGTACTGGTAGCGATGTACGCCGCTCACAATCCCATAGGTAATGGTCGGCTGGAAATCCGTTGCCAGCAGGAACGGGTTACCCATCGCGTAGGCCCAGTCACCCACCTGCACCGTGTCGCTGTTCCCCAGTTTCGCGACGGGAAAATCATTACGGCCCAGCAGTTTGATCAAAGCCACATCCCCGGTCGGGTCAATGGAGACAATGACAGCGTCATACAGCTTACCGTCATTCAGCCCACACTTCATGAAGTTACCCGCGCCGGAAACGACGTGGAAGTTGGTCAGCGCGTAGCCATCAGGAGTGACGAGAACTCCCGAGCCACCTCCATCACCAGCACCACCGAAGATGGCAACCACTGAAGGAGAGACTGCTTTGATGACATCAATTCGCTGCTTCTGGGCAGCCAGTACGGCTGGATCTACATTCGAAGTGTCAGCTGACGCGGGAGCCTGGCAGAGCAGGCCGATGATCAACAGCGCACAGACAAAAACGTTCTGCATTGATTTCCCTTATCATTCAGGACCGCGGTAGACCAACCCGTTTTCGGGAGAGTCATCAACGAATCCGGGTTATTTAATCAGGCGGGCATTACACAGGTCCAGGTGATCGCAGATCTCCAGGTTATCTCCAAAATCAACCAGGATCTCCAGGTCACGGACGCCACTGACATCCAGATCTAAATCGACAGGTGAGTCAGAACTTTTCACATTGCCAGCGAAGAGCGTACGGCCATTGCCTTTAATTTCCACATATACAAAACCGATACCGGGGACCGAGTCATCAATTCCCATGACAGCCCGGAAACGGCGGTAATCGTCTTTGAGTCGATACTGCAGCAGGGTTTTGGAATGAATATAGAGTCCCCGTGAGTATTCTTTGCCACCCACACGCAGCGGTCCTCCATCGCGATGTTTGTCACGGCGATACTTCCAGACCGTGTCGAAGAAGGGGGTGTATTCAATGTTACGTGGTTCCAGATCGGACAGGTAACGTACCTTTCCCTGGCTGAAATCGAGATTCGCGATTACCGAAGGAGCAAGCCTGGTGCGGGCTCCTGTCTGCAGAGTGGCTTCGAAATCTGTTCCGTTATAAGAAATCGCTGAAGCCTGCAGGGTGCCTTCATCGGTCAGCTTGATTGAACAGAAGGGCGTCGTCTCTGTTGTCGCTGGACGAGCATAAATAATACCGAAGACCCGCTGACGATTGACGGGGACTTCATCTTCACCGGCAAAGAACTGAATCCGGTCAGCGGTGATATTGCCAACAACACCATCAATGTAGTCGAGCACATTTTCTTTCTGGACGACCAGCAGATCCTTACTATGTTTTCCGTTAAGCAGTTTGTCCCATGATTTCTGAAGATCGGAATTCAGGGCTCCGAAGCGAACGGATGTGACCGCTTTGGTAGGAACAGTCAAGCTTCCCGTCTGCTCCCCCTGCAGAACAGTCTCCCGATCATTACTCTTCAGATCCTGAATCGGAAAGCGGGAACCATCTGTCAGCCGCACCATTAGGGGGGATTCGAGTGTGCGTTGAAAGCGATTCTGCGGGAACCGTACATTCAACACACCTGAGAGAGGATACTGTCGATCATCCTGCCCCTGTTTCAGCTGGATCGTCCCCTGGTTCAATGACTGCAACTGACCAGAAACGCTCGTTCCCGTCAGAGAGGTCACTTCGACTCCAGGGGAAGCTGCCAGCAGCATGGTCATGGTGGCACAAAACAGGGAATGCATAAACGTCTCCAGTATTCTATTAAAATCGCGGCGAAATACGGTCTGGCATGTCGCTTATTTGCCAGAACTCGCTTTCTCGGTCGCCAGCTTTTTAAAGTACTTTTCGATCGCCTTCCGATAGTGGGAAGGGAAATTACGGTTAATAATATTTTTGGCCGATGCCTGTTTCTTGGGAGGCAGTGTTCCCCAGCCTCCATTATTCGACAGCTTCTTCTTGTCGACCTCGCCAGGAGCTGTAGACCCTTTGACGCGGCTTTCATCTGCGCCTTGCTCAGGAGAACCGGAACTGCTGGAACCCGAACCGGAGGAAGGACTGTTCTTGGACTGGTCTTCCATTTTCTTGATCATTTTGTCGAGAGCGGCGATGATTTCATCTTCCACTTTCTGAGTGTCTTTCCCCGACTTACCCAGGTCAAGACGTCGCTCAACATCGCTCATCTTCCGGGAGATTTCATCAAGACTGTCTTCTTTAAGTGATGCGAGATCTGCCTGCATCAGTGTGGCCAGCTGTCGATAGCGTTCAGGGATTTCCTGAGTCCGATCAAGCAGTTGTGTCAGTGTCTTTTCACAAGCTTCTTTCTGCAGGAGATGATGCTCGCAGACCGCTTTGTAAAACAGGTATCCGGCTGGATCGACCAGTTGATCGGGTTGGATCGTGTTGAAAATCACCAGTGCCTGATCGACCATGCGATACTGAGTCAGATTACGGGCGACGTAGTATCGCAGATTGGCCAGATAGAATTGATCGGCTTTGCCCTCAACCAAGAGTGGTTGATTGGAAAAGACCGGGTACTGATCCGACAGCTGATAGGCGCGAGCCACTTCTCGGGCTTCCGGTTTCACTTCGGCAAAGACCTGCATGGTCAGATTCAGTTTGTCTTCTGCATTCAGGCTGGGATCCAGTTTGGCCAGCTGGGAGGCGACCCGCTTTAACAGTGCTGGATCTTTGGCTTTCTGTTCGGCGGTCCAAGTCTCCAGCTGAATTTTCAGATCGACAGCTGAGGGAGCCGCGTAGAGTACCGTCTTTTCTTCTTCGGCCGGTTTCTGCGCTTTCGTTTCCAACGGAAGGGCGTCTTTCTCTGAAATCTGCCCATACACCGTCAGGCCGGGACCATTCCACAGGAGCAGCAGAACGCACACTTTGAGCAGGTTTCTGATGCCGCTTTGATTCTGACAGTTGAGTAACTGCTGTTTCATCTTGGTCTGTTACCTTTGTGTAAAACAGGTGCGCTGCTATTTGTTTTTTCCGGTGGCCAGAATGTAGGTGGCATTCTGGATGCGTGTCTGTCGATCCGCCAGATTCTGCAACTGTTCCAGCAGGTCAGCACGATTGGCATCCTTTTCCTGGGCCAGTTTTTCGATGCGGCGGGTTCGGTTATTCACTCGTAACTGCATGGAACGGAGCATCTTGACCTCAGCCAGCATGTCGACCAGGGATTTATCTTTGGGAGCGCCCTGTTGTTGCTGCTGTTGCTGTTTCTTCTCGTCTTCCGATTTTTCCATCTCTTTCTGCAGCGCTTCGATCATTTCTTCCAGCGTGCTGATAATGTCCTGCTCGATTTCCTGTGTCAGGGTGCCAACCTTGGTCTGGTTGAGCCGATACGAGACCGACTGCACATCCTCTCGCACCTCAGTCAGAGCTTCACCAAAGGCGACAGACGAACCTTCGTCTTTAATCATCAGAATCGCTTTATCGACTTCAGTTCCGATCATGGTCTCTTCACGCGATAACTGTACCGCTCTTGCGGTATGACGGCTGTTGCGTTCTTTCTCCGGTACCTGGTCGATCGACAGGGTGCCGGCGTAGACACGTTTCTGCTGTGCGAGAATCTTCTGCAAGCGGGCCTCCATCGCAGCCAGCTTCAATTCGCGTTCTTCTTCGCGTAACTGACGCAGCATCTCTTCCAGCTTTTCTTTGGCCTCTGTCAGCTTACGGATTGCTTCGTCCTGATGTTTCGAAGCGTTTTCCTTCTGCTGTTTCTTCAGTTCTTCAATCGCTTTTTCCATCTCCTGACGGGCTTTTTCCAGTTCTTCGCGTCCGGGAGTTTTCTGCTGTTGCTGCTGACTCTCTGACTGCGGAGACTGTTTCTGTTGCCCCTGCTGGGATTGCTGCTGTTCCTGCGATTGTTGCTGTTGAGACTGCTGCTGTTGCTGTTGTTGAGACTGCTCTCCCTGCTGAGGAGACTTTTCCTGGGGAGAGCTTTTCTGGTTCTGGTCTGATTTCCCTTGTTGGGGAGATTTATTCTGAGATTTGGAATCCTGAGACTGATTCGATTTTTGATCAGACTTTGATTCGGGTTTGCCCTCTTTTGAGTCAGATTCTTTCTGCTCTCCTGATGGCTTCTGATCCGAATCTTTCTGTTCCTGATCATTTTTATTTTCAGACTGCTGTGAGTCCTTATTCTTCTCTGCATCCTGCTGGTCGATCTTCGCCTCCAGCTTTTTCGCGTTTTCAGCGGTCTTCTGCTGTTTATCCTGGAGATCAGCCTGTTTACCTCCGCGCTCCGTTGCTGCTCTGACATCCCGTTCCTGGCCGATCAGCCGGTTTACATCTTTGAGCAGATTCTGCAGGCGTTCTTTTTCTTTCTCCACTTCACTCATGCGGTCTTCGCTCTGAAGCAGCGCGAGCAGGGCCTGCATGTTCTGGAGCAGGTTTTCCTGCCGTTCGACCGCTTCACCCAACTGTCCGTCCTGCAGCATCTGCAAGACCCTCTGCATCTCGACCGTCATCTGGTTCTGTTTACTCTGACCAAAGGCCCGAAACAGCAGGTCGGCCCGGGCAGGGTCCGTTTTTTTCATGTATTCGCCCAGGTCGTGCAGCGTCGATTCAAATCGCTTGAACTGCTGGGAGATCGCCTCCTGTTTGTCGGAGAGATCCCGTTTCCCGTTCGCAGTCCCAGAGTCAGAGGCATTGTTCTGAGCAAAGGTGGCGGGGGCACATAACAGAACGCCAGTGATCGCGAACAGCAGGCAGGCGATGCGGGGGCGATTCAACATAAGAAGTGCTCCTGACAGAAAATTCATAATGAACTCAGAACCGATAGGGAGGGAATACGTAAGGGCTGTGCCTTTCTCAACATAATGAGCGCGCTGAGAAGAAAGCACAGCGATTTATTATATCATGTCGGGGACCATGTTCGAAGCATGTTTTTGTGTTCAGTCAAAAGCGGGGTGAAAATCGCATTTTGACCGAGGCACAGATTGGCGACAGATTATTCCAGTCCCAACCCTTTGAGACGATCGAGCAGCTTGTTTTTGCGATATTTTTTTGTCTCTTCGGTTAATTCTTTTTCGCGTTCAATCAGATTCTTCAGCATTTCAATGGCTTCGTGAAACTCCAGCAGGTCCTGCATTTCATCAAGGACACTCTGCATCCGGTTCAGCATGGCGTTCAAAAGTTCAATGCTGGTCTGCATTTCCGGCAAGGGGTCATTTTGTTTCTCGATAGCCAGTCGGAGCAGTCCCAGGTGTTGATCGACCTCGGGAAAGTCCTGCTCGTGGATCATGGTCAGGGGTTTGAGAATTTTGTCGTCAATCCGGCCCAGAATCTGTGCAGTGGCGACTCCATTGTTCACCAGCTCTTCGCGGATGTCATGAAATGATTCAACGATCGACGCGGTTTCTGTCGCATTTTTGCGGCTGCCGTACAAACTGCGATCGGCTGAAACCGCGACCGCCGTCTGGATTTCCAGCAGGGTGTCATTCCATTTGGGATCGCTTTGGCCCTGCTTTTGTTTCGCTTTGATCGATTCTGCCTGCTTGAGTTGTTCGATACGCTCGCTCAGTTCATCGCGCGTCTGTGTGACTTCTTTAAAAATCTGTTCGAAGCGTTTCCGCAGATTGAGTTCCTTGGAATAGAGCTGGGAGAGCAGCTCTTCGTCGGTAACAATTTCAAAGTGATAGGTTTCCCCATGTACCTGATGCGGACCGCTCAGATTGTCTGCATCTTCTGCATGGACGGTCAGGCTGATTTTCTGTCCGACTTTCAGATCCAATGGGAGGACCTCAAAACGTTCCCACTCCTCCTGATCATTCCGCTGCAGAGTGAATTCCCGGGGGCGTTCACTTGGTTTCTTGCGGAACGGCCGGGGACGGAAGTTTTTATCTTCATCGACCAGGAAATCAAATCGTGCTGCCTGGATACCGTAATCATCGGTAATCGTTCCCTGTACTGGAATCATCGCCTTACGGGTAATTGATTTGCCAATTCCTTTGAGCTGTGTATCAATTTTGGGTGGTTGATCGACGATCCCGTTGATGCTCAAACGGATCGGCTCGGTTACCAGCAGCCCGTCTGCATCCTCCAGATAAATCCGGATCGGCTCATCCGCCATGAGTGGAATGCGGGCAGGCAGAGAGCCACTCTGGGCCTCGGACTGAGGTTTGCTTTCCCCGATCAGCGTAAAGGGAATCTGGAACTGCAACTGGTCTGAACCACACATCTGTGACAGTTGGGGGCCGGTGATCTCGGCCTGGCTGACGATTTCTCCCTGAGGGTTTTTCCATGCCAGATAACTCTCGGTCTGGCTGTTCTCGCGTGGTGGTTCGAGTTGCAGTTTGAGACGATCGGTTTCGAACAGATACCGGGTGATCGGTTTGTTGGCGCTTGAGATCAGATCAAACTCAGTATTAACGGGGATCGAAATCTGAGTTCCCTGTACGGCCAGTAGATCGGGGACTGGTTTACCCGAAGCCGGCTCAACCTGGTTCAGGCCCATGTAGGGCGGGTACACACAAGAGAGTTGAATCTGGTCCAGCACGGGATTTTCCACAATCTCAATGGTGTAAGGCTGGGGATTGGTGTAATCATTTCCCGACACCCAGACCTGAATGTCTTCCAGCAGATCGGTAATCGTGTGTTTAAAACGGCCTTCTCCCATGCGGGACATTACCGTCCTGCCGCCTCCCCGTCCGCTTTGCATTCGATATGTCAGTTGGACGCGTTCGGGAGCCTGCTTTCCATCTGCCGTTTCCACCAGCAGGGTCAGATCGTTACCCAGCCCATGCTTGTAGATCTGATTCTGAAAATCTTTGACCCGGTCACCAGGCTGTGCGATGACTTTAACCACCAGTCCCGTCTCTCGGTTCCAGTAATCGGTTTTTAGCTCGAGGTAACCCTTGGCCCAGCGGGCCATCGCCGGTTGATTGAACACCGCCAGCGTCAGGATCGAAATACACAGTGCCAGCGCGCAGAGAAAAGCACGCCGCAGCGGACGTTTGTCGAAGACCTCTTCCAGCGGGAGCTGTCTGCTGCCCTCGGCCACTTCATGCACGGTTCGTTCCAGCATCGCGCGCGTCAGGGCATTCTGTGGTTCGTGGGTCTCGTGCAGTTCAATCGCGGTCGCCAGCCGGTCATTCAGTTCGGGGAAGCGTCGCTCCAGCACCAGTGCGAGTGCTTTGCGTCGCATTTTTTTCATCAGGCGGAACAGCAGCAGACTGACCGCCAGTACGAGAATTGCCGAAACGGAAATCAGGACCAGCGAGGCTCGAAACCAGACCGGCAGTTCAAAATGGCTCAGCTGAAAGTAACCCCAGTCAACCAGGAAGCTGGCCCAGAAGATCAGACCGATCACTGCCAGCAGCCGCGCAACTCCTTCCAACAGAATGTATCTGCGGATTTTCCCACGCAACCGATTGAGGAGATCAGTGATTTCCTGAGGGAGCGTGATTTTTGATGGTTCATTCATAGGTCTGCTTTACAATCATTTGGGACGTCGATTGAAGTGCCGGAGTTCCCTGAAATTCTTTCCATTACTGATTGTCATGACAATTTAAACAGTTTTCGTGTCAGCCACTCGGTCGCCAGCAGGCCTGCTAACAGGAAGAAGACCCAGGCCTGGTCCCAAAGTGTTTTCAAGCGTTCGTCGATCAAAAATTCTTCACCCTGGTCGGGCAGCAGTGCAGGAATTGTTTCCGCTTCTTCCAGTGCAAGATACGCACCGCCCGTATCGCGGGCCAGCTCCTTGAGGCCTTTGACATTCTGGCTCAGTGATTCATCTTCCAGTCGCGGCAGCAGGACATTCAGACTGCCTTCGACGACCTGTCCCTTGGAATTCGGAACGGTCACATTGAAACGATACTTCCCGGGCAGGCTGGCTCGGAAGCTGGCCGTGTATTCTCCCGGACGGTTTCGATCCTGCATTAAGAGCAGATTAGGAACCAGGGGGCGTCCGCGCGGGTCAATGACTTCCATCGGTACCGATTCCTGAACAAGTGGCTGGAATTCGGGATTCAACAGTCGAACCCGTACCGAGACCGTCTGTCCCAGAACATATTCATCCCGTTCGAGAATCAGGGTCCCCCGCTTCGTACCACGTCGAGTACGTCCCTGTCCGACATTACGGATCAGTTTGGTCCAGAAGCGGTCGTAGTAATCTTCATCGACGGAACGGAGCCGCCACATTTCGGGGCTACCGAGGTAGAAGCAGCGGCCTTCGCCGAAATATTGTGAAGCCATCAGAATCGAAAAACCATGTTCGGTTTGAGTTTTGGGGTCGGGAAAATGAGCGTAGACCGTCGCAGCAGCTTTGGCTCCGTTCGAGGGATAACAGCGATACAGCCCCGGGAATGTTTCCCAGAGCTCTTTCGAGGTCGCCGGATCGTCGGTCAGCATCAGGAAACCGGCATCCAGTCCCGCCTGTGTCCATTCAATGCGGCGAATCTGTGTTGCTTCCTGATCGAGATAATCCCTTACAAAGGAATTAATGAAGACTGGATACAGATCGAGAATCGACTGATACTTGTCACTTTCCAGCGACATTTTAGGTGTATAGACATCACCGGCAACCAACACGATGCCCCCGCCCCCGGAGGAGACCCATTCATTCAGATTCAGCATCTGTTCTGCTGATAACAGGCTCCAGTTCACATCGAAAGCCAGGACGACATCATACTCAAACAGGTCGGCTCGTTCGGGGAATTCATACAGCAACTGGTCAGCATCCTGTGAGACACCCGGAGGCGCAGATTGCAGCCAGACATCTGACTTGATAGAGGGATGGCGGTAAAGCATCGTACGGGCAAAGCGGTAATCACGCATCGGACCACCTGCAATCACCAGTACCCGAGTCGGACGGCTGAAGACATTTACCGTGTGTTCCAGTTCGTTGTCCATCGCGTTCGCATCCTGGGCCAGCTGATTGCCACGCACCCGGATCACGTAGTTGATTTCACCCTCTTCGGCTGGCGTCCGTTCAAATTTGACATCCAGCGGCAGGCCGTCTTCTGTAGGTAATAGAATATCGCGAGACTCAATCACCGTTGGTTCTGCATCTCCCGGCAGCTTTTTCAGCAACTCCAGTGTGATATTTTTTCCTGGCATTCCGACCGCCTGCAGCAGTGCGGTGATTTCAAAGGCATCGCCGAACTGTACATCTGTGGGAGCGATGATTTTTGAAACCTGCAGGTTAGCCGGTCGTGTCGGACTGCCGACACCGAGAGTAATCAGACGAACTTTGGCTTCCTTTGCTGCTTCGTTGGCAGAGAGTAAATCAGTGCCTGCATTAGAAGCACCATCGGTGGCCACGATAATTCCCGACAACGTTGAACCATTGATTTCGCGGATCAGCTGCCCCAGCTGTTCCCCCAGTCTCGTTTCGAGTCCTTGAGGTTGTAGCAGAGTGTTCCAGTCAACTTTAGTATCCGTTTCTGGGGATGTAGTATCAACTGATTCTTCAGTATTGGAAGTTTTGTCTTGTGACTCACGCTGGAAGACATGGTGTGGCCCTTTCAGGGCCTGGTCGAACGTGTAGACACTGACCTGGTGACTCTTCTGCAGGTCTGCAATCAGAGGTGAGTCCGCGAGCAGTTTTTCAATGGCTTCCATCCGACTGGGGACGTTTCGACTGGCGGGGGAACTGGCATTTGCAGAGACCAGCTCATTCGGGTGCCTCATGGAGAGTGAGGTGTCGACCAGCACCGCGACCCGGGATGGGCGGAACGACATTTTCTGTGTTCGTTCATGCGGGTTGAATACGATGACTATCAATGCAATCAGCACCGCCAGACGCAACCCGGTCAACCAGCACCGCCAGAACACGGGCAGCTGAAACGAATCTTTCCAGATGGTGCGGATCGACAGGATCAGTACCAGTGCCAGGCCCCCCAACAGCAGCAGCCAGCCCCAGCCGGTTTCGGGCGTATCGTATTCGATCGAACGAAACGCCGTGGTTTCGTCGGCAGCCAGCATCATGAATTGGGAGACAGAGCTCAGTAGGTTCATGCGGCAACGCTCGCAGTCTGGGGATGGTAGCTCAGGCGGTAGGCCAGCAGCTGTTCACAGAGCAATAGTATAAACAGGATGATCAGAATTGTGTTGGTGATTTCCCGCCCCGCTTCCTGGCCCTGAATCCACTGGAATTCACCGGGTTCCTGAATCTGAATCGAGGGAGAGTTTCCTAACTCGGCAGTGAGTTCATCTGTCGTCGCCAGTTCCAGGTTACTTTCGGTGACAGGGAAATTGAAAGCATACATCTGGGATTCAACAGTCTGGTCCTGACGCTTCAGCTGTACTGTGTAGACACCCGGCTGGTCGGTCTCGCGAAAAGTCGTGATCAGTTTCAGGTCACCTGAGTTACTCGCGTCGCTGTCCTGTTGGGGAGTGGCCTTGAGTCGTACGGTCCGCCCCCCGGCGGTCACGGGAGTCAGGATTTCTACTTCATCGGTGTAGGTCGCTGCATCCAGTGAGAAGGCGATCGGATCCCCGGATGTCTCAGCCTGCTCGTGGGAGCGAGACTGCACCAGGTATTTCTGCAGCTCCAACTGGAAGACGATATAACTCGGATTCAGCGCCCAGGAATTCCAGGGCTCTCCTTCGCTGGTCTGGACAGGACCGGCAGAAGTCAGACAGGTAATAATGCGTCCTTTCCCCAGTCGGTGTTCCAGGATCAGCGGATCCTGATTTCTCAGCTTGGCGATGATGCTGACTCCCGAAGCGGTAGCAGCCTTATTTTGCAGCCACTGGGCAGAAATCGGGAAGTAACGCATGATCGAGACCGCTTCGATCAGGGGATTGTCCTGACCTGCGAAAACTGAAAACAGTGGATGGTCACCGACCTCCAGGTCGACCAGCGTATTCGAGTCGCGTGCAGGCAGGTCACGAGGCGCGATTTCCAGGGGCGCCGGAAACAGTCCGTTCCCTTCCTTGTAAAGTTTGTCGTTATAGAACGCAGGCTGGACTGAGGGGCCTGCGAACCAGATCAGGCCGCCCCCGTTTTTGACGAATGTCTCCAGGGCATCAATCGCATCGAGGGGCAACTCGGCCACATTGAGCAGGTAGATGTTCTTGAACTGATTCAATGGGTGTCTGCGCAGGTAGTCGACATTTTCGACCGAGGGCGCAAATCCTGTGATGGCGGCGTCGGGAGCAATCGCGGTCTGGACGTACATCCATTCGTTGCCGGAAGGATTCCCGTCCACAATCAGAACTGGATTTGACTGCTTGACGTTGATGGACAGAAAACGTTCGTTGTCGCTGTCGAGTGCATCGTTACTCAAACTGACATTAATCTGATGCAGATTCGGTTTATTGAACACGACATCAAAATCCTGGGAGACTTCGCTGCCGGCTTCAATCTTGTCAAATACAATGCTCATCGGCAGCTTGTTCTGATCGACAAACGCCGAGACGCGGACATCTTGAGCCACCTTGTCACCAAAGTTTTTAACGCTGACACGCAACCGGAGTGGGACATCGACGGCTGCGACCTCCGTAGCGCCCGAGAGTTCCGTAATCGCCAGGTTGGGCTGTGAATCGGGAACCGTTTTGACCAGATTGATCGTAGTATCGTTGCTGCTCAACTTTTCGATCGTCGCTGCGACCGATTTTTTCTCCTGCCAGTCTGCTTTACGAAAGTCGGAAATCAGGTGCAGAGTTTTAATCACCGCCCGGTCTTCATTCAGCAGATCAGCAGCCGCTTCCAGACCCTGGTTCAGGTCCAGGCTCTGATGGGAACAGGTGAGATTTCCGAGCTTGGCATCGAGTTCGTTGATCAGTTCTTCGTTGATATCACGTTGCAGGAACAGTGGAGCGTCCGCACGGGAGAGCAGGATCAGAGAAAATTTTTCAGTGTTGGGACGACTCGTCCCCTCCGCGGCAATTTTGCGGACTACCTGCAGTCCTTCCTGAAACGCTGACTGCTCACCCCAGATGTTGCGCATGGAGCCACTGTCGTCGAGTACGATCACGTGATGCGACTTGGCTCCTTGAAACATAGAGAGCTGATCCGGATCGAGAATCAGCCGCGCAATCAGCAGCAGCAGGCAGACGATTAACAGAATCCGCAGCAGCAGAAGCAGCAGTTGTTCCAGAAGCACCCGCCGCTGGTTGGTCTGCTGGCTTTGCAGCAGGAATTCCATGGCGGCAAAACGAACGCGTTTATACTGGAAGCGGTTAATCAGATGGATAATGATCGGCGCAGCGACCATCGCGACACCGGTATAGACCAGTGCTGAATTCACAAAATGTTGTGTTAACCAGGCTTCCATAAACTATTTATCAGTTGAGTGTGTCAGGGGTGGTCAATTCGTTGCTTATTGTCGGATCGACTGTTGCATGCCGATCCGGTGATTCAGGTAATGCGCCAGGGCGGCATCAAGATACTCGCTGGTGCGGATGGTCTGATAGTCAAATTTATTGCGGGCACAACGGCGTTTTACGTCATGCAGAAACTCATGCATAGCCTTGAGATAGCCCTCGCGCAAGGAGCGGGGATCGCAGACCAGTTCGCCTGTTTCTTCCATTCCTTCAAACCGTGTTGTACCTGCATAATCAAAGTCGAGCTCCTGATCATCCAGAATGTGCAGGAGCATCAGATCGTGTCCGCGATACTGCAGCAGTCGCAGACCTTTGAACAGACTTTCACGGTTAACGAATAAATCGGATATGAGGATGATCGTCCCTTTTTGCGATCGCGTTTCGGCGACCTCTTTTAGTACGTCATAAATGTCCGTTTTTTGAGCAGGTTTTTCTGCAGCCAGGGCACTCAGTAGTGAATTCAGGTGAGTTCGCTTGCTCAGTGCAGGAACTTTGGAGCGGATGGCGTCATCGAAAGTGACCAGTCCCACTGAGTCCTGCTGTTTGAGCAGCAGGTAAGCCAGGGCAGCCGCTGCCGTACAACCGTATTCATATTTATTCAACGGTCCCGTACCAAACTGCATCGATTCGCTGACATCGACGAGCAGGGTGGTGCGGAGGTTGGTATCTTCTTCGTACTGCTTGATGTAATACTTGTCGGTTTTCGACCAGACCTTCCAGTCGATATTCCGGACGTCATCTCCCGGGGCATACTCGCGGTGTTGGGCGAATTCCACCGACTGGCCGAAAAAAGGACTACGGTGCAACCCGGACAGAAAGCCTTCGACGATCGAGCGTGCCCGAATTTCCAGCCGCGAGATGCGGGAGATGGCTTCAGGCAGCAAAAATTTTCTGTAATCTTGGGTCACTGGTAAGTTCGCCTTCCTTAGACGGTGTCTCTTTTATCAAACGCTCAATCACCAGGTCGGAGGTAATCCCTTCCGATTCCGCAGCGAAGTTCGTCACGATACGATGCCGCAACACGGGAGCGGCCAGAGCGCTGATATCTTCTGTTGAGACGTGAGCGTTTCCGTTCAACAGAGCACGTGTTTTTCCACCGAGCAACAGGTTCTGTACCGCACGCGGACCAGCTCCCCAGCTCAGCCACTCATTGATGAAATCAGGGGTTCCCGGTTCATTGATCCGGGTTTGCCTGACCAGGGCCAGTGCATAGTCGATGACATGGTCCGAGACGGGGACCTGTCGTACGATCTTTTGAATCTCCAGGACATCCACGGCCGTCAGGACGTGTTCGATTTTGTCGTTAGAATCAGAGGTTGTCCGGCGGGCGATCTGTCGTTCTTCCTGGAACGACGGATACTTCACATACACTTTGAACATGAAGCGGTCCTGCTGTGCTTCGGGCAGTGAGTAGGTCCCTTCCTGTTCGATCGGGTTCTGCGTCGCCAGGACGAAGAAGGGGTCACTGAGCAGGTGCCGCGTCTGTCCGACACTCACCTGGTGCTCCTGCATCGCTTCGAGCAGTGCTGCCTGTGTTTTGGGAGGCGTTCGGTTGATTTCATCCGCGAGGACCATATTGTGAAACAGCGGACCGGGGATGAAACGAAATTCGCGTTCGCCTGTCTCGCGATTTTCCTGGAGTACGTCGGTTCCCGTAATATCGGCGGGCATCAGGTCGGGGGTAAACTGGATGCGGCTGAACGACATCGACAGCGTTTGTGCCAGCGAGCTGATCATCAGGGTTTTCGCCAGTCCGGGTACCCCTTCCAGCAGACAGTGTCCCCGGCTGAACAGGGCAATCAGCAACTGTTCGATCACGTCATCCTGACCGACAATTACTTTTGACATTTCGCCATGAATCTGCTGGTAAGCAGAACTCAGTTTATCAATCGACTCCCGCGTGATTTCCAGATCGGGAGATCCTGTAGATTCATTTTGTACGTCCGACATCCGTTTAAACACCTTTCTACAAAGGTAAACACTGCCTGCAGCAGAATGTTCCGTAAGAACTGCTGGTTCATCTCTCCTGTCTTCACAGGTAATCGACGCCGGGCGAGCACGCCAACGAGCATGCGAACCATTTCAGACAACGTGCCATTCCAAGTCTGACAAGACTCTATCGTAATGCCTGAGAATAGACTTTGCGACCATAAACCGAGAAATTACAGGGGTTTCCCGTCAATCTGGACTACCGGGAATATTCCGTACAGATCCCCATGATTGGCATAAAATCCATTTTCAGACGTCTGTCGTTATTCTACTCGAACCGGCCCCCCGGGGAAGGATTATTCTGGGGGGAACCGGGAGTTCTCAGGGAAGGGGCGCGCAGGGAAAAGCAAATTTTGTTTGTAAATCAGATCAGAAAAATGTCCACGTTGCGACCGCTTAATCCCAGGCCAGTGGATTTTTCCAGGCGGACTTAAGTTCGTCCAGGCCAAGATTGATTACATTGCTTCCGGAAGTACCCTTGATCGTGAGCTGTCGATTTCCGATGACTTCCCCAATTTCCACCAGGGGCAACTCGCCAAAGCAGAGTTGCAGGGCGGCAATTTTATCCGGAGCGACCTCGGTCAGAAAACGAGTGTTACTTTCAGAGAAGAGCAGGCTGGCGGTGGACAGTTCCAATGCTTCAGGTAAGCGGGTTGGATCCAGTTTCATTCCGTAGCCGCCGGCAAATGCCATTTCTGCCGCTGCAACTGCCAGGCCCCCTTCGCTCAGGTCATGACAACTGCGTACCAACTGCTGCTGAATCGCGGAGTGCAGGGCGTTGAAGATCAGCGGAGCGTCCTCTTTATCAACCTGCGGAACCTCTCCCCCCTCCAGGTTATTGACCAGGGCATAATGGCTTCCGCCCAGTTCATCTCGGGTGGCACCTACCAGGAAGATCCGGTTGCCGGGTGACTTGAGGTCCATTGTGATCGCTCTGCTCACGTCCGGAATCTGGCCGATAGCACTGATCAACAGAGAAGGCGGAATCGCGACGGTCTCTTTTTCTCCCTTTTCATTCTCGTAGGAGAATTCGTTGTACAGACTGTCTTTACCACTGATAAATGGTGAACCATAGGCGATTGAGAATTCCTGGCAGGCCAGGGCCGCGGCAACAAGACTGCCCAGGGTTTCCGGTCGGTCGGTATTGCCCCAGCAGAAGTTGTCGAGGATCGCGATCTTGTTGGGATTTGCCCCCACTGCAACACAGTTACGAATGGCTTCATCGATGGCCGAAGCCGCCATCCAATGTGTACTTAAGTCACCATAACGGGGATTCATACCGCAGGAGATGACCAGCCCCCGTGTTGAAGTCAGGTCCGGACGTACCACTGCGGCGTCTGAAGGACCATCGTTTTGTACGCCGACCAGGGGTTTGACCACGCTACCTGCCTGGACTTCCTGGTCATACTGGCGAATGATCCACTCCTTGCTGCAGACATTCAGTGAACTCAGAATGGAAGTCAGGTCTTTGTTGTAGTCATCTTTCTGTGTTGGAATCAACGGGGTGAATTCCGGTGTCTTGTAGACCGCATCACGCACGATCGGCGGTCGTCCATCGTGGAGGAACTCCATCTCCAGATCTCCAACAATCTGATCCTGGTATTTCAAAACAAGATGTTGTGTGTCTGTGAACTGACCGATGACAGAAGCTTCGACTCCTTCACAAGCGCACAGTTTCTCGAAGGCTTCCCAGTTTTCCGGGGGAACAGCCAGTACCATTCGCTCCTGGGCTTCGGAGATCCAGATTTCCGTATAGGACAGGCCGGCGTATTTGAGCGGGCACTTGTCCAGCCAGACTTCTGCACCCGTCTTTTCACCCATTTCACCGACAGCACTGCTGAAACCGCCGGCACCACAGTCGGTGATTGCGGAAAACAGCTCTTGATCGCGGGCTTCAAGGATCACATCCATCATCATTTTTTCTGTGATCGCGTTCCCGATCTGTACTGCACCTCCTGAAAGGGATTCGCTCTCAGAGGTCAGTTCTGCTGAGGAGAATGTGGCTCCATGAATCCCGTCTCGCCCGGTCCGGCCACCCACTGCGACAATATAATGCCCCGGCTGTGCCTGTTGTTTGGCCGACTTACCGACGGGCAGCATCGCGACGTTCCCACAGTAAACCAGAGGATTTCCCAGGTAGCGTTCATCAAAGTAGACCGCTCCGTTGACTGTAGGAATTCCCATCCGGTTACCATAATCGCGGACACCCGAGACCACACCGGTGGCGACCGCTTTGGGATGTAAAACGCCTGCGGGCAGTTCATCGTAAGAGATGTCCGGAGGCGCGAAACAGAAGACATCGGTATTACAGACTGGCTTACCACCCAGACCGGTACCCAGTGGATCCCGAATGACGCCTCCCAGGCCCGTATTGGCGCCACCGTATGGTTCCAGAGCTGAAGGGTGATTATGGGTTTCTACCTTGAAACAGACGTCCTGCTTGTCGTCGAAGGTGATCACGCCTGCGTTGTCGGCGAAGACACTGACGCACCAGTCTTTCTCTCCCAGTGATTTCCGAATTTCAGTTGTGGCGGCAAAGATGGTTTCTTTGAGCATGTTTTCGAAATGAATATCCCGTTCGCCATCCCGGAAATGGATTCGGCCAGCGAGGGTTTTGTGCGAGCAGTGTTCGCTCCAGGTCTGAGCGACACTTTCCAGCTCAACATCGGTCGGATCTTTCTCCTGTTTGACGTAATAGTCCTTAATCGTCCGCATCTCAGCCAGATTCAGATACAGCTGGCCTTCGCGACTCAGGGTTTCCAGCTGGCTGTCGCTCATATCCCGAATGGGTACTTTGACCAGTTCGAACGTGTACTCGCTTCCCAGGCGGATGCTGTCCATCAACAGGGGACCGCGGACGACATACTCGATGGCGTCGTTTGACAGAACTTTGGACGCCATGCGATCAATCTCGTCACTGTCTGCGTCGGAGTTGACCCAGTACTTGCGACAGGTGGCGACATTCTCGATAGCCAGCCCGAGGTCGGCAATCGCATCGCGGGCACTGTTGGCCACATTGTCAGTCACGCCCGGCTTGAACATCACATTCAGCAGCGGTTCGCTCGATCCGGACTCAGTCGATTCACTGGAAAGTGTGCGAATCTCGAAAGATTCCACCACCGGGTCAGCCAGCAGATTACGGGCAATCTGTTCCAGGCCTGCCTGATCCAGGTTTCCTTCCAGCAGAAAGGAATGAGCCGTCTGCACGGAACGAATGGAATTCGCACCCAGAACCTGACATTCCTTGAGAATCCGTGCACCTTCACGGTCAATCTGGTTCTCGGCTGGTTTAATTTCGACTTCGCAAAGCATAGTGTGTTCCGTTACAGTTGATTTGAGTCAGGGACAGGCTGAGATTGTGGATTTTTGGGATCAGACTGGTTTCCACTTACGGTGCTGAATTTAATGCATCGTGATTCTTTTTGCCATCTTCCAGCAGCTGACGCAGCTGTTTTTCGTCCTGGTTGACGATGGCCTCCCTCAACCGGGCGAGGGACTGGGTATATTTGTCGATGCTTTCAATAATGGCATCGCTGTTGCTGAGCAGGATATCGATCCAGATCGATGGGTCACCGCCGGCGATCCGGGTCGTATCGCGAAACCCGGTAGACGTAAACGGACGATTCTCTTCTGACAGAGTCATCGCCAGGGCTGAGGAAATTACATGCGGTAGATGACTGGTTTCTGCCAGAATCCGATCATGATTTTCAGGCGTGGTCTGCAGAACGTGCATCCCCAGGGCTTCCCAGAAACCTTTAACCCGCTCGATGGCCTCATCCGGGGTTTTATCATCGGGCGTCACCACACAGGGACGCCCCACAAACAGTTCGGGGTCGGCAAATTCAAATCCTGCTTTTTCAGATCCGGCCAGGGGATGTGATGCCACAAATGTGACTCCCTCAGGCAGGCTCCCATACAATTCGGAGCAGATTTTCTGCTTCGTACTGCCAACATCGGTAATCACCGTTCCGGGGCGGCTGTTTTGAGCCACGATGCGAATGAACTGGACGATATTGTTGACGGGTGTGCAGACGATCACAAGGTCGGACTGGGCTGCCGTCTCTGCGATATTGGTTGACCCCCGATCCAGCAGTCCTGACTGCTGGGCAGCCCGCATTCTGGAAGGATTTCGTCCTGCTCCGAGAATCGTTTCCGCCAGATGTCGCTGTCGCGCTGCAGCGGCAATAGAACCTCCCAGCAGACCGACGCCAATGACGCCAATCGTTTTGAAGAGGTGCGAATTTTGAGTCGATGATTCAGTCATGCTCCGTATTGTAGAGCTCCTGAATCGGGATTTCCAGCGGTTCGACGGTGGTATCAGGGAGCTACGTCAAAGTCGTGAGCTACGTTAAGTGATTTCACCAGAATCGCTTCGGTCTATTTCTATTTCTGCTCCGCAATTCGGTACAGATAACCGTTGGTCCGCAGGTAAATACTCCCCTCGCTGACTGCCGGCGAAGCATTAAACAGGTCTTCATCAGACTTAATTTCATTCCGAGCCAGTTCAACGTACTCCGGCACCGCTTTGAGCACGACGACCCCATTATCGCGGGTCGTGACATACAGTTTGTCATCCGCCAGAACAATTGAGGCATACAGCCGGGATTTGGTCGGCAGCCGGTTTTTGTAGACGACTTCACCATTTTTCGCGTTCAGACAGAAAGCAATACCCCGATCGCTGGCCCAATAAAGATGTCCTTCGTGGAAGACGGGTGAAGTTACGTTGGCACCGACGTTCACTTCCCAGAGCTTATGGGTTTTTGTGACGTCTCCCCGACCACCGGGACGAACGGCAATACTGTGATTGCTCCGGCCTCCCAGGCAGTAGAGGATGCCTTCATTTTGAACGACGACCGGAACAACATAGTCCTGAATTCCTTCGCAGGTCCAGAGCTGTTTACCGGTATCAGGATCGAATCCCAGGATCTGGTTTTTCTGATTTACTACCAGCTCCTGCTTGCCTCCCGGTACATCGACGATAGAAGGCGTCGTCCAGGCCCGGACGATGTTCTCGGCTTTCCAGGCGACTTTCCCGGTCGCTTTCTCCAGAGCATAGACTGTCTCGCTTTCGATACTTGCATTGATGATTACGAAGTCTTTGTAGAGGATCGGCGAGGAGGCGGAACCGAATCCCGCAGTCTTACTGCCGACATCGGCCTGCCATTTGAGGTTTCCCTTCAAATCGTAAGCGACCACTCCCGAGGTACCAAAGAAGGCGTAGACGCCGGTTTCATCACAGGCGGGCGTCCCACTGGCGTATCCATGGTCCACAATCCGTTTGGTGATTTTCTGCACCTGGTTCAAGGGGGCCACTGACTGGTCCCACATGATTTTGCCATCTTCCCGATTGATTGAAATCACGTGCAGCCGCAGGTCAGCCGGGTTTCCGTCATCTTCTGCTGTCAAACCGTAATCGGTATAAGCAGTCAGAAAAATCTGGTCCCCGTAGAGAACCGGGCTGGAAGAGCCATGCCCGGGAAGTTTCGTTTTCCAGAGGATGTTTTTCTCGGCACTCCATTCGGTAGGTAATCCCGTCGACTCTGAAACTCCATTCCCGGAAGGACCTCGAAATTGAGACCAGTCAGCAGCCTGGCTGACATGACTGACTGAAAGACCAAATCCAACAGAAAGAATGAGCAGGAGAAGGATACGCTGCATGATCGGATTCCATAAGAAACAGGAATGAAGGAAAGCGGCTTGATACAGGAAACAGGGGTCCCTGGGGAACTGTTCTCCTTAACAAGTTAGAATCTTTCCTGCGCACTCGCAAGCATTTTCCCTGTTTCCCGGAATTTTCTTCTCAGGCGGCAGAGTATACAAACGCAGGCTCAGACCAGCTTGGCAATCGGAGATCCATCGCTCAGAGCCAGCGGGCGGCCGATGGGGGAAATCAGTTCTTTAGTGAAGTCGATTTGAAGCTTCTGCAGAATCGTGGCGTACAGATCCTGAATGCGAACCGGTTCGGTCGGATCTTTTTCTTTTCCGGTGGGATCTGTTTCTCCGATGATTAAATCCCCTTTCAGGCCACCTCCACCCACAATACAGGAGAAGCCAGAAGGCCAGTGGTCGCGTCCGTCCAGCGGATTGATCTTGGGAGTCCGACCAAATTCGCCGATACAAAGCACAATTGTCGAATCGAGCAGATCCCGTTCTTTGAGTTCCTTGAGCAACGTAGCGAAAGCGGGGTCGAGAATTTTTGATTGAGTCTGATGTCCGGTGTAGTTGTTCGCATGGCTGTCCCAGCCATTCAGATTGACTTCGATCGCATGCACACCCTGTTCGACGAGCCTTCGGGCGACCAGGCAACCACGTCCGAAGGGAGAGTCGCCATAAGCGGCGCGGACGGCTGCCGGTTCTTTTTCAATTTCGAATGCCTGCAGTTGTTCGGAACTCATCATGGTCAGGGCACGATCGATGGTCGACTGATGCAACGTTTTTTTGGTCTGGATGGTGCGCCCTCTGCGAAATGCCTGTGAGACGACATCCAGGTTTTCCAGCCGCCGTTCCTGGCGGGGATCTCCCACTCCGGATCGCATATTGCCAATATTCTTACCGGGATCGGGAACGCGAAATGCATCAAGGTGTGCCCCCAGATAACCGCCCCGAGCCGGAAACTGGGTGTTGCCCATGGAAATATGTTGTGGAATTTCCAGTCCTTTGTTGGGGGCTTCGTGCGTGATGATCGCACCCAGTGCGGGATAGACGGTCGTCGGTTCCGGACGGTAACCGGTTTTGAGATATTTCGTACCCCGTTCGTGGTCTCCCTCTTTGGAAACCATCGACCTAATCACAGACATTCCCCCCAACTGTTCTGCGAGCAGTGGATACATATCGGAAATCTGTAAACCCGGGACAACGGTAGAGATCGCTTTCCCCGGACCGCCGATTTGAGTCCCCGGGTGTGGGTCCCATGTCTCAAGCTGACTGGGGCCGCCTCCCATCCAGAGTGTAATCACCGATTTTCGCCGTTCCGGCCCCCGCTTCTGCGCTGCCTGAAGATCAAAGCCAGGCAGCATGAAGGAGAGCGTACCTCCCAGTGCAACCTTACAGAGGTCCCGGCGACTCAGCGATTGTGAAAACAGGGGAAAGTCGAACATGGCTCAATGATTCCATGAAAATTCGGGTGAATTATACAGCGCCCAGAACAGGTCCTCGGTGATTTTTTCGCGCTGTTTCTGATTCGAAGCAGACTCATACTGTTTCAAAAAGTGCGTCAGCTCTTCTGCTGTCGGTGGTCGGGACAGGCAGACGAGGAAACAGGTTTCAATCCTTTTTTCATTCGAGATGTCCAGCGACGTAATCCGACCAACCGAATTAAACGGGGATGCACTGCCGTTGTCTCTGGCAAACTGACCGTTCATCCGCAACAGAGCCTGGGGAATTGTTCCAGGAAAGTCATTCAGTTCGTCACTACCCAGGTCCCCATATTCACGTACAAAATCGATCTCTGAGAAAAAGCGACGGGCCCGCATGAATAGATTCGAGTTCTGGTCGATAGTTTTCAGCGAGGATGACTGCAGCATGGAACCGATGATCTGTTCGGGACGCAGTCGGACCAGGGGGAACAGCGCCCATGCACGGGTTGCCCGTTGGATCTCTTCTGCGTCAACCATGTCTGTGGATGATGATCGTTGAAACGGTTTCGATGCCACGATGATCTGAATCAGACGTTTGATGTCATATCCGTTCTCGCGAAAGTCCTGGCCCAGAATGTCGAGTAGTTTGGGGGCTTCCTGTGTCAGGTCAGTGGGCGCGGGAAGATCATCGACAGGATCGATATAAGGTACGCCGAACAACAGCCCCCAGATTCGATTGGCAGACGCACGTTCGAAACGACGGTTGTCGGGGTGTGTCACCCAGGTCGCCAGTCGCTCACGCAGTGTCCCTTCCTCAGGCAGGCACTCATTCAGGAAAGGAACCTGCGGAGCAACCGTTCGGGTTTCCAGCGTATTACGATCCTCAACTTCGTACTTCAGTTTATTGTTCTGGCGCACGCCGAGAACCTGTACTTCCACCTGACCGTAAAAAGCGGTCAGACCTTCGAAATCGGTCTGCTTCCAGTGATCGAAAGGATGATCGTGGCACTGGGCACAATCGATCCGCTGTCCCAGAAAGGCACGGACGGTGCTGCCCGTCAGTTTGTTGCGATCCAGGTTGCCATCTGCGACTGCCGCGGTGATGAAATTGGTTTCCGGGTCGCCGGTCCAGAGCCCTTCGCCGGCAATCAATTTTCTGACCAGTTCATCATAAGGCGTATTGGCCTGAATCTGTTCGCTCAGCCAGGCTTTGAAGCGATCGCGACGAAAGACAATGAATTGTCCCTGGGCAACTCCAACAAAAGCGCGTGTGAATCGCTCGGAAAAATAATCGGCGAAGCGGCGGTCATCGAGAAGTTTTAAGGTCCAGCGCTCCAGTCGATCATCCCCCGACATTGTCTGGAATTCACGTATTTCTTCCAGGGATGGGATTGTGCCATGCAAAGCAAGAGAAAGCCGACGCATCTGTGTGAGTTCGTCTGCCTCCGCCGCGGGGACGAGCTCTCGCTCCTGCCATTCTTGTGTGAAGAACTGATCTACCTGATCGACCGTGCGGGTCAGTGAATCCTCATTCTGTAGAACGGGAATCGGTTCCGTCTTCTTCAGTGGGCTGCTCGAAGCCCAGGCAACCAGGGAGATCACCAGCGCCACGACTCCCGCGGGGAGGCAGGCCAGGATCCAGTTGCGAGCGGAAGCGGGCATTTGATTGTCCTGAATGAAGAAGGTTCAAGGGGAATGGACATCCGGGAATCAGCTCCCGGGAATACCTTATCATACCAGTTGAGTTATTCGAAAGTTTCACTCATTTCTTGAAACTTCCCGCTTTTTTTCGGGTATCACTCTCTGCGTTCTGGCATCAACCAGGAGATGAATTTCTAAGCAATTTAAATAAAGCTGTTATATATTGGACTTACCAGAGGGCAGGTGGTACCTTGAAAACGCATGCAGAAACCGGGAATACCTTGAACGTTCCTGCAACGGCTCATTTCTCAGGATGCGAAGCAGAGCAGACCGTGAGTGAACATGCGACACATGCCGGCGATTCAGACAGTAACGGGCAGGGCGCTTCCGCTCTGACGACCCCGTCCAGCGACGAAGTGGCGCAACACGCTGCAGACAGTCCGACCACTGAGATTGATCAGTTCTATCCGGATGAAGTGGTAGGGAATATCCCGCCATTCCCTCATCTGTTCAAACACCCGCTCAAGGCGACATTCTGGACAATTCGTATGCTGTTTGGCATCGTCTGTCTGGTTCTGTTTCTGGCCGTGATTGCTGCCATCCCTCTTGTTAACTTTATTGCCCTGGGTTACCTGCTTGATGTGGAAGGCAGGGTTGCCCGTACGGGAAAAATTCGCCTCGCTTTTCCGCTGTTGGATATCGCACCTCGACTGGGAACCATTGTCCTCGGCACCGGACTTTGGCTGATCCCTTTATTTCTGCTCTCCGGGGCTGCCGCGGATGCCCGACTCGTTGATCCAGGGGGCACCAGCGATCAGACGCTTCATTTTATCAATCGTCTGGTTTCGATTTTTGTTGCCCTGCATCTCTGTCTGGCACTGGCTCGCGGGGGAACCTTTTCCTGCTATCTCCGCCCACTCAAGAATGCGATCTGGTTGTTCAAACAGCTTCGCGCTGGCGGGTACTGGGAACGGGCGGCACAGAACGTCAGTGAGTTTGTCTCTTCGCTTAAACTGGGGCAGAACTTCTCACTGGGGCTGCGCGGTTTTCTGGGAGCCTTAGTCTGGCTCTTGATCCCTTCACTCATGTTTGCTTCCGCCAGTTCCCCTGATGGAGGCAAGGGAGGTCCGGTTCTGGTCACCCTCCTGGGGGGCTTACTGCTGGTGATCGTTCTGGGTTGGCTGCCGCTCTTACAGGCTCACTTTGCTGCCGAGAATCGATTGCGGGCCATGTTTGAACTGCGGACCATCCGCAGGAAATTCAAACGGACGCCGATCGCCTGGCTGGTGGCGTTGATCGTTGTCTATGTGCTCTCGCTTCCTCTCTACCTGTTTAAGGTGGCGGCACTCCCCCGGGATGCGATGTGGGGCATTACCCTGATCTTTGTTGCCACCATCTATCCCACAAAAATTCTGCTGGGCTGGGTCTATTACCGCGCCTCTTCCAAAACTCGAAATGCCTGGTTTGGTTGGCGCTGGTTGAGCAGGACTCTGATTCTGCCACTGCTGTCACTTTATGTCTTTCTGTTGTTCTTTACCCAGTTTATCGGCATGCATGGCAATCGAGTGTTGATGGAGCATCACGTCTTTTTGTTACCGGTTCCATTCTGACCGAATTCGGGTGACAAATTAAACTCAGTGCTGGAAGCTGCTTGCAGCGGGCAGACGGAATTCGTTTCTGAGACACGCTTCTCGTATAAGTCAACACGTTTTTCCGATTTCATTCCGCGCACTTGAAATTTCTGAAAATCTCTTCGCCTTTTGAATTCGGGGCGGATATGATTTCAGTAGCGGAATCGCGCTTGATCCGCTCGATCAACTGCCTTTCCGCTGTCATCAATCGTCGAATTGATCCGGCTTTCCAGCGGGGAATCCGGTTAAAGGATATGCAGGGGAAACGTTCTGTTTTCCCGGCACACGTTCGCATCATTTCCTGGCTAAGCGTGTTGCCTTTTATTTGGAACGGAAGACAATTGCGCCTGGCCATTTTTCGAAAAGGCAGGACGAGCGATGAACGATTATAAGGTAGACGACGTTAGGAATGTGGCACTGGTCGGCCACGGGGCTGTTGGCAAAACAACTGTAGCCGATCTTTTGCTTTTTCAATCGGGAATGACCCCCCGACTTGGGTCTGTGGATGAAGGTACCAGTTTGCTGGATACAGACGAGGAAGAAATCGATCATCGGATTTCCATCGCCTCTACCCTGGTTCACTTTGATCATGCCGGTCATCACATCAATCTGATCGATACCCCCGGCTATCCTGATTTCATTGGGCAGGTCTCCGGTGCTTTGCGTGCCGTCGAGACCGCTCTGATTCTGCTCAACGCCGGTCATGGCGTGGAAATCAATGCCCTGCGAGTTTCCCGGATGGCCCAGGAAGCAGGCATCGCCCGCATGATCGTCCTCAATAAATGTGATACAGAGAACATCGACTACGATTCACTGCTCGATTCCATCCGCGAGACGTTCGGTTCCAATTGTGTTCCCATTAACCTGCCTGTGGGGCTGGGGACCGATTTTCAAGCGGTGTGTGATCTGGTTAATTTTTCCGAGCCACCTGCAGAGGGAACGCTGGGAGATCCGGAGTCAACCCGCCAGGCGCTGATCGAAGCGATTGTCGAATCGAATGAAGGGTTACTGGAACGGTTCTTTGATGGAGAAGAACTCAGTCCCCGGGAATTGTCTGCAAACATTCCTAAGGCAATGGCGGCGGGGACACTGATTCCCGTGCTCTTCATGAGCGCAAAAACCGGCGTGGGGGTCAGTGAATTCATGGACGCCATGTCTAACTACACATTGTGTCCGCAGGATATTCAGCGGATGGAACAGACCAAAGATGGTCGTTCGGTGGTGATTGACCCTTCGCCGGAGCAGCCGTTTGTTGCTCAGGTGATCAAGACACGCATCGACCCCTTCATATCCAAGATGAGCTATCTGCGTGTCTTCTCCGGAAAACTGGATAAAGATACGGCTGTGGTCAATGTCCGCACAGGGAAGCCGGTTCGGATCAATCAACTGCTTGACGTCCAGGGTGGCAAACAGGAACCCGTCGATTCTGTTTCCGTGGGAGATATTTTTGCGGTAGCCAAAGTCGATGATCTGCAGCCAGGAGATACCCTTACCGCCGATGCGAATGGAGACGGTCTTTCACTGCCGGAAATCAAGTACCCCCATCCGGTGGTCGGGTTAGCAGTGGAACCTAAGAGCCAGAATGACCAGCAGAAGATCTCCGGTGCATTACACAAACTGGAAGAAGAAGACCAGACCTTCCATGTGATCCACGACGAAGAGACACATGAAATGGTAATGCAGGGAATGAGCGAACTGCATCTGAAAATCATGCAGGAGAAACTGCTGCATCGTGATAAAGTAGAAGTGCTGACACACCAGCCCAAAGTCCCGTATCGCGAAACGATCATGGCGAGCGCTGAGGGTAGTTACCGACACAAGAAACAGTCGGGCGGTGCAGGGCAGTTTGCCGAAGTACACCTGCGGGTCTCACCTATGCCTGCCGGCGTTGATCCTGAAACCTATTTCACGAAAGAAAACTTCGACCATCTGCGCAGTTATCAATACGATCCGGAATTGAACTTTGCCTTTGTCGATCGGATTTCAGGTGGCTCGATTCCCAATCAGTTCATTCCGGCAGTCGAGAAAGGAGTTCGCGAGCGGATGAAGCAGGGGGTGATCGCAGGCTGTCAGATTCAGGATCTGATCTGCGAGGTTTACTTTGGAAAAGATCATCCAGTCGACAGTAACGAAACCGCGTTTAAAATTGCGGGGAGCAAGTGCTTCTCGGAACTCTTTGGAAAAGCACGTCCGGCGCTGATGGAACCGATCGTTAAGATTGAAATTCTGGTTCCCGAAGAATGCGTCGGCGATATCAGCAGCGATCTTTCCAGTCGACGGGGACGTATGGAAGGTATGCAGGTCTCTCCGGGAGGGTATGAAATCATTCAGGCGCGTGTCCCCCTTGCTGAAATCATGACCTATGCCCGTACGCTTTCCAGTCTGTCTGGAGGCCGGGGAACCTATGACATTGAACTGAGTCACTACGAAATGATTCCGCCCAACGAGCAATCCAAGGTGATTGAGATTCTTAACCAGGCCAGAGAATGATCTGATCTGTCAATGAATCACGATGGTGGAAAAGCACCAGCGAAAGCGTGTACTCCCTTTTGCTGGTGCTTATTTTTTTCGCTTTCGTTCCCGTCCCAGGGGCTGGTTCCAGAGCTTCAACTGCTTCTTGATGTCGTCGAGGGACATCGGAACGGGAGAGAGTATGATCTGTGTCTCCAGGTCGTAATGTTCGCTGGTGATTTTTTCGTCCAGACGATCAATTTCATCTTCCAGGTTACGCATCCAGTCCGGCACATCAATACCAGAGCCAATGGTTGATGCCAGATAGCGTTCGATCTCTTCCTGTAGAATCGAGAAGGTGGCGGAATCTTCATTGCCGTTGCGGGCATCTTTCATCGCCCGGGGAACGAGAGCCATCATCCGGTTGACTGACAACGGTTTGACGAATCGTTCATTCAGATGGTCCGAAATCAGCGGCAGATTGATTTTGTATTCCGCTTCGGTCTGCTTGAGTTTTTTCAAATGCTTTTTCGCCATCTCTTCGGATGTGGCTTCGAAGACGGCTTCCCAGATCAAGGCTGATTCATTGCGGTCCTGCTGAGCAAGTACCTTGTGGGCAATCAGCAGTGGGACCATCTTCCAGTCGTCCCGTTCGTATGCTGCTTCGATCCGCAGGAAGTCGAGCAGGCAGTAAAACATTTCGCCGTAGTCTGATTGGGTGGTAGTACTGTTGTACTCCACAAACCGGTCAAATTTATCGACCACCGATTCAAAGATGACTTTGAGGTTGGTGACCGCTTCATCCATCTCGATACTGCCTTCTTCCAGGTCGGTGAGCAGCGTCATGGGATGGGCTGGATCCTGATACTCGGCCAGATAATTCAGGTACTGTTCAATACCATTATGCAGGATTGTACGCAGGTTACCCAGGGTCAGGTATTGGGCGTGAAACAGGTCCGCTCCATACTGCTTGATAAAGCTTTTGACTTCCTGCCAGATATACTCCTGGTTCAGTGCTTCTGCGCTGGATAGCCGCATGGTGCGACTGTGCTTGAGCCATTGTTCCCGATATTTATTCACCAGTTTTTCAGCGATATCGATCAGCTTCTCGTCATCGAGTTGCTCGGACTCCCAGTCACGCGAGGAAGCAATGATGGCCACCAGGGAGCTTTTAAGAGCGGTGCGGAACAGGCGGTCGAACTCGCTGACAGCAATCCCTTCAGGACGCGCACTGCGTTCCATCCGGTAAGCGGTCTTCAGCAACTGCCAGGTTTCGCGGAGCAGTCCCAGACCGGGAAGCTGAGTCAGCAGGAACCGCAGGATCATCTGTAACGAGCGAACTTTGAGCACGGTATTGGGTCTGCCGCCCTGATCGATGGGCGTATAGAGCAGAGGTGTTTCCGCGATATTGCTCAAGAAGGCCGGGAACTCTTTCCGCACCAGTTCGATGTCGCGGGTCAACACACCACGATAGACGGGGACCAGCAGGCGTTCGTTTTCGGAAAGTTCGTTTTCTGCTTCTGATTCCGGCAGAGTTGCCAGCAGCATCAAACGAGCAGAACGGCAATTGACGGTCGTGATGATGATGGCGTGCATCAGGTAGAATTTGGTCTGCAACTGCAGATCGTATTCGATGTTGGAATCGTGGTCGCCACTCGGCTTAGGCAGCTGGTAGCTCCAGATGGAATTGAGCAGCACTACCAGTTCCTGCTGCAGATTTTCGGTATGCTGGATCCAGCCTTCAATCGACTCGCGCGTTTCGGCGTCAAATTCCGTGTCGGTCTCCGGGTGAGTGACATGTGAAAGTTCGGCCTCTGCGAAATACGCTGCCGACAGTTGCCAGAGTTGCGAGAGCGTATTCAGGAACTTGAGACGGGGCTCGAGCAGGCGGTTGATTGATTCGATTTCAGAGTTGTTGGGTGAGTACCCGGAATCCATCATCTCACCCTGCACCCCGTCGTCGGCACTGTCGCGAAAGGTGACGTCTTCGTAAGCCGCACCAAACAGCTCGTCTTCTTCGTCGGGCTCTGCGGGATCCATATCGAATGGATCCTCGATTGCTTTTTCCGGAACAGGCAGCACGGAATCGAAATGGGGTACCGACCAGTAGTCGGCGGCATTGGCTTCGAGGTAATCGAACATTTTGCGGATAGAATGTCCATTGCCGGATCCGGACTTTATATTCGCAGTCAACTGTCGCATCCACTGCAGCAGGACGGAGTGAATCGAGTAAGGCCCCGATTCCAGACCTGTCTGGTCGACCTGGCTCAGCCACTGCATGATCAGACCGATGGCCGCCACATGATCCTGTTTCTGCAGCAAGGCATCAACAGTCAGGGCATAGGCTTTTGCTGATTCAAATCGATCGACATGCTGTCGCCAGAAAGAAATATCACCGACCGCCTCGCCGCCGTTCTTCCACTCAGTAAGAATCTGTGAGACATGGGCCGCTGATTCAAACGAGTCCTGACCATTCACGTGGGGGAGGTCTTCCACGGTGGTCGTCGCATAACGATCCCATTTTTCAGCCAGCTTCTGGAAACGCTCAGAAATTTCCAGTTTAAGCCGGTCGTTCCCCTGTGCGGCAGCTTCACTCAGTGTGGCCGAATATGCAGAGAATGTTTCTTCCATCAGTTCCAGCAGAACTTCGCTCCGCTGATCGGGAATACTGTCCTCCCGGGAAATGAACAGGGGGAACAGACCCTGGAATCCCAGAATATTCCAGGGATCGATCAGGGCACCGCATTCGATTCCGCGAGTCAGATGATCTTCAATTTCGGGGATCAGCTTCCAGGCTGCATCCAGTTCGTTCCGTTCCAGGTGTAACTGGACCATGGTAATCCGCCACTGGATTTCACATTCAAAGCGGACCGAGGTGCAGGGGATGACGCCGGCTTCACAGCGGGCAGCACGCGAAAAACCCATCCGCGCGTAGATGCGGGACAACTGCCGGTGTTGTACCTGCTGGGCGCCGTAGCGTGCCAGATGCAGATTGAGGTAGTGCCGGATGTGTCCGAAAGGCTGCTGAGACTGCTGTGCTTCTTTCAATAAGCGTTCCGCCCGGGAACCTGTCGCGGAGGCCAGCAGACGGTTGTAATAATCATCACGCTGGCGGGCGACCTTAGGGAGCAGTGAGGTCAGGCTGATATCACTGGCGTGGGTATCTGGTCCGGAACCACTGATCGAAGACGCCATCAGCATGGTGCCGCTCAAGACAGCTGCCGCATCCTGTAGTCGTTCCTGCAGCGGGATCTCTTTGTGTTCATCAATCCAGGCCAGCAGGGAATCGAGGATCAGTCTGCGGATGACAAACCGTCGGTAATAGCCCTGGTTGTCAATAATGTGCGGATCCCATTCCCCGAACATGTAGTTGGTGCGTTTGTTGACCGGGTGCAGGTGATCGTGTGCCCGGAGATCGATGGCGATCTCATCCATTTTTTCCAGATTGAAATGTGCCTGATGCAGCAGATCTTCGGGAGTCGTTTCCAGGGTCTTGATCGTCTGTTCGATCAGACGCTGGTAATTTCCACAGGCGACTCCACTGCCACGAAAAAAGACCGGCATGGGGCGAAATTTTTCGTGAGAATAGACCTGCATCTGTCGACCATTTTCCAGAACGGCAACCGGCCGAAAACCGACGAAGTCATTCAGCTTATCGATGGCAGCGGTGACCAGTTCCTGGTCGGTATCCCAGCGACCGGTCTGTTCGAGCAGAGCTTCAAACATGACGGCGAGGAAGTAAGGCTGCAGAAACTCTTTTCGGCAGATATGGAACAGCAGGTCCCGGTGATGGGTGGTGTATTGAGGCAGGCATTCTTCAAATGCAATTTTGAGGACTTTCTCTGCCTGATCTATGGACTGAAATGCCGGGGTCGTCCCTTTGAGTTCATGTAAGTGAGAGCGCAGCAACGATTCCAGCAAAGTAGAATCACGCTGAAGGTCCAGTTCAGCAAAGAGCTGATTCCAGTTGAAGCGAAACTTGGGATCTGGCTTTCCGTTAGAGAAATTCAAATAGCCCAGAATCTCTCGAATAATATGTTTATCGACGGCGGGCAGAGTCTCCAGACCCTGCTTTGGATTGCGCGGTACTGTCATATTGGTAAACGTTAATATAGAAATCAGATTCTTAAATTTGCTGGTGTTGGATTTCGCTCAACAGCAGTAAAACAGTCTATTTCCTGAATGAACAGTCCAAACGGAATGAATCCCCGAATCAATTATGCATTTTCCGATCTGGCAGTCAAAAGTTCGATCTCTCTGTCTTGATTAACTGCTTTTCTGGCAGCAGTTTAATGTACCGACTCCCCATTGAAATCGCCAGCTGGTATCTCTGAATCAGGGTGCTATTCACCTGGTCACTTGAGATTCCTGCCCGCTTCTCCCCCTGGAGAGCAACTTTTCTTCAACTCGTATGTCAGAATATGACGATTATAACGAATGTGCGTATTTCTCAAACGAGCCTTAATTGTGTGCCTTTCAGGCGCTGGTATCAAGGCTGACAGGAGTCAGCAGCCGGCGTTGAGGGGTTTTCTTACCAGAAACAGGGCACAAAACACGGGTATTTACCCAGTTGAATCAGGAGAACGGATTCTCAAAAAGTCTTTCATTTCTTGAGTTTCCTGCATTCTATCCTGAGGTCTGGAGTCACCGGTGTGAACTGTGTCTTCAAGGAAGTGAAAAGTCAGATGGAACACTTGGATTCGATGCCCGATGGTCAGTCGACACTGCCAGAAGCTCAAACAGAAGATCACTTTTTGAACTGGTCCAAGGCGGTCTTGAAGTCTCCACTCTTCTGGGGAGCCGCTGCTACATTCGGGTTTTATGCCCTGATCCCCCATCTCCCCCTGTATCGCGACCTGGTAGATCGCTACTTCTGTAGCCACCCGCTTGAGTACGCCACAGCCGCGCTGTTCTTTATCGGGATGGCCATCATTGGTGTGAAGGGTATGGGCATGTTTGTCCAGAAGAAATCCCTCACCGAAACTCAGATCGACTGGGATACCATTGGCGAGATTGAGAACCTGCACGAGCGAATCGATGTCTTTGAAGAACAGGTGCAGTCACAGCCCTCATGGCTCAGTGAGACCTACCTGGGCAAACGACTACTGGATACGGTCTCGTTTGTGAAAAGCCGCCGGTCAGTACAGGACCTGGACGAGCATCTCAAGTATCTGGCCGAGCTGGCTGCCGAGCAACTCCATGCCAGCTACTCACTCATTCGTACAATCACCTGGGCCGTGCCTATCATCGGCTTCCTGGGTACCGTCATCGGGATTACCATCGCGATTGCCAACGTGACCCCCGATCAGTTGGATACATCATTGTCTGAAGTGACCGGTGGTCTGGCTGTGGCCTTTGATACCACAGCTCTGGCTTTGGGGTTGTCGCTGGTTCTCGTGTTCTCCACCTTCATCGTGGAACGTATGGAACAAAAGCAGCTCGAGCAGATCGAATTATTTGGAATCGAGCATATCGCATCCTGTCTGAGTGAATCAGAACACGCTGTCAGCCCGCTGGAATCTGCCGAAATTGAAGCGGCACAGCAACTCATTTCGCGGACCGAAGAAATGATTCAGCGTCAGACCGATCTCTGGCAACAGAACCTGGAAGGGCTCCGCGGACGCTGGGCCGAAATGATGGATCGGCAGCAGTCGTCCTTCGACCAGACATTGCAGGATGGCATGTCCAGCACGCTGGGTAACCATGCAGTCCAACTGGAAGAATTTCGGAGCGAATTTCTGAACGCGTATCAGTCTACGACTGAGCAGATCGAAATCATGCTCAATCGCTGGCAGAACAAGCAGGAAGAATCGAACAATCAGTTTTCAACACATCTGGCTCAGATCTGGAATGAAGTTCATGAAGACGTCATTTCAGCCCAGACGCGGCAGACCACACAAATCGAGGAAGCAACGCGGGATATCGCTGATGAAATCCGCATCTGGAATCAGCAGATGAAGGACTCAGCCGAAGTCTCGACCCTGCAGATCCAGGCACTGAATAACCAGAGTGAGCACCTGCTGAAGATCGTCGATCAGGAAGAGCATCTGATCGGATTACAGAAACGTCTCACCGAGAATCTGGATGCGATTCGTGCCGCCGAAACGTTTGAAGAAACTCTGCACAGCCTGAGCGCTGCCGTCCATCTGCTGACGGCCCGTTCCGGTCGTAACGCCGCCTGATTGTCATTGCGTCTCACTTGAGTCTTTCGTTTTTCCTCTGAGCAGATAAGTTCCGGTTTCATTCATGAGTAGAAAAGGCAACGAAGCACGTTCGGTATCGCTGTTTCCCTTTCTGGCGGTACTCATCTGTGCGATGGGAGCATTGATCTTCCTGCTGGTTGTCACCACGCGCCGAATTCGACACCAGGCGGTCCTGCAGGTACAGCAGGTGGTGATTGAGGAAACCGTGGAAGACGATCTCTTTCCGCCGATTCTGTTTGCAGCAGAAAAAGCAGAACCGGTGCAGGCTCCTCCCGTGGTGATGATTCCTGAGCCCAAGATCCAAGAACCGGAACCAGAACCTGAGCCGAAAATCATCAATCTGGCGGCCGATAAAGAGGCTCGTTTGAGAGCGCTGCAGTTACAGAAGGCGAAAAAACTGGCTGCACTGAAAGATCAGAATCTGATGCTGGTTCGCCTGAAAAATGAGTTGAGTCAGACCGAAAGTCAGCTCAATGAAACGCAAAAACAGTTTCAGTCACTGCAGTCGAAAGACAAAGAACTCGACCAGAACCTGGCTAAGCTGAAAGAGCAGAAGGCACGTGTGGCAGAAATGCTGCAGGAAGAGCTGAATTCACTGGCAAAGAAAAAACAGTCACAAAAATCGGCCCGCAGTAAATATTCAATCGTTCCTTATGACGGAAGAACCGGAACAGCCAAACGCCCCATTCTGATTGAATGTACGGATGAGGGGCTGACCTTCCAGCCCGAAGGCATCACTTTGACCCCGGATGATCTGCAGGATTTCACGCCGGGGCACAATCCGCTACTCTCGGGAACTCAGGCTCTGTTTCGCTACTGGAGTGGTAAAGATCGGAATTCAGGTCAGGAACCCTATGTTCTGATTCTGGTTCGTCCCAGCGGTAGTGTTGGTTACTATGTGGCCCGTAAACTGCTGGGTAACCTGGATCTGGACTCTGGATACGAATTGATTGATGCTGACTGGGAACTGGCATTACCCAAACAGGACCCAGTAGCGAAAGAGGTCTGTCAGGATGCGATCGACCGTGTGTTGAGTGGACGCAGGCAACTGGTCTCCCAGTTGAATCAAAAACAGACTGCCAGTCCCCAGGAGCGTCGACTGCAGTTTGATGCTCGTACCGGAATGGTCCGCGTGATCGAACCGGAAGAAGGACTGGGAACCGGTCAGGGAACCGAAAAATCAGCCGTGGGGGGGACGGGTTCGGGAGATGGTAAATCACATTTCAGTGATGTTCTGACACCGAGACAGCAAATGGCTCGCGCCGAGTATCTCCGTAAAGTCGCCAACCAGCCAAACATCGTCTACAAAGAAGGCTTTGATGATGGAGACAGTGCACAGGGTGAGCGGGGCACAGGCTCTGAGCTGGAACGTGTCACCGGGAGAGGCACCTCCACCGGGAAAAGAGGACTGCCCGGAAGTCTCGAAGGAGCGGAAGTCTACGATCTGGATGAACTCAAACGCGGGCCGGGCAGTGGTTTTGGCGAAGATGGTGGTTTGAAGCGGGCCAAGGTTATGGGCCGTGATCAACTGCGGGAAATGGCCGAGCAGCATCTGGTTGAACTGAAAAAATTACAGGGCCAGGGAGCATCGGGAAAACCAGGTCAATCGGGAGATCAACGTACACCGGGCGATCAGCAACTGACAGGCAGCGCGGCCAGTGGTTCGACGAGGTCTGGACAGAGAGTGATCGAAAATCCATACCTGAAAAAACAGGGGAGTCGAGAGGGAACCGCAGAGTCTGGACAGACAGTCGCCGGACAGCAGGGCATGCGGTCTTCGGAATCGACTCCGGGATCCTCTGCAAATCCCTCCTCGTCGAACGCATCTTCCCAATCCAGCAATCCATTCCAGAGTTCTGCATCCGGTTCCTCGGCAGCAGGAGCGGGGAACGCGAATTCAGTTTCGCTGAGCCGCAGTCGCTCAGCACAGGCAGAGAGCGAATCCTCAATAAACCGTCAATGGGGCCCGCCTCAGTCCCGTTCAGGTATTGGATTTGAAAGAGAAATCAGTATTCAGATCGGTTCAGATCGAATTATTGTCGGAGATGAAAAACAGTTGCAACTCGATCCGGGCATGTCGCCGCAACGCTTACAGGCGTCGCTGTTCGCAGTCATGGATCAGTACGTGCAATCCTGGGGGCCTGCTCCTAAAGGTTTCTACTGGGTGCCTTCACTGCAATTCACAATCAGTCCGGGTGGGAACCAGTACTACGAACGGATAAAATCATCCGCCCAGAAAATGGGACTTGAGACCGAGGCACAGTATACGCTCGAGCCTTTACCGGCTGGTCCTGCTGCCTCAACGGGAAAGGAGCAGTAATATGAGCCGCCGCACACCTCAGGGAGAAGCCGGATTTGGTTCAGATTCCTTTCTGGATATCGTCGCGAACATTGTCGGGATTCTGATTATTCTGATCGTGATCGCTGGCGTCCGGATGAGCCAGGCACCGGTAACCATCGCGAATACCGAAGTCAAACCACCAGCTGTGCCGACTGTCATAGATTCTGATCTCGATGCCTTTCCTCCAGAGTTAGAGGCACCTCCTCTGCCGGCCCCCGTGGTGATATTGCCGGATCCGGAACCGGAAAAGCTGGTGCCGAAAGAACCGAAGATCATCTATCAACACCCCTCCGCAGAACTGCTGGCACAACTCGAAGCAGCGGAAGCCGAACTCTCTCGCCTGGATCGCGTCATGCAGGAACGGTCATCGGGAGCTCAGGATCTGCAGTCACGTAAGCAGGCTGTTCGAGGTCAGGTCCAGACGATGTTGTCTGAGATCAATCACAAGAGCAGTCGACTGGAACAGGAGTATCGACAGTTACTCAGCCTGGTCGATGAAACGAAGGCGGCACGTCAGCAACTGGAGCACGTGGTCGCCAAAGCACGCGAAGTCTCTGAGCCACGTGAGCAGGTGAAAGAGCTGAAGCACCGCCTCACTCCCGTCAGTCAGCTGGTGACGGATAAGGAATGGCACTTCCTGCTTTCAGAAAACCGCGTTTCTTACGTGCCCATCAATGAACTGCTGCTGGAGTTGAAACACGAGGTCATGAAGCGAGGCAGCTGGCTGGCCAAGTACCGTGAGCATCATGGCAAAGTCGGGCCCGTCCAGGGATATACCATGAATTATGTTGTCGAGCGACAACCCCTATCTGCGCTGGATCAGTTACGGACCGGTGGTACGGGCGGATTTCGAGTCGGGGTCACCAAGTGGGAGATTGGTCGCAGCGATGATGTATCCGGCGAAGTTCAAGAGGCTGCATTACGGCCTCAATCACAGTTCTCCCGGGCGTTGACTGAAATCGGGACCGGTTCGACGGTTACCTTCTGGGTTTACCCGGACAGCTTCGAACTCTATCGAGAGTTGCAGAAATATGCCCATTCACTCGGATACCAGGTAGCGGGCAGGCCGCTGCCCTTTGGGGTACCCATTGCGGGGTCACCTGCCGGAACTCGCTCTGCAGGACAGTAAACCGCATTTAATAGAGCAGAGTCGCCAGCTTGCGACGGTACGCGCTGGTCAGTGCTGACTGTGGCCCCAACAGATCGAAGATTCGCAACATCGTGGCTTTGGCTTCTACGCCTGCTCCCGCTTTATCTTCTGCGATGATCGCCAGACAGATTTCCAGGGCTTCTTCATGCTTGTTGGAAATCGCCAGGGCGTCTGCTAAGGCGATTTTGAGGTCTGCATTATCGGGATCTGCCTCTAATGCTTTACGAGCCTCTTCCACCCCACCCGCTTCATCCGCGGCTGCCTGAAGTTCGAGCTGCGATTTAATCTGCTCTGCTTCGGGCTCCAGAAAACCACGGGCTTCCAGTTCTTCAATGATCTGGCCACATTCATCGAAGCGGGACAGCTTTACCAGCACAGCTGCCAGTCGCAGTTTGATGGTATCGTTTTTCGGATCGAGTTCTGCTGCTTCACGGTACTTGCCTTCCGCGGCCGCTGGATCGGTCTCTTCGAGGATCTGACCTTCCTGCAGCAACATATCAATGGGAGAAGGCACCAGCTGCGTTACCCATTCCCTCAGCGACTCTTCGGGCAGGATCCCCTGGAAATGATCGACGGGCTGCCCGTTCAGGAAGGCGACCACCGTCGGAATCGATTGCACGCGAAATGCGGCCGCCAGTCCCTGTTGTTCGTCGATATTGATTTTCGCCAACTGGACTTTTCCCTGGAATTCGTTGATCACGTTTTCCAGCATGGGAGCCAGCTGCTGACAGGGACCGCACCAGGGAGCCCAGAAATCGATGATGATCGGTATCTGTTGTGACTTCTGCAGGACTTCGGTTTCGAAGTTCTCTTCGGTAACATCAATGATCCAGGGTGCATTGGCTGACATGATATGTTTCCTTATCTGAGCCTCCCAGGAAGGGAAACTCTGGTGTTTTGACAATCAGTTCCGGGTGACAGGGAGTTCACAGATTGCCCACTGCCCGAAATTTTCTTCTACTTCAATCTGGACCAATTCGATCTGGCTTGCGGCGTCTGATCCTATCACAGTCATCAGCTGCTGGCCAATCCAGTGCGCGATTAATTCAGCCGTTGTATTGGCAATCGGCAACAGGATGCAGTCTTCACGCGGGAAAACCCAGCGCCGTTCTTCGAACGTGGCTTCGACTTCATTCTGATCTTCCCGGACTTTAATTTTATCGTGCTGTGTGGGAAGCAGAACACGGTGATCGAGCGCATCTACCGTTTTCTGCAACTGATCGCGGAGTGCAATAAAATCGAAGACATAACCGTTTTCGTCGAGAGGTCCGGTCAGCTCAGCAGCGACACGCCAGTTGTGACCGTGCAGACGCTCACAAATATTTCCGTTGAAAGTGATAAAGTGTGCCGCACTGAAGACGAGGTGGTCTTTGGTGACGCGAACTTTGTATCGGGGGACGCTATCCTTCATGAATTAACGAGCTCAATTCCGCTTGAAAAGGTGGAGGGACTTTTTCTCTGATTGTAGCCGGAGCAGGGGGCTTGATGAAACCGTCCCGCAGGGCAACAAACAGAGCCGCGACGATTAAATCGGCTGTCGTTCCCGGATTCCTGCGATTTCCCGTTTCGCGCAACCAGTGGTCAAGTGCCTGCAAGCCGCTTTCAAAGTCTTCCGCCTGTAAGGTCTCGCGAGCTCGCCGGGCTGCTTCCTCTGCTTCAGCGATACCGCATTTACGGGCAATCAATGTATCCGGACAGTCGGCCATCAGCTGGAGCTGCAGACGAATGACGGCGGTTTCCCAGTCTGAGGATTGATTCCAGAATTCCTGTAGTGCGGGGACCGCTGTCTGGAGGGTGATCTCAAATCCGCTGGCATATTCTCGCGCGACGGCATCCCGCTCAGCTGCCAGGGCCATGACTTCGCGCAGTGTGCCCGTTGGTTCGTCAGAAATGTCCTGAGTTTCTGTCTCTCCCAGGCCACCCGGACAGGCCACTCTGATTGCCTCGTAAACCAGTCGCGCGTCAGCGACGCTCAATCCCTCCAGAACCGAGTCAATTCCCGCAGAGATGGTCTGCTCGGTCGGTACAGCCAGCAGCGGGGCCAGTAACAGGACCATGCCCAGGTTGGAGTTGCTGGCAGAGACATCCCGGGTTGCTGTGATGCAATTCAAGATAGTTTCACCTACTCTGCCTGGCTCTGACTGTGGGAGCAGGGGGGCAATCGCCCGTGCAGAACGGAGGAAATCAACGTATGCCAGATCGGGAAACGAGACGCCAGGATGTACATTTCCCGGTTTTCGTGCGGTCGCTTCGAGCAGGCAGGCCAGATAGCACCAGTTTTCGAGTTGTGCTTTATTTTGACTCATATACGCTGGTTTGATTGATGGTCGGTGAAAATCTGCGTACAACAGTAAGTAAAGACTGTTAAGAATATTGCGGGGGAATTCACTCCGAGGTCAATTCTGCAGGATCTCTTCTGAGAATTGAAGTCTCTGACAACTTGAACCGAACAGGTAACAGGAATTGTTTTATGAGCCCATCGATTGAGCGTCAACAGCTGCAAACCGTGCATATTGTCCCACTGACCGCCTTCGATCAGCAGGATCGGATCAACGTCGAGATGCAGTCAGCACATACGGCGAAACTGTATGAGGCAGGCATGCGTGTTTATCTTCCCGGGGCAGGAACCAGTGAATTTCACAGTCTGCTGCCAGAGGAAATTGTGCAACTGGTAAAGATCACTCGCGAAGTTACCGGTCCGGAAACCCTGATTTTTGCACCCATCGGTTACCAGATAAATGCAGCGAAGCAACTGGCGGTTGACTGTCTGGAGGCAGGGGCCACCGGCATCATGTTCATGCCGTTTGCTCATCCTTACATGAGTGATCGCGGGGCGGAAGAATATTACCGTGCCGTGATGGACGCTGCCGACTGTCCTACCTTGTTCTATAAGAAAGCGGCGATTCCCAGTGACGAGCTGCTGCTGGAGCTGGCCTCGGACGAGCGGGCCGTGGGGGTCAAGTATTCGGTGAATCAGATGCATCAGTTCCGGACCACGGTCACCGCCGATACGGAAGGCATGGAATGGGTCTGCGGTTCTGCAGAGCGGTTTGCGCCTTATTACATGCTGGCTGGTTCAGGTGGATTTACCAGCGGGGCCGGGAATGTCTGTCCGCATCTGTCGCTGGCGATGCACGCGGCGTTTCTCTCGGGCGACTATGCCGAGGGAATGCGAATTCAGCAACAGATCCTGCCGATCGAAGATTATCGGGCACGCTGCGGAGACAGCTTCAACATCAGTATGTTGAAGTATGCCATTACTCTGACAGGTGCAGATTTCGGACCTCCGCGGCCACCTCAGCGGACACTGACCAGCGAACAGGAAGCGGAAATACGTCAGCTGATGGAGCCGGTTCTGGCTGCGGAAGCTGAGTTGGCGCAACAAAAAAGCCCCGTTTCGTAAAACGGGGCTTTTCGTTTGATTCTCAGAATCAGGCAGTTGCCATCCGTTCTTCTTTTTCTTTCAGACGACGGGCAACGACTTCTTCCTGAATGTTACGTGGGACCTGGGCATACTTGGAGAATTCCATGCTGAATCCACCTTTACCCTGGGTCATGGAACGCAGTTCGTTGGCATAGTCAAACATGCTTGCCAGCGGGACTTCAGCGATGAAGACACTCGTTCCCATTTTGGTTTCCGATGTATTGATCACACCGCGTTTCTGAGCGATATGACCAGTGACAGCACCCTGGAATTCTTCAGGAACTTCCACTTCGAGTTTCATGATCGGCTCAAGCAGTGCCATGTTTGCTTTCTTCAGAGAGTCACGCATACAGTTGAATGCGGCGACGTTGAACGCCATTTCTGAAGAGTCAACATCGTGGTAGCTACCGTCCGACAGAGTGGCGGAAACACCCACAACTTCACATTCACACAAGGGGCCTTTAACAAGAGCTCGCTGAAATCCTTTGTCCACAGCCGGGATGTATTCTTTGGGAATACGGCCCTGGGTGATCGCATTTTTGAATTCGTAGGTTTCGCCGTCATTTTCCACGGGCATTGGTTCAATTTTACCAACGACGTGAGCATACTGACCAGAACCACCAGTTTGCTTTTTGTGCTTGTGATTGTATTCCACAGGGATGGTCGGTGTTTCGCGGTAAGCCACGCGGGGTTCACCCACGATACATTCGACTTTGTATTCACGTTTGATACGTTCGATGTAAACATCGAGGTGCAACTGACCCATACCAGCGATGATGGTCTGATTGGTTTCTTCATCAGTCATCACGTGGAAGGTGGGGTCTTCGCGGTTGAATCGCTGAATAGCTTTGGCCAGACGATCGGCACCGTCCCGGTCGAGTGGTTCGATCGAGAGACGAATCACAGGCTCAGGTACAAAGATACTTTCCAGAGCGTAGTTTTCACCATCGCTGCAGAATGTATCCCCGGAGGCACACTCCATACCTACAGCGGCGATAATGTCACCAGCTTCACCTACATCAACGTCTTCACGGCTGTCAGCGTGCATACGTACCAACCGGCCGAAGCGGGTAGAGTTCCCGGTTCGGGTGTTGACGTAGCTCTGACCTTTTTCAATTTTACCCTGATAGATTCGCATGTAGGTCAGCTGACCGAAGGTTTCGTCGACAATCTTGAAGGCCATGGCAACCAGAGGTTTGTCGGAAGAGTGAGACAGTTTCGTACGGAACGAATCGCTGTGCGTATCTTCTGCACCTTCTTTGATCGCTTTCTGCTGAGCGTCCAGGTCAATCGCGGAAATTTCACGATCGAGCGGGCTGGGCAGGAAGCGAACCACGGCGTCAAGCAGAGTCTGCACACCTTTGTTTTTGAAAGCTGTTCCCATCATGACGGGGGTGATTTCGTGGGACAGAGTCGCTTCACGAATGACTTTGTAAATGTCGTCAACGGGAATTTCTGCCTCTTCCAGCAGGGCGACCATCAGGTCATCGCTGAACATGGAGAGGGTTTCCAGCATCGCAGCACGAGCTTCTTCAGCAGCAGCTTTGAACTGCTCAGGAATTTCGCCGAGGACTTCTTTTTCACCCTGTTCGCCTTCGTAGGTGACGGCCTGCATGGTTACCAGGTCAACTACACCTTCGAACTGAGCACCTTCGCCCATGGGAATCTGCAGCGGCAGAGGCACAACGTGCAGCTTTTCTTCGATCTGCTTGATCACGCTGGCAGAATCGGCACCAGTACGGTCCATCTTGTTGATGAAGGCAATACGGGGAACGCCGTAACGTTTCATCTGACGGTCAACGGTCAGAGACTGGCTCTGTACACCGCCTACCGAACAGAGCACGAGAACAGCACCGTCCAGCACGCGAAGACTACGTTCCACTTCCACGGTAAAGTCAACGTGGCCCGGGGTATCGATAATGTTGACAGTATAGTCTCTCCACTGCACCTGTGTGGCGGCAGAAGCGATGGTAATCCCACGCTCACGCTCCAGGTCCATACTGTCCATGGTTGCTCCACCGTCACCACCTCGCACTTCACGCACTTTGTGGATTCGGCCTGAGTAGTACAGAATCCGTTCGGTAAGTGTGGTTTTACCAGAGTCGATGTGAGCCGAAATACCAATGTTTCGATACTTGTCCAGATTTTTCATGGCTTTAGTGCAGGTTTACTTTAGGGAACGTGTTATGGATACAAAATGATCGGCAACGTACCGACCTTGATCAAGAGCTCAATATTATTCGGAACTTTTGAGAAGAAGCTCTCAAGTTTTACAGGGAGGCAGGCCCCGCAAATCGCATCACTCTACTGGTGTGATGGCTGACCCGGCAGGTTTTCACAACAAGGGATCACTGACATCCGATACATTCGCAAGTAGATAATCTGAGCGTAAGGTGTGAGCGTAGAATCTTATCGTTGTATCGACTTCGGGGGAAGAGGATTTTTGGTTAAATTCCGAAAACTCCCTGATTTATTGCCTCAATATTGTATACGTCAGAAGCCGAATGTGAAAGGGAAAAAAACAGGGAGAATTTCAGATGAAATTCTCCCTGCAGGTAAGTTCAAACTTTAACTAAGCTTATGCTTTTTCATCCAGTACAGCCTGGGCTGCTGCCAGACGGGCGATTGGAACCCGGAAAGGTGAGCAGCTGACGTAATCCAGACCCAGTCCGTGGCAGAAGATCACACTGGCAGGATCACCACCGTGTTCACCACAAATCCCGATCTTGAGGTCAGAGCGAGTACCACGACCGCGTTCGACACCGGTCTGCATCAGACGACCTACACCATCCTGGTCGATGGTCTGGAACGGGTCTGCAGGAATGATGTCATTTTCACGGTAGTGACCGATGAAGGTACCGTAGTCGTCACGGCTCATACCCAGAGTGGTCTGGGTCAGGTCGTTGGTACCGAAGCTGAAGAACTGAGCGGTTTCTGCGATCTGATCTGCACAGATGGCAGCACGCGGCAGTTCGACCATGGTTCCGACCATGTACTCAACCTTGACGCCTTTTTCTTCCAGAACCTGCTCGGCAACTTCACGGATGATGCTGGCCTGGTTATCGAATTCGGTCTGGAATCCAGCCAGAGGCACCATGATTTCAGGATGCACTTCGATGCCTTCTTTCTGCACGTCGCAGGCGGCTTCCATGATGGCCCGGGCCTGCATCGCGGTGATTTCTGGATAAACAATACCCAGACGACAGCCACGATGACCCAGCATCGGGTTCAGCTCGTGCAGTTCTTCTACACGGCGACGGATGAATTCAACAGTCACACCCAGTTCGTTGGCCAGTTCTTCTGCCAGTGTCGGGTTTTCTTCCAGGTGACGGTCAGAGAGGAACTCGTGCAGCGGTGGATCCAACAGACGAATGGTTACCGGCAGACCATTCATGGCCTTGAAGATGCCGGTAAAGTCTTCGCGCTGGAAGGGCAGCAGCTTGTTAACAGCTTTGGTGCGTGATTCCACATCGCCGGCAGCGATCATTTCGCGGATTTCAGCGAGGTGGTGGAAGAACATGTGCTCGGTTCGACACAGACCAATCCCTTCAGCACCGAAAGCAATGGCTTCAGCTGCCTGATCGGGCTGGTCAGCGTTAGTTCGAACACGCAGCTTGCGGATTTCGTCAACCCAGCCCATCAGTTGCTGGTATCGCTGAAATGCTTCTGAGTCTTCAGGTTTCATGGTTTTGGAGATCAGAACTTCCACGATTTCACTCGGTTTGGTTTCCACTTTACCGGCGAAGATTTCGCCTGTGAAACCGTCGATGCTGATCCAGTCACCGCTCTTGAGAACCTTGTCACCGGCGGTGATGGTTCCGGCTGCGGAGTCAATCTTCAGTTCAGAAGCACCGACAACACAAGCTTTACCCATCTGGCGGCTCACCAGGGCAGCGTGTGAGCTGGCACCACCCAGGGCGGTCAGAATCCCCTTTGAAACACGCATTCCGCGAAGGTCTTCGGGGCTGGTTTCGCGACGAACGAGTACCAGCTGAGCGGAGTTGTCACGGTTGAAAATGGCTTCGGCTTCTTCAGCACTGAAGCAGATGTGACCACTGGCAGCACCTGGACCGGCGTTGATACCCTTGGTCAGCAGGTTGCCTTCCTGGGCGGATTTCTGTTTTTCAGCCGGGTCAAAAATCGGCTGCAGGAGCTGGTTCAGGTCGTCAGCAGGAATCCGGCGTTTGGTGATCGCTTCTTCTTTGCTGACCAGGCCTTCGTTTACCAGATCGACGGCGATGCGGACGGCGGCAAAACCGGTTCGTTTTGCGTTACGAGTCTGCAGCATCCAGACCTTGCCACGCTGAATTGTGAACTCGATGTCCTGCACGTCTTTGTAGTGTTTTTCCAGGATCTGACCGATTTCTTCGAGCTGCTTGTAACCTTCCGGCATGTCGCTGCTCAAAGTAGCTTCGATCTGTTTCGGAGTACGAATACCAGCCACCACGTCTTCACCCTGAGCGTTGATCAGGTAGTCGCCACAGAAACCAGGTTCACCGGTCGAACAGTTACGGGTCAGGCCGACACCAGTCGCACAGTCGTCGCCCAGGTTTCCGTAAACCATAGCCTGTACGTTACAGGCGGTTCCCCAGTTGTGAGGAATGCCATAATCGCGGCGGTAAACGACAGCACGGTCGTTATCCCAGCTGCTGAATACGGCTCCGATAGCACCCCAGATCTGCTGTTTGGGATCGGTCGGGAAGTCCTTTCCAGTGCTCTCTTTGATCAGTGTCTTGAATTCAGCCACCAGTTCTTTGAGGTGTTCGGCACTCAGTTCAGAGTCGTATTGGACGCCGGCTTTTTCACGCTTGGCTTCGAGAGCATGTTCGAACGGATCTTCGTGTTCACCTTTCATACCCATAACCACATCGCCGTACATCTGCACGAAGCGGCGGTAGCTGTCCCAGGCGAACGCTTCGTTGCCGGACTGTTTCGCCAGTGCTTCGACGGTGGTGTCGTTCAGACCGATGTTCAAAACGGTGTCCATCATACCGGGCATGGATTCCCGGGCACCGGAACGGCAGGAGACGAGCAGGGGGTTGGTGTCACAGCCGAATTTAGCGCCCATGGCTTCTTCGACTTTGGCCAGAGCTTCTTCAACCTGTGCGTCTACACCTTCGGGGTATTCGCCTCCGGTTTTGCTGTAGTGAATACAGACGTCTGTATTCAGGGTGAAACCAGCTGGGACGGGGAGCCCGATGTTAATCATTTCTGCCAGGTTGGCCCCTTTCCCCCCCAGGGTATTGCGCAATGTGGCGTCGCCATCTGCTTTTCCATCACCGAAGAAGTACACATACTTTTGACCTGACATACTTAATTCCTCTAAATGTTAATCAATCAGCCCGTCGGTCCCTTCACGCAAAGAAACCGGACGCTGACCAGTACATATCTATTGTTCAGAAGCTCGCAGCTTCCCAGTAAGATGCGGGACTGAAGATTCAGCCCCTCTCCTGCTCAATTCCTAACACGCGACAGTCGGCAAGAATTTGCCAGCTGCTGATTATTTTGTTGGAAGACAGACTCGTCTCTGGCGGTTGCTATCCAGTGATTCCGATGGGACTTCCTTCGAAGTCGTTCCGTCCGGGCAATCTGCTGTTTGCAGCGGATGTGGCTACTGTACGTTAAGCCATCGGATTGCAGCATATTTACTAGGGACACTACCATTGCTCCGTCTGGCCGTCAAGCGACTGGATAGATTCGGGTTAAACGCTCCCGGAAATCCTCTGAATCTTCACCAAAGCCGACGTAATCAGAGCTCACAGCCGGTTGATTCCCCTGAAGTGAGCAGAATTAGCGTGGAAATTCGCTTCAGCTGTGATAACATTTAATTGAGCGCTAGTGATTCCGGTCAGGGGGCCGATCTCGGGATCATGTTAACTCACTTTCATTTCTCTACTTACAAATCTCGAGATCTCGATGCGGGCTGTACCATGATAGCGAAACTGATTCCATTAAATGGTGGTCAGCCGATTCTGATTGAAAAAGACGTTACAGTGGTCGGTCGGAAATCGGACCTGTGTGACGTTCAGATTGATAAAAACAGCATCTCTAAGATCCATTGTGTGATTATCAAAACGGACGGTCTTCTATTCGTGCGAGACTTGTGCAGCACAAACGGAACTCGGGTGAACGGTCAGAAAATCACCCGCGGTGCACTGCTGCCGGGAGATGAACTCTCAATCGCTTCGACCCGCTTCGAGGTAGAACTAACCGGGAAGCATAAAAAGCAGCAGGAACCGGTCGAAGAAAGTCATCGCCATACCGAGATGCTGACTGCCTTCAACCTGGAGGTCGAGAGCCTGGATGAAAAACCAGAATCCGATGGTGACAGTGAGCTGAAACTGGCCTCAGAATAAACTGATAACTCAGCCGGCCAGTTGCAGTGACAGCTCTTCTTCGTTGAGTGAAACGATCGCGATTCCCAGCTTGTCTGCCAGGTCGGCGACTTCCTGTTGATCGATCATGATCGTCTGGTTGCTTTCAATTGCCAGTACCCGGCCACCTGCTTCGTGCATGGTCTGCAATGTTTTGATACCCACCGTGGGAACATCAAATCGACGATCCTGCTGGGGTTTGGCAACTTTGACCACGGTGAAGCCACCTCGTTTACAAAGCTGGCCGGCCCGTTGAATCGCACGATCGGTACCTTCAATCGCTTCAACGGCGATGACAGCTTTATCGTTCACGACGATACTTTGTCCAATGTCCAACTGGCCCATCTGCTTGGCAATATCCCAACCCATTTTAATGTCTTCCCACTGTGAGTGGCTGGGACGTCGTTTCGTCAGAAATCCGTGTTTCACAAGTAACTCCGGGCAATAATCCAGTGCTGATTCGAAAAATAGATCGTCACGCTCAAATTCTTTGATCACCGCCAGAAGCAGAGTATCGTCTTTACGATCTTCCCTGGCGTAACGATACCACATATGCAGCGTGCGGAAATCGGGTAACAGTTTGAATATTCGAAACGGGCTGAACAGGACCGTTTTTTCAATCTTGCCCGCCATTACGATGCGTTTAACTTCTTCCCGTTTGAACAATTTGATTGCCCGGCCGATGCGTGCCAGGGGAATCCAGTGGAACGTATCGCAGATGTCCATCAGTTCGTCACTGGCCATGCCGAAGATGCCCAGGCAGCAGACGGAATAACCCTGTTGCTGTGCCTGTTCCGCAAAGACGATTGGGAAGCGGCCTGCACCAGCCAGCAATCCGATCTGTCGTCGGGTATCGGGAGGGGGAGTTTGTAATGTATTCATCATGAATCAGTCAGTTTCACGTTGAAACGGGTTTTGAAATGAAGGCTCAGGTAAGCGCGGATTTGTCGTTGATCTGACTCGAATCGTTCAGAGCTTCGAACTGCTGTGTGAGTGTTTTGAGTTGCTGTTCCAGGTCACGGATCTGTTTCCGCATTTCAGGAACCTTGCGAATCGACATCACAATTTTCCGTTGTTCTTTTTCAGGCGCTGCAGGTGTTCCGATATGGACTTCGCCGGGCGGAATATCGCGGTGGACACCGGCCCGGGCGCCCAGAGTAGCCTGATCGCCGATGTGCACGTGGTCTGCGATACCGACCTGTCCTGCACAGCGAACGTAATCTCCTGTGGTAATCGAACCGGCAAAACCGACTTGCGAAGCAAACGCGTTATGTTTGCCGATTTCGCAGTTATGAGCGATCATCACCTGGTTATCGATCTTGGTTCCCAGACCGATGACTGTCGGTCCGATCATACCCCGGTCGATGGTTGTTCCGGCGCCAATTTCGACATCGTCTTCGATACGCACACTGCCCAGGTGAGGAATCTTGACGTACTGGCCTTTTTCGAAGCGATAGCCAAAGCCGTCACATCCCAGCACTGCTGCGGCGTGAATTAAAACCCGGTCAGCGATTTTGACATCCGGGTAGAGAACTGTATTGGCATGAATGGTCACATCGTCACCGAGGACGCAGTCATCACCGATGTAGACGCCAGGGTAAATCCGGCAGTTGTTTCCAATTTTGACACCAGGGCGAATCGTGACCCGCGGATAAATGTGACAGTTTTCACCGATTGTGGCCTGGTCACTGATATCAGCTGCAGGAGAAATGCCGATTTCGGGAAGCTCCCGAGCAGGACGGAGTTTCTGAATGACTTTGATGAAGGCAGCCTGGGCGTCCACCACGGTCAGGGAGGTCATCGGGGTGGATTCAAAAGCTTTCTGGAACGACTCTTCCAGGCGTTGCTCGATAATCACGGCACCGGCCTGACTCGACTTGAGGCGTTTCAGGTTGAGTTCATCGCCCACAAAAGTGATATCATGGGGACCCGCTTTGAGAACGGATTCCGCTCCATGTATTTCCAGTCTCTGATTGCCACGGGCCGGGCAATTCAGTTCTTGAGCGATCCACTCCACCGTCGTCGACATCAAGGAGTCCTTTCCGAGAGATGTACGTTTGCGATATCAATTGTCTGATAGAATACGGGAAAATGAGATACCATCCTGGCACTCTTTGAATCCTGATTTCCCGGAATCGGATGATTTTTACCTGATTTTACAAAAGTAACGCAAGAGCATTTTTTAACTCAGACGCAAAATGTTTCCACATCTTGAGATGTTAAGCAGGGCGGTGAGCGCTGCTGCTTCTTTGTTTTGTGACCGGAGTCTCCTCAGAATTCAGGAATGCCACTGGTAGCCAACAGCCGAAGAATTAGTTAGGATGTTAATTTCATGGAATAGGCTTAATTTACGTTGATCAGGTTGCATTGACTGGTTCGTATGTTCAGTTATGCGGCAGAAGATTTTTCAGGAATGCTTGGTAATAACGATGTCGGTACGTGGAATTCGTGGTGCAACAACAGTAACACAGGACGTTTCAGCAGAGGTTTTGTCTGCGACACGTGATCTGCTGGAGCAACTGCTCAAAGCGAATCGGATTGAAAACTACGAAGATATTGTCTCCGTATTTTTTACCACCACACCTGACCTGACATCCGCCTTTCCGGCCGAAGCAGCCCGTGAGTTGGGAATGAAATCAGTCCCACTGATTTGTGCCTCTGAAATCGCCGTAAAAGGAGCGATGCCTCGCTGTATTCGTGTGATGATTCACGTAAATACTGACCAGAAACAGTCCGAAGTGGTGCACGTTTACCTGAATGAAGCTCAAAAACTTCGGCCGGACGTCGCCGCAGCTCAATAGGCCCGCTTACTGAATCCGGGTTTGCTCCGGTTCGGGGTCTGGCTCATCGTTGCCAATAATTGCATTGGTCGAAGTCCAGTGCAGCAGCTCGTCCGCATCGTCATCTGGAAAGGTGAAGGGAATCCCTCTTTCTTCCAGGATGTCCGTGAGTTCATCCAGCGGATTTTTCAGGAACTCCGGAGGCAGAAATTTCTGTAATTCATCCCAGTGGGCTCTGACGAGATTCATATTTTCCGGTGGAACCTGTATCAGGTGTTCGGCCCGGTTCACCCGGGAAATCCACATGGCTTCATGCAATGTGCGGTGACGCTCTTCCAGGGAGAGCGAAGAGAAAGGGCGTTTATCCAGTTTCAACTGATGAATCGTTTTATTACCCTTTTCGATGACTTCCTCCAGATCCTGATCCTCGCGCAGCTGATTCCGGCTGGCCGCCAGTCCCAGCGCAAGCGTGTAGCAGATGAACTGTTCTTTCGACATGTCCCGTCTGCGGAGTGCTTTCTTCAGACTGCGATTACGAAGTCCGAACTGATCCCCAATGCGATCCACATCCCAGAGCAGTGACAGGTTATTCTGCTCGCTGTGAACCAGATCCTCGATCGGCAGCGACCGGATGTGGCTCCAGGATGGCGCTGGAGCATAAACCGAGGGGAAGGCAGGCAGCTTCTGTTGTGGCAGAAGCTCAATGACTTTGAGGTAACGCTTGAGTTCTGCCTCAGTCACCTTCTCATTGACCTGCTTGAGTTCAGTGAATTCCAGAGAGTCGTCCGCACATCCCGCACTCAAAAACAGAACCATGCACAGGCTGTTGAGTGTTGAAAGGAAACCGAGTTTAAACTTCGCCATGAGAGGCAACCTGCAGTCTGGCTCTGTAAGTATTCGGGGGTGAAACTAAACGGTCAAGGGAGACACCTCTATCAGTTCAGGCAGCGGCAAACCACAGTTCTAGAACTGGACCGCAGCGATTGATCAGGCAGGGCGCACACAATGCTTATCGTCGGAATCTGAGAACCGGGAAGACTGTTTTGCCGGGAATTCCGACTTATCGGGTTGTAGGGAATATAGCGGATTGCGACGCTGGAGTTAAATCGCTCAGGATATGCCTAACCGGGGGGGAAATGAAAACCGGTGATACGGAAGACTGTCGCGACGCAGACAATCGCCTGAGCGACCAGAGCACCAATCCAGAAAGTCTGCTGTCTGAGAGAGGAAGGAGGCTGTTCTTGAGAATCCTCAAATTGCTGCTGGCAAAGCTGCCAGACAGGAATGGTCATCAAGAGGAACCAGGGCAGAAAGATGAGCCAGAGGCGAGCGGCTTCTCCCATGTTTTTGCCAGAGAGCCAGAGTAGTCCGAGCACAAGCAGGCAGGAGTATAACAGGGGATACACGCTGGTCGCGTGGTGTGATCCTGGGGTGAGATCTGGATCAGGGCGCCGACATAGTGACTTGAGAACCAGCCAGATAACAGGTAGCCCGATTGACAGACTGATCTCCAGGGGATTCAGCAACAGCCACTTCCAGTATGTGCGGGGATATTCATCATAGAAGCCGGCATGGTTTTGGAGATTCAGAATCCAGACCCGAGGCAGATTGAGCTGAAATAGAATCGCACACAGGATCAGCGGGACAGCAAATCCCAATAGGCTCCAGCCTGCCGCTGCAAACAATCGTTTCCAGGGGAATTGATGTGGAGTTGTTTCTGCTCTCTGTTTCCATGCGGAGAGTAGTGAATAAAGAACGGCACACAGCGCAACCGGTAGAAAGGCGAGCGTGAGAAACAAGCCACTCCAGATCAATAGTCCGGCCAGGATAAAGCAGGCTGCAGACTTCCGACGCCAGGCGGCAACCCAGCAGTAAAGAAACGATACCGCCAGAACGGAATAAAGTGCATCTGACTTAGGTTGAAAGATCAGCGCTGCAGGTATCAGTGGCCAGAATGCAACGACCTGCCAGCTGATTCTGCGCGAACAGAATTCGTGGGCAAGTAGAAACAGGGGAATCACGGTCAGTGCAGAAGCGAGCAGGGTAATCAGGGTTGCCAGCCAGAGCACGGCCCGATCCCGGCTGGTCAGTGGATCAGGAGTGAGCGCGGTCGTCTCTGCAATAATTTCACAGGCGATCTGAAAGGACGCAGGTTGCGTTTCGAATAAGAAGGACTGCAGTCCCGGCCAGGTGTCACAGAGCCAGATCAACGATCGATAGAACAGGGGCAGACCGGGAGGGTGCGTCCCTTCGTGCAGTACGTCTCCTCCCTCCATTTTGGTTTCGTATTCAGAGAGGTAGGTGGCAACGTTTTTGATATTGGTATTTGCTTCTGTGAAGTATCCGGAAGATCCTTTGTAGTACAATACGAAAGGAGCCTTGGAGAGAGAGTATTCCGCCGGGGGGCTGTCCTGCAGGTAGAATGACCAGGTCAGGCTGGCGATGACCAACCCTGTGAGCCAGGCAATCAGCTCGCCACGACGGCAGTCGCTGATGCGCGCATGGCCCCAGACAACCAGCAAGAGATATGCGGCAAGAATCAGGCCGGCGACTATGGCACCGAACAGGACGCTTGGTCCTGTGAAAGGGATTCGCTGCCAGCTCCATTCTCCGGGGATACCCAGTGAGATGGAATCAGAATAAAACAGACCCAGTGTGAGCAGAATGGCGATCAGAAACGGGATGAAGGATCGAACTCGCATTGATCAGCCAGATGGAAAACAGGGCGTCGACGAAAAGGGCTCCGTTGCCGCTGCCGGATTCAAACCGGCATTTCTGAAAGGGGATGTCAGCTGACGTGCAGCACAATACAGGTGATGTTATCTTTCGAGCCACCTTCCTGGGCTGACTTGACAATTTCTTCAGCCGCCTGTTGCGGGTCGTCATACTGACTGAGCAGTTCCTGCAGTTTCTCATCGGGAATTCCGTCGGTAACACCATCCGAACAAAGAATGATGCGATCCTGTGACTGCGGCGCCAGTTGCTGGGCCTGGGTTCCCGCACTGCCATCTTTGGTTCCCAGATACCGATAGAGCACATTTTTATAACGGTGCGTTAATGCTTCTTCCGGGGTGATTGTGCCTGCATCGACCAGTGCCTGGGTCAGCGAATGGTCGGTAGTCAGCTGATGCAGCTTTTCGTCTCGGAGCAGATAAACACGACTGTCACCAACTCCGCCGATAAAGAGTTCTCCGCCAACCTGAACCACGAAGACAATCGTCGTGCCCATGCTGCGACAATTGGGATCCAACTCGCCCAGAGCCATGATCTCACCATTGGCATGCGCGACAGCTTTGTCGATCGACTGCACAACCTCTCCTGTGGGAGTGGAATTAAAGTCGATGAGCTCGTCCAGTCGTTTGGGAATCAACTCGACTGCTAACTGGCTGGCTTTCTCTCCGGCACACTGTCCGCCCATACCGTCGGCAACCAGAAAATACTTCCGCGATTCATCAATGAAGAAATTATCTTCATTGTTCTCCCGGAAATTTCCCGTGATACTGACTTTGCCGTAACGAATTTCAACCATTAATGGGCCTGTATGTGCGTCGATGAAAAATCAAAAAGTGGCTACTCAATTTAGATGTCCGTAGGGGACACATGTGCGATTTCTGATAGTATCATAACATCTTTTTATGACGATGGAAATTTTAATAATGCCGTATCTGCTGGTTTTTTAGTGTCTTATGAAGCATTTCAGGGGCAGACCGTTTGCACCAGATCCCGGACTCCCAGGGTCGTGGCACAGATGAAGAGTTCGCCTGCTTCAAAACCGGCACTGGTGCCGACCAGCCGGTTCTGGCTCTCGACCAGGCGGTAGACACGTTTCTTTTCTGGAGGAAACTGCGACTGATAGGCGCGAATCGATTCCAGCTTCTGGTCCAGGGTTTCGGAAATATCGACCACGAACTGCCCGCTGCCTTCCGGGTAATTCAGTGAGCCGAAACCAAGGGGGTACCAGACCTGTTTCTGAATGGTATGCGGCTCCGTGTGGCTGAAGTGCTCATTCCATTTTGTCAGACGCGAATAGAAGACAGCAGCATCGGTAATCTGCATGGCCTGCCAGTGATCCGGGGAGGCCATGGGGGTTTTACCTGCCAGGCCCAGAACGACTTTGGGGCGGTATTTGCGAAACAGCGTTGCCAGCGCGACACGATTTTCAAAACTGTCAAACAACCGTCGGTTGGTCAGTTCCAGGGTTTCCCGGACTTGAATTCCCAGAATCTCTGCAGCCTTTCGGGCTTCCTCGAGACGATGTTCCGGCCCAGGGCTGAGAGGCGTGGGTTCACCATCAGTCAGGTCGATAATGCCGACCCGGTATCCCTGCTGGACCAGTTTGGCCAGAGTACCGCCACAGGCAATTTCGACATCATCGGGATGGGCACCTACGGCAATCACGTCCAGAGGTTCAGGCAGTTCTACGTTCATGGCGGTTATTCTTTATCACGTTCAAATATGATTGATGTTGACCGTTTATTTCTATGCCCGCTATTTTTCTGGAAGGGTCGCCCTGTACAGAACTTGATTGTGAGAATGGTTTCAGACAGGGGCGAAAGTTCGAGCAGTGAAAACTATTCTTTGTGCTGGAGACAGATTCGTCAATGATGTCTGTCGGATTATCTCAGGAAACGGATCAATCAAGTCCCGGACAGATTTCGATGTGACGGTAAGATGAATTTCAAGTGAATCATCTGGGGCACAGAGAACCGGCTGAGCTCACTGGTGACGAATCTTACTGTTCTGCGACCCGTTTTTCCGCTTCGATGATCACCTGTCTGGTCTCCTGAGGAGTGCTTGCCTCACGCAGCAGATCGACAAAATCGGGAAGTTGCAGCATTCGTCCCAGCCGCGCCAGCACAGAGAGGTGAGTCGCGGTGTCGGAGCAGATCACCAGGAAAAAGATGTCTGTCAGTCCGCCTCTGTCTGAGCCGAAAGGGATTCCCGAGAGTGTTCTGCCATAAGCGATAACCGGTTCTCCGACGGCATCGGAGAGTGGGTTACGGGGGTGCGGGATTGCAACGCCGTTGTCAAAGGCGGTCGGGTACGCTTCCTCACGTTCCTGGACAGCGGTCAGAACTGCTGACGGTTCCCAGATCTGCCAGGTTCGGCCGGCAATTTCAATCAGACTTTCCAGAACGGAGCGTTTGGTGCGGGCATCCAGGGGGACTTCCATCAACTCTTCAGGCATCAGGCTGCTGATCAAGTGCTCTGAATCCAATTGAGTTGTGGGGTGGGTCTGTTCTACGCGTTCCAACTCGGTGGTGGAATAGCTCCGCATCTCCTGTTCCAGCCAGTGTGTGATTTCGGTCGAGTTGAACAGCCATTCTCCGTTAACCTTACGGCCGGGAATTCTGCCCCGGCTTGCCAGTTTTTCCAACTCGCGTTTGTCACGACCTAGCTGTCTTGCTAAATCATCCAGGCTGTAAGATTCATGCTCCATCGCTGGTTACCATGTCTCTGAGGAGTTCCGAGACGGACTGATTCGGCGTATTTCTTCACCGCATACCGGAGAGCGGGGAATTGCATCAACTCATGAGACAGTCTGCTTACCAACTAAAGCAGGGAGTATGCGGGGAAGAAGATACTGGCTGGATTTTAGAAATTGGTGTGCTGCATCTGCAGATCGTCTCTGTCAACCATGGTAAACCAACAGGGAGTCCGGAATCAATCTACAGGCGCGATGATTCGCAGCAGTTCCGGGGAATGGAGGCCAAGTCGGTGTGCGACTATTCGTAGCGGGAAGACTCTACCTGAGTGAGTTGTCGCACTCGACTCAACAGAGATTCGTAGTCGGATTGCCAGATTTCTTCGGACCAGATTTCCAGGTCATAGAAACCTTTGTAGCCGGAATCATGGATCATCTCGAGCAACTGGTACTGCGGGAACTCGTCGGTCAGTTCTTCAGAGATGTCCCAGTCAGAAACTTGAACTGAGGCAATGAGTGGCATGATTTCGGAGAGTAACTGCACAGGGTTTTCTTCGTTGAGCAGCAATGCCGGTTCCAGCGCCAGGCCAACTGCAGGATGCCCGCAAGCATCAATCAGTTCCAGGTTCGCATGCAGAGAATTCAGAAACGTCCAGTGGCGGGACTGCGGGGAACGCATTGTTTTAAGTGCCAGCCGGGTCCCGGTGAGTGAGGCAACATCCCCCAGTCGTTTGAGAGCTTCCATGGTCAAGTCACGGGCGTGATTGAGTGTGTGTCCCGCTCGAGGTCCACTGGCGATCTGGATGGCAGAGGCGTTGACCTGACCACCAAAGCAGATCAGTTGGATCGCATCAGCAATGGCATCTTCAAACGCATATTCATTGCAGCCTGTAAATCCTCCAGCAAGGGAAACTGTGGAGACTTTCATTCCGGAATCGATGACCAGTTCAGCTGCCTCTGCAGGTTCGAGGTCCAGAACTTTTCGATTCCACAATCCAATCGCAGGAATGCCTGCCGAAAGCAGACCGTTCAAACTTTCTTTGAACGACCAGTGATAGGTAGTTATCTGGTTGATCGAAATACGCTCTGACAGCGAGAGTGATGGGCTGGCATGATCTGGTTTTATTGTGGAAGCTGGAGTTGAGAACGAACTGACTTTTTGCTGTGAGAGAAGCTCTTTAGTCACTCGGTCACCTGCTGTCTGGAGAGTAGATCAGGTCTATATTTACAATCAGAAAAAAAAACGATTGTGAATAACAAAAGTATCAGCCAGGGTTGCCCGGCTATTACGCTGCCAGATTTTTTATTCTGCTGACATCGAAACTGATACGGCAGAGCGTATCATAAGTAATCGCAATTATTTTTCCATACTAAAAAATAGAAAACAAGAATTGCTACCAACCAATATTGTCTATCGCGACAGAAAGTCAACCGACATCAAACAAGGTTTTATTGAGTTGAAAGAACTTTCTGTTTCTCTTCTGTCTGCCTGGGAAATATTATTTTAATGCTTGAAATATTCATGAGTTTCCGATTGCAATAATATTCTCGTAAGTGATTCATGAGTTTCCGAAACAGCAATCGTGGCAGGGATACAGCACACTGAGTAATTAGTTGTGATGTGGATTGATCATCAGTTTTACGCAGTGAAAATGCTGACGTGCACCCGTAGCGGTGAGTGATGTAGAGCGAGGCGCCGCATACTCAACCGCTCAATTATTTTCCACTGATGGCTTATACTTTGCCCAGCAGTGGGCAATTGTGGGCGCACTGTGATCCCGGTTATTCTCAAAAGATGAAAAGCCACTTAGCGTTGTCAATTCATTGTCAGTGAACGACAGAAGCAGGGGCTGGAATTCAGTCCCCTGCGATGCACATTCATTGCATTAAGTAGTGGTGATTTTCGTTTTGGGATCATCTGATACGTTGACCCACACATGCACGTGGGGGGCACCGCGATAATGCCAGACGAAGGAAGGGCCTTCCAGTCGCCAGATGTCCCAGGTTTCATCATTGCCGATATCTCCGGACTGATAGAAGGAGAGTCGGCACTGGTCCAGCCCACCCTGGGTATCAATGCACTTGCGCACTTCTTGCTGGTCTGAGGTTCGGAACGGTTCCAGTAACAGGCTGAGAACACTCTGCATTTCCTGTTTCTGGTCCTTAGTCATGTCGGCGATCTGCAGACCGGTGATCTGGTCGGCTGACTTTTTGAACTGCACTCGTGATTCCTGGGGAGCTTGAGGAATCAGTGCCTGTTTACGTTGTTTTCCATCCAGGATCTTGTAAACCTGATTGGCTTTGAGAGCCTGTTGCCAGAAAACATTTCCGGGATGATCTGGTTTTTCATTGAAGTCCTCTGCAGCATGACCATAAAAGATCGGGCCACCAAATGCCAGATGCTCGGCGCTGTCACCATCACAGCGAACCGTTGTGTGTCGGCCGGTCATTACAAACTGGAACTGGTCTGTACCAGGGGTTCCAAAAATGGCAATCGACTGTTCTTCACCGTAGCCTCCCTGATCGTCCAGTAGCTGCTGACGGATATTTTTGTGCCAGCTGGGATCAAAGTGACCGAAGAAGATGGCTTCAATCAGTTCCTGCTGGTCTTTGTTGTAGAAATCACTCGTGACATAAGGTTTGGTGATGTTCCAGTTGGCTTGGATTTTCTGGCGGAGCAGTCCTGATTTGCTCTTATGATCCCAGTCAAAACAGACTTTGGATTTCTGCGCCGGTGTGAGGCTTTCGTACAATTTTTTGACCAGTGGTTCTGGGGCAGTTGTTTTAGCTGGAGTATCCGACTGGCCTGCCAGTAGATGCTCTGCACCCAGAAGTGGAGATCCTGCCAGAGCGGCTCCCATGGTTCTGACGAAGTGCCGTCGAGAGATCTGCAGAAATTCGGGAGATTTATTATCAGCGGAGGAGCCAGGATTAAATTGCATAAGAGCACCAATCTTTTTTAAAGGGGAGAGGGTAGATTGTTCCGGTTCTAGGAACAGTTTATCAATCCCGGAACTTGACCGTCAAATAAAATTCACAGATCGCTGGGGATTGGAAGTTCGGTGTAGGCTTTGGTGGGCTGCCTGACAGACCCATTTAATCGTTATAGAAGTTCCTGAATGTAGCGAAATGCATGGAATTGGTGCTGGTATCCCCCCCGGGCCATTGTTAGTCTGATGGTGTGGCTTTGTGTTCAGAGAATGGGAGGCAGGCCATTTTTGAAAACTGGCAGATGGAGCGCCGGCCATAATTGAATGTTGATGAATGTGGGCTTAGAATAATTGATTCTTTATCTACATTTCCATAATCAGGTTCTTTTAACAGTCAAGTCGGGCAAAATCAGCGTGTTGTATTTCCATCATCGATCTCGGGAGAAGTGGAGACGGGAGACTGTCTGCGCCAGACCAGGTGTCTTGATCAGAAGCTGGTCCTCACTCTTGTTGACCTTGATGGCACTCTGTTTTCTCTCCAGCCCTGAAGCAGTATGGGCACAGTCTTCTACACCGGCTGAAGCACCGACTGAAAACGAGAAAAAGGCTCCTGGACCTGAAGCGAAAAAGGCACCACCCGCTCCCAAGACTTTGACTGGACCTGAGAAACTGCTCAATGGTGGTGATTTCTGGGATCACTGGAAATTCGTCAGTGAAGAATCGAAGGAAACTGATCCGAATGTGACCTGGAAAGTGGTGAGTGGCGGGCAGGATCAACCCAGCGTTTTAACGTGTACCGGGAAGCCTTACGGTTACATTCGCACCCAGAAGACATACGAAAATTTTCAGTTCAGCATGGAGTGGATGTATCCGGGTGATCCAAATGCCAATAGTGGCATCCTGCTTTTCACGGCAGAGCCTGATAAGGTCTGGCCCAAAGCATTTCAGGTACAGTTGCATCGACCGGAAGCTGGTTTCGTGTTTCCTACTCCCGGAAGTGGTGCGAAATCTGCCAACAAGCTTTCGCCGACTACTCCGCTGGATCTGCCTGTCGGGAAATGGCACAAGTGTGTGTTGACCTGTCGCTCCGGAAGTATTTCGGTGATGATCAACGGCATCAAGCTGGGAGAGGTCACAGGTTGCGACCCCAGCAAAGGGGCCATCGCGCTGCAGAGTGAAGGTTCCGAAATTCACTTTCGTAATCTGGTTGTGGAAGAACTGGCTCCCGCCCCGGCCCCGGAGTCTCCCACCAAGCCAAAGAAAAATGGCGAATCCTGAAAAGCGAAGCTCAGGACTTTGGTTGTCTCAGGACCAGTGTCGGGCAGGGGGCATGTCGCAGGACTCGCTCAGCTACAGATCCCAGTGCCAGTCGGGTGATGCCTGTATAGCCGTGTGAGGGGATGACAATCAGGTCCATCCCCTTTTCTTTCGCGTAGTCAGCGATTTTAATACCAGGGTCTCCGATCAGGGTTTCGAAGGTGATACCTTCAATCTGATGTTTCGCGAATTCTTTTTTTGCCAGTTTGTTGACGTGATCAGTTCGTTTTTCATCGGTCAGTCCGCCGAACAGCACGCCTGGGGAAACCAGGTCCAGCGGGATCATCACATGCACGACGGTCACCAGTGCCGGGTCTTCTGCAATTTCAATGGCTTTCTTGATGGCTTCCAGAGAGGTTTCTGAGAAATCGATGGGAACCAGAATTTTTTTGCCATGAAAGTAGCTCATGATGTCATGCTTTCCTGAATGGGAGAGAGTGAAGACAAACGACCGTTTTAATTATATGTAATCGACGTCAGGGGCAACAGCACTGTTAGAGATTTACGACAGGTCAATTACTGGCCTGCTCATCGAATTCCCCAGTCTTGTAACGGCTCCAGTATTTATCCAGTTCCTGTTTGACCCTGTTAGAGAGCAGCAGCACACCCAGGATGTTAGGAAAGGCCATGCCCAGGATCATCAGGTCGCCGAAGTCAAGTACGTTGGTCGCGGAGACAATGGAACCCAGGACTACGAATACCAGGAACAGAATTCGATAAGCCATGGATACTTTCTGGCTGTCGCCGAACAGAAACGCCCAGCATCGCTCTCCATAGTAAGACCAGGAGATCATTGTTGAGTAGGCAAAGAGAATCACTGAGACAGAGAGCACATATTTAAAATACGGGATCTGTGAGTCCATTGCTTCTGCTGTCAGGGCAGCACCTTCATTGGACGCGATCAGGTCTGCATATTGCGGATCGTTATAAGCACCTGTGATGATAATAACCAGTGCGGTCATTGTGCAGATTACGATGGTGTCGATGAAGGGGCCCAGAGAGGCTACGATTCCCTCGCGGACGGGATATTCGGTTTTGGCGGCTGAGTGAGCAATCGCTGCCGACCCGACGCCAGCCTCGTTGGAGAAAGCCGCACGCTGGAATCCGATGATCAGCACGCCCATGATTCCGCCATACAGTGCATCCGGGTTAAAGGCACCTTCGATGATGGCCATAAACGACGCCGGAACTTTCTGGATATTCAGGATAATGATCGCCATTCCAGCCAGCACATAAATACCGCACATGAAAGGGACGATTTTTTCCGTGGTTCGGGCAATGCTGCGAATGCCGCCGATAATCACAATCCCGACAAAGATCGCCATTAACAGGCCGTACACCCAGCTGTTTTCTTTGAGTAAGGGAAAGGTCTCTGCTACAGCACCCAGAGATAGTTTCACCTGAAAGGCATTTCCCCCTGCCAGTGAGCCGCCGATACACATGACGGCAAACAGGATGGACAGGAAACCTCCGAGGCCTTTTAAAAAGGCATTTCCGGGGAACTGTTGAGTTAATCCGGTAGACAGGTAGCACATCGGCCCCCCCATCACGCGACCGTCAGGATTGATGCGTCGATAGATCTGGGCGAGAGTACATTCTGCGAATTTCGAAGTCATGCCGAGTAGGCCGGCGAGCATCATCCAGAACATGGCACCAGGGCCACCCGTACTGATCGCCACTGCCACCCCGGCTATATTTCCCAGGCCCACGGTGGCAGACAGGGCGGCGGTTAAAGCCTGGAAGTGAGTGACTTCGCCTTCGTCTTCAGGGTTATCATATTTCCCCAGGACCAGCAGGATTGCGTGCTTGAATGCGCGGATATTAATGAAGTTCATTCGTAATGTGAAATATGTGGCACCGATCACCAGCCAGAGTACTGCCAGCGGGACTCCCGTTCCCTTTTCGATTTGCGTCGGTGTGATGGGGACAGGATAAAAAATGATTTTCGCCAGAATACCGTTGAACTTTCCGAATAGCTCATCCACCTTTTGTTCAACCAAAGCAAACCCACCTGTGGCAGGTTTGTCTTCCTCGGCTTCAGCTTTTTCCAAAGCGGTTTCCAGCGATTCGGTTTGCTGTTCCGCTTTGGCTGGCTGCTCGGCGGGGGAGTCCTCCTGTGCCTGGCTTGGGGAGGCTAACCCTCCACAGAAGATCAGGATTAAAGCTGTCATTAACAGGGGGCGCAAGATAACGGGGGCAGGTAGCCTTTGGTATTTCATTTTCAGTCGGTTCCCATTTGCAGGTAACATTGGTCGGCGGTTGACTCCGATTTCATCCGTTGTCTGTCTCCAGGTACAGTTCCCAGCGACAGAGTCTGGGGTGTGTTACAGCATTTCTTGAGAAAATGAGTTCAGGATGGTAGTAAAGTGGGTCTGATGATAGGACCAGGTTTGAGTGGTCCTGAAAAGCGCTACTCCGAATCAGGCGACCCTGATTGTTGTATGATACTATCAAATATAGATTTACGTTCCAAGACGATTCTGGAAAAACGCGCGAATTCCCGGGTGATTTTGAAACTGGATCTCAATTGATCAATTTTGACAATATTGGTTGTCAAAAATAATAAATCTGCCTAGGATGCTGTTATAAAGAACGAATTAAACAGGTGCTGACCCTCCGGCATAATCCGAAGTAGGCGAGCCTGATAAGTTTTCTCGAAACTGTTACCCCTTATCACTTTAAGAGAGCACGACCAATGCGCGTTTCAATTGATGAAAATGATCGTAGCTTTCTGCTGGGGCTTAATCGTCTCAAGTCTGCCACTATTCAAGAGATTTGTGATCAGGAAGGCGTGACGGCAACGGCAGTCCGTCAACGGCTTGTGCGTTTACAGGGATTAGACCTGATTGCACGCACCCAGGTGAAAGAGGGACGAGGACGTCCCCATTACACCTATTCCGTGACCAGTCTGGGCATGCGGCTGTTGGGCGATAACTACGCTGAGCTGGCCAACATCCTCTGGGATGAGCTCAAGGGGATCGAGAATGAAGAATTACGCTGCCGCCTGGCTTCCCGTATTCAGACAGCACTGGTGCAGCAGTATGGAAAACATGTGGATGCACCTTCCCTGCAGGGGCGGATGGAGCAATTGAAGCAGGCTCTGGAAGAACGCGGGTTTGTCGTAGAACTGGATCATACCGGTCCATTACCAATCCTCCGGGAACATAACTGTCCCTACCACGATATTGCCAGTGCAGACGCTTCGATTTGTGAACTGGAGCAAAGAGTCTTCGAACGCGTGCTCGGTACCAAGATGCATCTCTCCGAATGCTGTCTGGACGGGCATCATTGCTGTGAATTTGAAGCACAGACAAGTTAATTGAACACAATTCCGTTTTATGAGGTTTCCGAATTCGAGTCGAATTCTGAATGACAGGATGAATTACGAAAAATGAGTTTGTTGAAAATTACCGACCTGCATGTCTCAGTCAGTGGCACACCGATCCTCAAGGGGGTCAACCTGGAAATCAATCAGGGTGAGATTCATGCTTTGATGGGACCCAACGGTTCCGGTAAAAGCACGCTGGCCTATGCAATGGCTGGCCATCCAAGTTATGAAATCACTCAGGGTAAAATCGAAATCGATGGCACGGATATTTCGGAACTCGATCCGAATGAACGTGCTCGCCTCGGGCTGTTTCTCGCGTTTCAGTATCCTGTCGTGATTCCAGGAGTCAAAGTCGCCGACTTTCTGCGGCATGCGATGTCTAATGTTCGGGATCCGGAACGGAAAGAAGGCGAAAAGCTGATTCCGATGCGTGAGTTCCGTAAGGAACTGCGTGAGCAGATGAACGACCTGGGCATGGATCTCGAGATGGCTCGCAGATACCTGAATGAGGGTTTTTCGGGTGGTGAAAAGAAGCGGATGGAAATTCTGCAACTGGCTCTACTCAAGCCCAAGTTCGCCGTATTGGATGAAACTGACAGTGGTCTCGATAGTGATGCGGTGAAAGTCGTGAGTGAAGGGTTGAGTCGACTCTCCGGTCCGGAGATGGGCGTCTTGATCATTACGCACCATGAGCGGCTTCTGGAATTCAACGAACCGCAGTTTACACATGTGATGCTGGCGGGGCGGATTGTGGAAACCGGCGATGCCCGGCTGGCTGCTGAGCTTCACGAACACGGCTATAAGAGTATTCGCGAACGTCATCCCGAAGCAGCTGCAGAGGAAGTATCTGAAACCGTTGAGCCTGTGTAGTTGACTGGCAGTGTTTTAGTAGCAGATAAAAAAGCGATCGAGTTTAAAACTAAACATCCTCAACATTGAGAGATGTATCCGTTAATACAAAGTGGGAGATGTTGAAATGGCAACCAGGTTGGATACCAATTCGGAAAATGAAAGCGTTGATATTGGTGAATACCAATACGGGTTTCATGATCCCACCGACAAATATGTATTCACCGGCAAAAAAGGTTTGAATGCGGAAATCGTCGCCCAGATTTCTGAGATGAAAAACGAACCGGCCTGGATGCGGGAATTTCGTTTGAAGTCATTTGAGATTTTCGAACAGAAACCGACTCCCGAGTGGGGTGGAAATTTATCCGAATTGAATTACCAGGACATTCACTATTTCGTTCGCGCCTCAGAAGGACAGGGGCGCAGCTGGGATGAAGTACCTGATGACATCCGGAAAACTTACGACCGCCTGGGAATTCCCGAAGCAGAAAAGAAATTCCTCTCGGGAGTCAAAGCCCAGTACGAATCCGAAGTCGTATATGGAAGTCTCCAGGAAGACCTGGCGAAGCAGGGCGTAATCTTCACTGACACCGATTCGGCACTGCGTGATCATCCTGAGCTGTTGAAAGAATATTTCGGCACCATCATTCCACCCGACGACAATAAGTATGCTGCTTTGAATTCGGCTGTCTGGTCTGGTGGTTCATTCGTGTATGTGCCACCCGGAGTTCATATCGAATTTCCTCTGCAGGCCTACTTCCGCATTAACTCGGAAAACATGGGGCAGTTTGAACGGACGCTGGTAATCGTCGATGAAGGGGCTTCCTGCCACTACGTCGAAGGCTGTACTGCTCCGACTTACAGCTCGGAAAGTCTGCACTCTGCTGTTGTGGAAATCATCGTGAAAAAAGGCGGACGCTTCCGCTATACCACGATTCAGAACTGGTCGAACAACGTCTATAACCTGGTGACCAAGCGGGCATTTGCCTATGAAGATTCGCTGATGGAGTGGGTCGACGGGAACCTGGGTTCTAAATTGACCATGAAATATCCCGCCATCTATCTGATGGGGGAAGGTGCCCGTGGAGAAACTCTCTCTATCGCCTTCGCCGGCAAGGGGCAGCATCAGGACGCTGGTGCGAAAATGGTGCACTGTGCTCCAAATACGTCCAGCCGCATTATTTCCAAGAGTATTTCCAAAGATGGCGGCCGTTCCAGCTATCGTGGTCTGGTGAAGGTTGATCCTAAGGCGGATCGCTGTAAATCCAACGTGGTCTGCGATGCCCTGCTGCTGGATCCGGAAAGCCGTAGTGATACATACCCCTACATTGAGATCGAAGACAATGACGTGGCAATCGAGCACGAAGCCAGCGTTTCCAAGATTGGTGAAGAACAGCTGTTCTACCTCATGAGCCGCGGCTTAACCGAGGCGGAAGCATCATCCATGATCGTCACTGGATTCATTGAGCCTCTCGTTAAAGAATTGCCCATGGAATATGCAGTCGAAATGAACCGACTGATTGAATTACAGATGGAAGGTTCGATTGGTTAATTCCCGAGGTAAGACTCAGGAGTTCAGTTTCATTATTCAAGTCATCAACTGGTTGTCAGTGAGCATGGCCCCTGGCCGAATTGACTCGCACTGATTCCGATATTGAAAGTAAAACAGAGAGTACAATGAGCACTCCGTCCGTGAATACGTCTGCTGAAATTCCCGCCGGTTTTGGTGAAGCAGCATTTGAAGCATTTCTGGCCACGCGTGACGAGCCAGCCTGGGTTACCGAATCCCGGCGTCAGGCATTTCAGCGTTACCGCGAGCTTCTGGAAACGGAACTCGATCCGGAAGAGTGGCGACGTGTCGATTTACGTGCCCTGCGTCCGGACCGCTTTCAGTTGTGTGCTGCACAGACTGAACAGTCAGTTGCACCGGAAACGGAAACACTGCTCACCGGACAGGCTGATTTTGCTGGTCATGTGAAGCACACAGATGGGCAGTTGATCTCCAGCGAAATGTCGGAAGAACTGGCGGCTAAAGGAGTGATTTTTGGCGACCTCGCGACAGTGGTTCGCGAACATGGCGAATTGATTCAGCCCTACTTTATGACCCGGGCCGTTGACAGTCAGCGTGATCGCTTTTCCGCATGGCACGCCGCATTCTGGACCGGTGGTACCGTTCTGTATGTGCCTCGTAATGTAATCGTGGACGCTCCACTTCATAGTCTGATCACACTCCAGGCTGACAAGGCAGCTGACCTGAGTCACACGCTGGTCATTTTGGAAGAGGGGGCTTCCGCAACTCTGTTGGAAGAAACTGCTTCCGTGAGCGATGATCTGCTCGGGCTGCATGTGGGGGCCGTTGAACTAATTCTCGCCAAAGAGGCACGCCTGCGATACGTCCAGTTGCAGAATTGGAATCATAAGGTGTGGCATGTTGCCCATCAGGCGGGACGAGTCGAAAATAACGGCTTCCTGCAGTGGACCGTCGGAGGAATCGGTGCCAAGCTGGCTCACATCCATCAGGATGTCGTCCTGGATGGCCGCGGCTCAGAAGCTGAAGTCAATGGCGTCACCTTCTCGACTGATAATCAGATCCATTCGTTCTACACGCAACAGTCGCATAATGCAGCCGAGACCCGTTCTGACCTGCTGTATAAGCAGGTACTGCGCGACCAGGCTCGTGCCATCTGGCGAGGGATGATCCGTGTTGAAAAAGAAGGCCAGCAGACGAACGGCTATCAGCGTAACGATTCTCTGATGCTTTCCCCCACATGTCGAGCCGACGCAATTCCAGGGCTGGAGATCGAGGCAGACGATGTACGCTGTACACATGGCGCGACCGCCGGGCGCGTTGATGAAGAGCAGATCTTCTATTGTATGTCACGAGGCATGTCCGAGTATGAGGCCATGCATATGATCGTGGAAGGTTTTTTCCAGACCGTGTTCGATCGAATCCCTGTCGAAGCCGTCCGTGAGACGCTGAATCAGGCGATTATCAAAAAATTGGGTTTTGGTCGGTAAATTTTCACTGGATACAGACAATAGAGTAATAGACAAATGCTCGACTTTGAAGAAATCGCATCCATTGACGATTTTCAGGATGCTGACCGGCTGGAAGTATTCGTTGAGGATACTCCCGTGCTACTGATTCGTGTGGGTGACCACTACTTCGCGATTGAAGATGTATGTACTCATGATGGTCAGCCATTAACTGATGGGTGTATTGAAGAGGGGGCGATCGTTTGTCCCCGCCATGGTGCTCGGTTTGATTTGCAGACCGGCAAAGCACTCTGTATGCCTGCCACCAAGCCCGTTCGTACATTTGAGCTAGAAGTCAGAGATCGTAAGATCTTTGCTAGACCTAACTAATGACTTCTTGTGCGTGTTTTATCGGGCTTTTTCAGGTCGTATTCAATTAAAGCAAGAACTAATGCCTCTGAGAGGCTGTAATCTAATAATCATATTATTAAGCAGAATTACTGAGTTTTCTTCGCAAACTTATAAGGTTCTGCTTGGTATCAGGTAAATTTAAAAAGTGATCGAAACAGGGCGTCATCACTTCCAAGAGGAGAAGCAGAACCATGTCCGATGAATCCAGAGACGAGACTGGAGAAAAGAAAGAAGAGAATCAGCTACCGGTATTCTCAGCTTTCAAAGGGGTAGGAGGCGATGATGCGCTGGTTGAAGCGTTGAAACAGGTCATTGATCCCGAGTTAAACATCAATATCGTGGATCTGGGACTCGTTTATGAAATTCTTCGGTCGGAAGATGATCCGTCCAAGGTTACCGTTTCTATGACGTTAACCAGTCCTGCCTGTCCTGCTGGTCCGCAGATTATCACGCAGGCCAAGATGGCGCTGGAGAGAGTGGATGACGTGAATGAAGCAACCATCCAGCTGACAATGACTCCGCCCTGGTCTCCTGACTTGATGACTGACGATGCCCGCGATGAACTGGGGATTTTCTAGACGCGATGTATAATGCGACGAATGGCTGAATGCTCGCCAGCCATTCCGGTTGCCTGTCTGAATGATGCCGCCGCTCGTTTGGAAAAAAGCTGTGCTCAGCTCATTTTCTTGATCAGGAGCTCTCTGACAACTTTTGCATCAGCTCCTTTGATTTCCCGCATTACCTGGCCAATCAGTGCCCCAACCGCAGCCTGTTTGCCGCTCTGGAAGTCGGCGACGGCTTTCTCGTTTTTCGCAACAACTGCCTCGACGATCGCTTCCAGTTCTCCGGTGTCTGATACCAGGCCCAGGCCTTTTTCCTCAATCACAGCCTGAATTCGCTCAACGCTTGCGGCGTCTTCTTCCAGCAGAACCTGAAATACAGTGCGGGCACTTTTGATTGTGATTTCACTGGCTTCCACTTTCTGGAGTAAGGCTGCCAGCACTTCAGGGCGGATGGGGAAGTCGGCGATCTGACAGCTCCGCTCGTTTAATTCCCGCTGAACATCCTGGGTGACCCAGTTCGCAGCCTGTTTGCCGTTGCTGCATCCCTGAGCTACCGTCTCGAAGTAGTCTGCAAAAGCGATCCCCTGATCGATAATGACTGCAGCGTCGTAGGTAGAAAGCCCATAGTCGGCTTCGAAGCGGTTTCTGCGATTCGCGGGGCATTCACAAAGTTCGTTCATGACCTCTTCGCGTTCTGCATCGGTTACCGTAACCGGGGCCAGATCGGGATCTGGGAAGTAGCGATAGTCGGCTGCTTCTTCTTTGCCGCGCTGACCCAGTGTGACCCCTCGGTCTGCGTCCCAGCCCCGAGTTTCTTTGGGAACGTCTTTTATGCTCTGCCCGGTTTTCTGCCATTCTTCCCACTGGCGTTTGACTTCGTACTCAATCGCCTGTTCGACCCCTCGGAAGCTGTTGAGGTTTTTGATTTCGACAATCGGTGTGGCGATCGCATCGCCGTTTTCCTGGTGGATGTGCAGGTTCACGTTGGCATCGCAGCGCAGGCTCCCTTCCTGCATATTGCAGTCAGAGACATCAATGTATGTCAGGAGCAGTTTGAGTTCTTCCAGGTATTTGCGTGCTTCCTGTGCCGAGCGCAGATCGGGCTCGGAAACGATCTCCACCAGGGGAGTGCCACACCGGTTGAGGTCGACTTTACTGTCCTGGCCCCGTCCTGATTCGTCGTGACTGTTTTTTCCGGCATCTTCTTCGAGGTGGGCACGGATGATGCCCACTTTTTTCGTTTCTCGCGTTTCCGGCTCGATTTCGATTTCCAGCCAGCCATTCTGGCTCATGGGGAGATCGTACTGGCTGATCTGATAGGCTTTGGGCAGGTCTGGATAATAGTACTGTTTACGGTCCCATTTGGTGAAGGACGGGATTTCACAGTTGATGGCCAGGCCGGTTTTCATGCCTAAGCGAAACGCTTCACGGTTCAGCACTGGCAGTGCACCGGGCAATCCCAGGCAGACAGGGCAGGTCTGTGTGTTGGGCTGGTCCGGGTTGAACTTAGTGGAGCAACCGCAGAAAAGTTTGGTTCTGGTCTGTAACTGCACGTGGACTTCAAGACCGATGATCACCGTATAGTCCATGATGTCACGCTACCCTTTATATCAATGTCTGAGAAATTCAAGTTTCGTATTGTCTGGTTTGCCAGGATTCGTTGAGGATCAGGCTGGTCGTCGCTCGTGCCAGTCTGTTTCCCGTTCGAACATGCGGGCAGCTCGCAGGAGCCGTTCTTCTTCCAGCGGCGGTGCGAGCAGTTGCAGTCCAATCGGTAGCTGATCCTGGCTCATGCCTGCGGGAATAGAAATGCCGGGAACTCCTGACAGGTTGGCACTGGTGGTGAAAATGTCGGCCAGATACATCGCCAATGGATCATCGATCAGTTCGCCAATCTTGAAGGCGGGAGTGGGAGTGACCGGTGTGGCAATAATGTCAACATTCTGGAATGCCTGTTCGAAGTCATTGCGGATCAGGCGTCTGACTTTGAGTGCCTTGAGGTAATAGGCATCGTAATAGCCTGATGACAGGGCATAAGTCCCCAGCATGATCCGACGTTTCACTTCGTCACCAAATGCTTCACCCCGGCTGGCGGCATACATGTCGACCATGTCTTCAAACTGGTCAGCGCGACGCCCGTAGTGCACCCCGTCATATCGGGCGAGGTTACTAGATGCTTCTGAAGGGGCAATAATGTAATAGGTGGCAACGCAGTATTTCGCGTGTGGCAGTTCAATCGGAATCAGTTCCGCACCCAGAGATTTATAAACATCAAGGGCCGCCTGAGTGGCTGCTTTGACCTCTTTATTCAGGCCCTCGACATGCTGATCTTCCAGGTAGCCGACTTTGAGGTTTTCCAGTGGCTGTTCCAGGTTTGTCGTGTACTCGGGGACGGGGGAGTCCAGGCTGGTGGTATCCCGCTGATCTTTTCCTGCAATCACTTCCAGCAGCAGAGCAGCGTCAGTGACGTCTCGTGAAAAGGGGCCGATCTGGTCGAGTGAGCTGGCGAATGCGACCAGACCATAACGGGAGACGCGGCCATATGTTGGCTTCAATCCTACGACACCACAAAAGCTGGCTGGCTGACGAATTGAACCACCGGTGTCGCTGCCCAGCGATAGAGGACTGAACCCGGCAGCAACCGCAGCAGCAGAACCACCGCTGGATCCGCCGGCAGCGTGGGCTGTATTCCAGGGGTTCGCGGTCGTTTTGAAAGCGGAGTTTTCAGTCGAAGAACCCATGGCGAATTCATCGAGGTTGGTTTTGCCAATCAGTATGGCGTCGGCAGCTTTGAGTTGCTCGACGATGTGTGCATCATAGGGTGGCTGAAACTGTTCCAGCATCCGGCTGGCACACGTTGTGGCGCTTCCCTTTGCGCAGATGTTGTCTTTAACTGCGACCGGGATTCCGGCCAGTTTTCCCAGCGGTTCACCTGCCTGACGTTTGCGGTCCACTTCACGAGCTGCATTCAAAGCGGCTTCCTGCTGGATCGAAAGGAATGCATTGATGTCACCATCGCGCTGGGAAATCGCTTCCAGGCAGGCGGCGGTGATCGCTTCGCTCGTGAGTTCTCCCGCGTTCATTTTTGCCAGCAGATCGCTGGCAGTGGCTGACGTGATTGACATGGGATGTTCGGTCTCCCTGTAAGTTGGAAAGGCCCGACTTGTCAGCAAGTCGGGCCTGGAGATGATTGCTTTGATGTACTCAATGTTCAAGCCGCCGGCCGATTACAGGATCGCGGGTACGAGGAAATACTTTCCATCGGTCTGGGGAGCATTGGACAGCGCCTGTTCCCGGGGCAGGCTTTCGCGAAGCTCGTCTTCCCGAAAGACATTGGAGATCTCGATTGCATGCGCCATCGGCTCGACAGACGATGTATCCAGCTCATCCAGCATGGCGATGTATTTCAGGACGGACCCCATCTGTGTTCCCAAGGCCTCCAGCTCTGTTTCGGAGAGCTTCAGGCGGGAAAGGTTCGCCACTTTTTCAACTTCTTCACGGGTGAGTTGCGTGCTCATCGTGTGTGGCTTTCAGCAGAAGGGCCTGTTAGGTGGCAGGCAGGCTGAATGGCTTACGAGCGACGGCTTTGGTCACTTTGCCAGAGCGGATGCACTGAGTGCAGACCCGCTGCGTCTGTACGCTGCCACCAACCTGAACCCGGATTTTCTGCAGGTTCGGACGGAATACGCGCTTCGAGACACCGGTTGTCTGACGACCGTTACCACCCAGGTACTTATATTTACCACGCTGGCGAACGCGATTACCGATTACGGGAGTTTTGCCACAGGCATCACACTTTTGACCCATTTGTACACTCTTTGTCTATCTAGTGGGTTCTGAAATTATTCAGCTCGAGCTGATTTCAATTGACGTAAAGCGACCGCAGACGAATAGATTCGGCCATTTGAAGAACCCAATAGTATATTTGCCCGGTCTGAGAATGCAACCGATGCTGCTGACTTATCATTTACTGCACCGGGAAAAATTGAAAAATGTGTCCCCAAAATGATTCTGGAGAATTGAAAATTGTACTATTGGGGACAGTTTTTTTGAAAATCGCCCCCATCGTATTCCTGATCGGCAGGAGTTGAAAAGGTGTTAAGTCTCAATATGAAAGGGTATTACGGAAAATGTAAAAAAGAATCTCTGTGATTGGCACGCGAATCGCATTTGTCTTTATGGCATGAGACATGAGTCGCTTGTGGACAGGTCGACTTTGACTCAGGTAAACCAAACTATGACAACCAGATTCAGTTTAAATAATAAGTAAGGAGTGATGATCATGCTGGTTTTGACACGGAAGTTGGCTGAAGGAATCCGAATTGGTGACGACATCCTGGTGAAAGTGATTCGGACGGGAAAAGGTTCCATCAAAATCGGCATCGATGCACCCGACGACATGCGTGTGGTTCGGGCAGAACTGTTTGACGAGGAACTGGAGATTGAGAGCAAGCCGGTTGTCAAAAGCCTGGGAAAGCATCAGGACAGCGACGGCCTGTCTGAGTCCAATACCCTGGGGACGCTGTCTGTCGTCGAGGCAGCCCGTCTGGTTTGTTAATCCATGAACAGATCGCTGCTGACATGGCGTCGCCCAGGGGGGGATTTTTACCAGGGTGGTTGTGTTCCGAGGAGTAAAGACAGCTCTGGCGAGTAGTAGCGATGCGGTGAGGAAGAGATGTACGACGAAGCAGGGGACTGTAGTAACAGGAGTGGCTTGGATGGGTTGTTAACGTGAAGTGACAAGTGATTCCGGTTGACTGCAGCTCTTTGTGGGCAGGAAATGATCGAATCCTGATGGTTTTCTGTGTTGTCATTAATTACCGGGTGTTCCAATCTGATGGTCAGTGTGTATGTGGGGTAGGTTGACTGTCATTTGAAGAACACCCGGTAATTTTTTGCGCGCTGGAAAAAGAGAACAGCTGTCTGGCAGACGCTCCCTGCCAATCGCGATTGACGATTGGCATCTCGAGTGATCATAATCAATTAGAAGGGTTGTAATGCGCTGTAGAACTCATTCACCACAGAACTGACATTAGAAAAGGCGGATTCCGCGATGCCCGTTCACGTAGATTATCTGGTGCTGGGCTTAGGGGGCATGGGGAGCAGTGCCCTGTATCATTTAGCGCGTCGGGGCTTGAAGGTGCTTGGAGTTGAGCAGTTTGGTATCGCTCATGACCGGGGCAGCTCGCACGGCGAAACGCGTATCATTCGCAAAGCATATTTCGAGCATCCCGATTACATCCCCCTGCTGCAGCGGGCTTATTCTCTGTGGGAAGATCTCGAGCAGGAATCCGGAAAGTCGCTGTTGAATCTGTGTGGGTTGATGGTCGCCGGTCCTCCTGAAGGCGATGTCATTAAGGGAGTGCATCTCGCGGAAGAGAGACACGGCGTTCAGGTGGAAACACTGGAGCCGGCCGAGGCACGGAGGCGCTTCCCCGGCTTTCAGCTTCCAGAGGGCTTTGAAGTTACCTTTGAACCCGAGGCGGGTTTTCTGCACGTCGAAGACTGTGTGCAGACTCACATGGATTGTGCACTCAACCATGGTGCGCAGATCGTATTGCACGAGCCAATTGAATCGTTACTTGTGACTGAAGCGGAAATCGAAATTCAGACTGCGAATCAGCACTGGGTGGCCGAAGGCGTGATTGTCACTGCGGGGGCCTGGGCTGGTGAATGTCTCAAGGACCTGCAGCTTCCACTGGAAGTTGCCCGCAAGGTCCTGTTCTGGAATCCGGTTCAAAACCCGGTTTACAATTTGGATCAGGGGGGATGCGGTTTCCTCTGCCAGATGCCCTTTGGTGAGTTTTATGGGTTCCCTTCACTGGATGGTAAAACAGTAAAGCTGGCGGAGCATTCCGGTGGAGACCTGGTGACCGATCCGACTAATGTGAATCGAGAGCTTTTAGAGTCGGACTCCACTTCAATAGGCCGTTTTGTGGGCGAAGTGATGTCAGGGCTGAGTCCTGAACCCGAGCGGCACGCCGTCTGTATGTATACACGTTCTGCCGACCGGCACTTTATTATCGATCAGCACCCTCGGAACAAGCGGCTGGTATATGCAGCAGGTTTCTCAGGGCATGGATTTAAATTCGCCTCGGTTATGGGCGAAATCCTGGCCGATCTGGTGACCGAAGGCAGAACCAGTCACCCGATCGAATTTCTGAGAGCGGATCGATTCCAAGGGGCTGGAAACTAGTCAGCTGGACTGGCGGGAAGGATGTGTCCCATCTTATCCCGTTTGGTCTGCAGGTAGAATTCGCGATCTTTGTGTGGTGGCGCTACAATCGGCACCTGCTCTACCACTTCCAGATTGAATCCGGTATAGACGTCGGAATCGGTCTTCTTGGGATTATTCGTCAGCAGACGGACTTTGGTCAGTCCCAGATCTTTGAGGATCTGCACACCCACGGTGAAGTCGCGGCTGTCCGCCTTGAAGCCGAGCTGGATATTGGCTTCAACGGTGTCATAGCCCTCATCCTGCAATACGTAGGCTTTCAGCTTGGGGATAAGTCCGATGCCACGGCCCTCCTGTGGGAGATAGACCACAGCACCGGTTTTTTCGCGGCAGATTGCGTCCATTGCCATGTGCAGCTGGTCGCCGCAGTCACACCGGAGCGAATCCAGCAGGTCGCCGGTAAAGCAGGAAGAATGCATGCGAACCAAAGGAGCTTCTACGGATGAGAGGTCCCCCCAGACCAGCGCCACAGGTTGCTGACCTTCATGCTCGACCGAGTAGCCAATAACCTGGACGGTACCGTAATTCTTGGTATTGATGGGAACTTCGACTTCGCGGTGGACCAGCTTTTCGCTGATGTAGCGATGTCGGATCACCTCAGCGGTAGAAATGATGGGGATGTCAAACTCTTCGGAAATCTCTTTGAGTTCCTCAGCATCCGCCATGCCGAAGCCCTTTTGGCTCAGGATTTCAATCAGCACACCGACCGGTTTCATGCCTGCCATCTGTAAAAGGTCACCGGTGGCTTCGGTATGACCGGCTCGACGAAGAATTCCGCCCTGTTTGGCAAGCAGGGGGTGAATGTGCCCCGGACGGACAAAGTCGCTGGCCTGGGCGTTCTCATCGCTGAGTGCCTTGATCGTAATGGCACGGCACTCGGCACTGACCCCGGTGCCACTGTCTTTGTGGTCGATGGGAATCAGAAACTGGGTCTGGTTGGGGGCTGTGTTTTCTTCAGGGCCGACAATCGGGTTTAACTGTAAGCGGTTTGCAACCTCTTCCGGCAGCGAAACGCAAAGCTCACCACTCCCATATCGCAGCAGGAACTGCACGATTTGAGGGGTAATTGCCTCAGCGGCGACTATGAAATCTCCTTCGTTTTCCCGTTCGCTGGAGTCCGTCACAATGACCGGTTTGCCTGCCTGCAACTGCTTGAAGACATGCTGGATTTTGGGAAGCGGGGAATCTTGTTTAGGAGAATCAGACATGGGAGTGCTTCAATGCCGCCGGTAATTGAAAAAATATGGAATCTTAAAAAATTCTCCTGCGGAAAGGTCCGACAGTTAAATCTTATGCTAGCTTTATTCTATAGAAGAGTGTTTGACTGGCAATCATAGAAATCCGCTTTTTGTCAGAACGCTTTGATTCAAACTGAAAACGGGAGTTTCGCCCCTGTTTTAAAGAGGGGAGACTTTGGTCTGGATCTGCCACCCGGGAGATTTCAACTGGTTATACCAGTCATGACGCTTCCAGTTGTGTCAGGGTTCAGTTTGACTTGTTTCAGATTTGAGTGTGTTCATATGTTCGTAAATATATGAGAAGCGGTTTTAAAATGTTGACAATTCAATCAACTTTGATACATTGAAGTATTAGGAAAACTCTGTTAAGAAATTAGAGTGCTCCTGCCCACAACGATTAGCCAGATGGTGAGGACTGTCTGGTGAACTTACCTACAAAAGCTTACCTGACCAAAACCAACCAAAGCGTTTGCCATAATCAATCGTAATTGAGAGTAGCGTCTGCCTGAGATCTCGCAAACTGGATTGCCGACAGACCTCATCAAAGAACAACTCAGTCACACAGGAGTTTGACGTATGGACTTCCGAATTCAAGGCTCTCGGACCCCTCAGATCCTTATGCTCAGCGGCGTGCTGGCCCTGTTGCTTGCCAGTGGAGCAGGCATTACAGAAGTTCGCGCTGCCACCGCAGAAAAAGCAAAAGTGGATTTCAAGGAACTCCAGATCGGTCCACATGCAGGTGGTTTTGAAAAACTGCAACTGCGGGGTCCGGACTCACGTCAGCAGGTCATCGTGACCGGCGTGCTGCCGACTGGCAAACTGCTGGATGTGACTCGTGACGTAACCTTCAAGGTTGCCAACCCTGAAATGGCAACGATTTCCACTGACGGCTATCTCACTCCACTGAAAGATGGCGAGACCAGCCTGGTCGCGACATCCAAAGATGGCAAGACTGCCTCGATTCCTGTCGCTATCAGCGGCATCGCGACTCCGGATGCCATCAACTTCAAAAACCAGGTTGTGCCCATCTTTACCAAATTGACCTGTAACAGTGGTGGCTGCCATGGTAAGGCCAGTGGTCAGAATGGATTCAAACTGTCATTGCTCGGTTTTTATCCTGAAGATGATTATGAGTTCCTCGTTAAAGAAGGCCGTGGCCGTCGTCTGTTTCCAACTTCACCAGCGGAAAGCCTGCTGTTGATGAAGGGGACAGGTGTGACTCCTCATGGTGGTGGAAAGCTGATCAAGCAGGATTCTTACGAATATCGACTGCTCTACCGTTGGATTGAGCAGGGCATGCCTTACGGGAATGAAAGTGACCGGAGCGTTGCTTCAATCAAATGCTATCCTCCTACCCGCACCATGGGGCAGGAAGAGGAACAGCAGATTTCCGTCATCGCAACCTACTCAGATGGTTCTACAGAAGATGTGACCCGGATGGCTCTGTTTGAAGCCAACGATACGGAAATGGCCGAAGTCAACAAAACCGGTCTGGTCAAAACATTGAAGCTCTCTGGTGAAGTCGCCATTATGGCACGCTATCAGGGGCAGGTCTCAACCTTCCGTGCTACGATTCCTCTGGGTATCGAAGTCGCAAATCTTCCCGAAAAGAAGAATCTGATCGATGAAGCCGTCTTTGGTAAACTGAAAGAACTGGGGATTCCACCTTCACCAGTTGCCGATGATGCGACCTTCATGCGTCGCGTGTATATCGATATCACAGGTGGTACTCCGAGTGAAGAAGAAGTCAAGAGCTTCCTGGCCGACAAGGATCCTGCCAAGCGGGATAAGCTGATTGATAAACTGATCGACAGCCCTGCCTACGCGGATTACTTTGCCAACAAGTGGAATATGGTTCTGCGGAATAAAAAACTGCAGCCCGTTGATATTGCTGGTACGAACGCCTTCTATCAGTGGATCTGGGACAGCCTTTACGAAAACAAGCCGTACAACGAATTCGTCGGTGACATTCTCTCCGCTTCCGGTGAGTTCCGTCAGAATCCGGCTGTAGTCTGGTATCGTGAAGTAAACACCGTTGAAGAGCAGGTTGAAGATACCGCCCAGTTATTCCTGGGTCTGCGAATTCAATGTGCCCGTTGTCATCACCATCCCTTCGAAAAATGGAGCCAGGATGACTACTATGGTCTGGCTGCCTTCTTCAGTCGGGTGGGAAGTAAAGATCCGACCATCGGTTCAATCGGAACCCGTGGATTCCGCGACAAACGTGTTTACCACAAAGAAGGGGTTGCGACCGCCAAGAATATCCGTTCTGGTGAAAGCCTGAAACCAACCGCGCTGGGAATGCAGCCCATGGAAATCAGTCCGGAACGTGATCCCCGTGTCGCTCTGGTACAATGGCTTTCACGAACGGACAATCCGTTCTTCGCGAAAGCACTGGTAAACCGCTACTGGAAACATTTCTTCGGTCGCGGCATTGTTGAGCCTGAAGATGATATGCGGGCCACAAACCCACCTGCAAACCCCGAACTGCTGGATGGTCTGGCCAAACACTTTGTTGAGAGTGGTTTTGACCTGAAAGAACTGGTACGTCAGATTTGTCGTTCCAATGCTTACCAGCTCAGTTCTCTGCCCAACGAATATAACCTGAAAGACAAGCAGAACTTCTCCCGTTATTACCCCAAACGACTCACGGCAGAAGTACTGTATGACGTCTTCCATCAGGTAACAAACTCCTCGCAGCGATTCTCTGGTCTGCCCGCTGAAACAAAGGCAATCCAGATTACCGATGCGACATCTGCTCCTTACTTCCTCAAGGTGTTCGGTCAGCCACAGGCAGATACTGCCTGCGAGTGCGAACGTTCTCAAAGTGCCAACCTGGCTCAGAGTCTGCACCTGCTGAACAGTAAGGAAGTCCAGGACAAAATCACCGGCGCTTCCGGTCGGGCTGCCATGCTCGCCAAGGATACGAAACGTACCGATGAAGAAAAGGTCAATGAACTGTATCGCTGGGTTTATGCCCGTGCTCCCAAGGATGAAGAAATGAAATTTGCTCTGTCCTACATCGCTCGGCATAAAGAGAAACCCCAGATCGCCTACGAAGATATTATCTGGGCGTTGATCAACACTAAAGAATTCCTGTTTAACCACTAAATTGGAATTCTGATAAATCTCTCTGAAATTTAAGCTGGCAGCCATTTTAGGTTTAGACAGGGGCTGTCAGCTTTTTTAGAATAAACTTCAGTAATCCCAGACTAACGGACTCCACTCCCGCTGGTTTGGGCACCCTCCTGATATCCTCCCGAAACTTCCATCCAGAAAATTGGTAGCAGTATCATGACGCATACGCGATTTTTTGACGGACGTCGTTTAGTTGCGAAGCTTGTTTGTTTTCTTGCTGCAGGGATTGGAACGTTTTCCTTAATCAATCCGCCCGCCGCAGAGGCACAGTTACCTCAGACAACCATCTATGCACTGTTCCCCTCGGGAGGGCAGAAAGGCCAGACCGTTGAAGTACGGGTGACCGATGGTAAGGACCTGGACGAACTGGACGGTCTCTGGTTCAGTCATCCCGGTATCAAAGCCGTTACTAAAACTCAGGACAGTAACGGGAAGAAGGTTCCCGTGGCCAATACCTTTCTGGTAACGATCGGAAACGATGTACCTGCAGGCGTCTATGATGTGCGGGCACATGGACTCTTCGGCATCAGTAACCCGCGATCATTTGTCGTAGGGGATCTTCCGGAAAAAGCAGAAGCCGAACCCAATAATACACCGGCACAACCAACGGCGATGGCCATGGATTCGGTCATCAACGCGACTCTGCAAAGTGCAACCGATGTCGATTACTTTTCTTTTCCCGGTAAAAAGGGAGAGAAGGTTTCCGTCAACTGTCGCGCAGCACGCATTGATTCTCCCATGGTGGCGCTTGTGGAAGTCTATGGGCCCGATCAGCGGCGTCTGGTCAGCGAACGTGATACATTCCGTCACGATCCCTATATCAACCTGACTCTGACTCAGGATGGAACTTATCTGGTGAAAGTGCACGACCTGACTTACTCAGGTGGAGCCCAGTATATATATCGTCTGGGAGTTCATAAAAAACCGCACATCGAATTCATTATGCCTCCTTCAGGTACGCCGGGAGCCACAGAGCAGTTCACTTTGTATGGTTATAACCTGCCAGGCGGAAAACTCTCAGACTGGAGTATTGATGATAAACCACTTCAGGAAGTGCAGGTATCCGTCGCGCTGCCCGCGAAAGCCACTACTCTCGAAATGGGAGAACAGGGCTTTCCACATGAAGTCAGTGCCGATGGATTCTCGTATGTCTGGAATTCACCCGCCGGTAGTTCTAACCCCATGACAATCTATTTTGCTGATGGCAAAATTATTCGGGATGAACAGACCAAAGAGGAAACTCTCACTCTGCCCGGTGAATTTGTCGGTCAGTTCGAAGCTAAGAATGACACAGACGCCTTCCGGTTTCAGGGAAAAGCAAAGCAGAAATATTCGATTGAAGTCTTCGGTCAGCGAAACGGAATCGTCATGGATCCGGTGATTGTCGTTGACCAGGTAATCAAAGATAAAGACGGCAAAGAGACATTCAAGCGGATTGCAAACGTCGGAGCCACCAGCGTCTTTCCTGATCTGGGAGACAAGCTGTTCGACACTCGCACAGACGATCCTTACTATCTGTTTACTGCACCTGCAGACGGGGAGTACCGCGTCACTTTGCGGGATCTGCAGTTCGAGACCCGCGGCCATCCCCGGATGGTGTATCGGGCAGTCATTCGCGAACCCAAGCCGGACTTCCGTCTGGCGGCGTTACCCCTGTATCCCCAGGCAGTCAATACTGGTGGTTCTCCTGCCGGGATCACCTTACGCAAAGGAGATTCATTCAAGATCGACATCATGGCGCTCAAGCAGGATGGGTTCAACGAGACGATCGAGCTTTCAGTGAAAGGACTGCCTGCTGGAGTCTCCTGCAAGGCAGCTACGATTGGTCCAGGAGATAATACTGCGGAAATGATTCTTACTGCAGACGAATCTGCCAAGCCGTGGTCAGGACCGATTGAAATCGTGGGGACTGCAACTGCCGCTGATTCCAAAAAGCTGGAACGTGTTGCTCGAGCTGCTACAGTTCTGCGTCCCGTGGCCAACAATATTCGTGCGGAAGCTCGCATTGCCCGTTCACTGGTACTGTCCGTGATTGATGAAGTCGCCCCCTATCAGGTGGTTGCCGATGTTGCTGAAGTCAAAGCAAATCAGGGACGTCAGATCCTGGTACCCGTCAAAGTTCTGAAGCGGACTGGTTTTGATGAAGCTGTCGCCCTGGCATGGAATGGGGTTCCCAAGAACAGCAATATCACTACGCAAAACAAGACGATTGCTAAAGGCAAGCAGGACGAACTCTTCCAGGTATTCGTCAAAGAAAATGCGAAACCCGGGGTTTATACAACCTACCTGCAATCGACAGTCGACGTTTCTTATCGGCGGAATCCCGCTCAGGTTGATGAAGCCAAAAAAGAGCAGGCCGAAGCAGACAAGAAACTGAAAGACGCGCAAGCCGCTCTGGCTGCTGCGAAGAAAAAACGGGAAGAAATCGCCAAGGCCTCTGACAAAACAGCAGAACAGAAAAAGACAGAGCAGGCCAAGGCCGATGAAGAAATCAAAACCGCGGATGCACAGGTGAAAGCCGCTGATGCTGCGAAGAAAGCCGCTGATAAGAAGGTGGCGGATGCCGAAAAGGCTGCCGCACCTAAGAAAATTAAAGTCTACGCACCTTCGACACCGCTTGTCATTCGAGTACAGCCTGCACCCGTGACACTCAGTCTGAATGTGCCGGGTGGGGGAGCTCTTAAGAAAGGAGCTTCCATCGATGTCAAAGCAACGATCAAGCGTATCAACGATTTTAAGGGACCAGTCGAACTGACCCTGCCTCTTCCACCGGGAGTAGCCGGGGTCACCGCAGAGACTGTGCAGATACCAGCCGATAAAACGGAAGTTATCATTCCAATTAAGGCTGCTGCAGATGCCACTGAAGGCGATCTGGCGAATATGGTTGTGCGTGCTAAAGCTGACTTCTCAGGAGAAGCACTGGTTGACGCGCCCATTAAGCTGAAAGTGACCAAGTAAGAAATCCAAACTTATAGAGATTCCAATACAGACAGTTGTTTGTTTACAGCTGTTGAAACAGTGATATCAGAGGGGCATGTTATGCGGAACCGGTTTGCCAGTTTAGGTATGATGTTGGCTGCAGTCTTTGTTGCCACCAGTGTGGCAGTGGCGGAAGAAAAGCCGATTAAACCAGAAAAAGTCGATTTAGGCCGTCCTGTCAGCTTTGAAAAGGATGTCTTTCCCATTCTGGATGCAAACTGCATCGCTTGTCATAACGTTGCCAAAAAAGAGGGCTCTCTCGTTCTGGAGAACGTTGAAGACCTGATTAAAGGGGGCGACAGTGGTGCTTCCGTCGTTCCCGGTAAGCCGGACGACAGCTACCTCTATCAGGTTGCTTCCCGCACCGAAGAGAGCTTCATGCCACCGCTGCCGAACAAGGTTGGCGCCAAGGCACTGACTCCTAAAGAAGTCTGGATTCTGCGTCAGTGGATTCTGGAAGGAGCAAAATCCAGCGGCAAGTCGGCTGATGCCGGTGTTGCCTGGCAGTCACTGCCTCCGGGATTGAACTCGATTTACAGTACCGCACTCTCACCCTGGGCCCGTTATGCAGCCGTAGGTCGGGCAAACCGAATTGCCGTTTACGATCTGGCTGCTGGTAGTGAAGTCGCCGTCCTGAATGATCCGGCACTATTGAAACTGCAGAAAGACGGTAAACCCTTCTATCCGCAGGGAGCCGCTCATCGTGACTTTGTTCATTCACTGGCATTTAACAACGATGGCAGCCTGCTCGCCTCAGGTGGGTATCGCGTTGTCAAACTCTGGAAAAAATCACTGGGGAATGTGGTCAAGAAAGTGGATCTGTCTGCTGCTGTGACCGGGATTGCTCTCAATGCGGACCGCAGCGTTCTGGCGGTTGCTACCGCTGACAATACAGTTTCACTCTGGGAACTGCCTGAAGGAACGAAGCTGGTCGATCTCAAAGGGCACACAGGAGCCGTTCAGGGACTGGCTTTCACTCCCGATCGTTCTAAAGTTGTGACCTCTTCGGCTGATCAGAGCCTGCGGGTCTGGAATGCAGCCGATGGAAAACAGATTTCTACCATGAAAACACCTGCGGTGATCAGCGCCCTGACTGTCAGTAAAGACGGTTCACAGGTGATTGCCGGTAGTGCCAATAACAGCATTTACGTCTGGCCTATGACGATTCCTGCTCCCAAAGAAGGGGAGAAGGCACCGGAAACACCGGCTCCCCTGTTTGAACTCAAAGGGCATGCAAAACCTGTCTCGTCTGTGAAACTGGTCCTGCCCGCTGGTACACAACTTGTCTCTGGTAGTGAAGACGGTACGGTGCGTGTCTGGGATCTGGCTGGTAAGAAGCAGATTCGTTCAATCAGCCATGGTGCTCCTGTGACTGATGTTGATGTCAGTCCAGATGGGAAAAACCTTGTTTCTGTCTCAGTCAACGGTACCGGTAAAATCTGGCAGTTGAGCGATGGCAAAATGCTGAAAGAGTTCCGTGGAGACTTGAGTAAGGAACGTCAACTGGTACTGGCAACCGAAACACAGACCGTTACGAAACAGCAAGTGGCCCTGGCAGATGCCGCCGTCAAGGCAGCAGACAAGAACGTTAAGGACCGTGAAGCTGAGTTGAAAAAACGGAATGAAGAACTGGATGCTGCGAAAAAAGCACTTCCGGAAGCCAAAAAGAAATCCGATGAAGCTGCCATGAAATTGAAAGCGGCTCAGGATGAACTGGCCAAGCTGATTGCTGATCATAAGAAGAAAGGCGAAGACGCTGTCAAGGCTGCCGCTGCACAGAAGGCAGCTGCGGATAAAGCAGTTGCTGATGCAGAAGCCAAACTGAAAACGACTAATGAGCAGAATCAGCAGGCGATTGCCGCTGTTCAGAAGGAAGTCGATACTGCGAAGAAAGCCCTGGATGCCGCTAATGCGATTAAACCCGATCCAGCGGATAAAGAAGGCGAGCAGAAAAAGAAGGACGCCGTCGCAAAAGCTCAGGCAGACTTCGATGCGGTTCAGAAAAAGCTGACAGCTGCTCAGCAGAAGAAGGCCAACGATGAGAAGACCGTGACACAGGCAATCCAGACAGCCAAACAGGCTGTGCCCAAAGCGGATGCCGCGGTTGCTGCTGCGAAGAAACTGGCTGAGTCCAAGCTGGATACCAAGGCAGCCGATAAAAAAGTTGCTGATGCAGATGCTGCAGCCAAGAAAGAGGCTGAAGCGGTTACTGCAGCAGAAAAGAAGATTACCTCTGCAGAACGCTCGGTCAAAGTGGCTGAAAGTACTCTGACCAAAATTAAAGGTCAGCTGACAGAACGGACTAATGAAAAGACCGCTCTGGATGAAACAGCCAAGAAAGTCGACGCTGCCCTCGAAGAAGCGAAAAAACAGGCTGCTGTGCTGACGCCAATCAAGTCTGTCGCATTCTCTGAAGATGGGAAGCAGGTCGTCACTGGCGATGACAGCCAGCAGGTTCGACTGTGGAGTGTCGAGTCGGGTAAAGAGCTGGATACTCTCTCTGGTCACACGGGAGCGATTTCTGCTGTTGCTTACACAACACGGACCACTGTCGCTTCCGGGAGTGCCGATAAGAGCATTTTGATCCAGAGCATTCAACCTGTCTGGTCTCTGATTGCTCAGCTGGGAGCCGATCCCAAAGATCCCAGCAAAGTAGGCGCTTCCCCCATTTCCAATCGCGCACTCTGTCTGGATTTCAGCCCGGATGGCAAACTGCTGGCCGTCGGTGGGGGAGATCCGTCACGAAGTGGTGAGGTCATCCTGTTTGATGTTGCCTCCGGCAATGTAGTGAAAAAACTGGGAGATGCTCATAGTGATACCGTTTTGGGAATTCGCTTCTCCCGTTCTGGAAAGCAGTTGCTTACTGGGGCTGCTGACAAATTTGTCAAAATCTTTGATGTTGCATCCGGGAAATTCGTGAAATCATTCGAAGGTCATACCCACCATGTGCTGGACGTGGCCTGGAAAGCGGATGAATCCACAATCGTGAGTGCGGGTGCAGATAACGTGATCAAAGTCTGGAATATCGAGACCGGCGAACAGAAGCGTACGATTTCAGGTTATTCCAAGCAGGTCACCTCAATCGCATTTATGGGACTGGGTGACAACATCATCAGCGGTGGCGGAGACAAGACCGTGCGGATGCACCTGACGACTAACGGCTCTAATTTCCGCAACCTGAGCGGATCTACTGATTACGTTTACAGCGTCGCATCCAGCCGGGATGAAACGGTTGCGATTGCCGGTGGTGAAGATGGCGTACTACGGGTCTGGGATGCTAAAACGGGTAAACTGCTCCACAGCTTTAATCCGCCTCCCGTTCCTCAGGAACAGCAGGCCAGTGCCGGCAAATAATACTCAGCCTGACTGAATTTACTGCTTTTTCCAGGCGGTTCCGCGATTCTCATCGTGGGACCGCCTTTTTTATGCAATTTGGTTGATGGGATGGGGCGGAAATCACCGCCTGATTGCACTGTCTCAGCGGACTGAGTATATTCGCAAGCTGGTTAGAATTATCTTTAGAAACAGCAGGAACTATTACATCATGCCTGATCAACTGAGCAAGCGTATTTTCGCCGAATTAGAGAGTCTCGTTCTGATCGACCCTCATACCCATATTAATCCCCATGCAGCCGCCTCAACTACGTTGGCCGATATCATGGGATATCATTATTACACTGAACTGGCTCATTCAGCTGGACTTCCCAAGGAGCAGATTGAAGAGCCCGGACTGGATCCGAAAGAAAAAGTCGGTCGACTGGTCAAGCAACTGGGGGATCTGGACAATACCATTCAGCTCAGCTGGTTAATGGACATCTGCAGTGAATTCTTCGGTTTTGAGGAAGAAGCAATCACTGAAGCCAACTGGGAAAAACTATACGACACTGCTGCTGAGAAGATGGCACAGCCGGACTGGGAACAGCAGGTTCTCAAGCAAAGTGGTCTTGAGCAGGTCTTCCTGACGAACGATTTCGACGATCCGTTAGAGGGCTTCGATACGAATCTGTATATCCCCTGTCTGCGGACAGATGATCTGGTGTTCCACTTAGGCAAAAGCGAAACACGCGAACGCCTGGCAAAAGCCACAAACCTGGATATCGGTTGCGCCCACACACTCCGCGATGCAATCGCCAAACTGTTTGAACATTTCACATCTCGGGGCGCCCGTGCCTGTGCGATCTCACTGCCTCCCGATTTCTCTCCGACAGCAGTCATGCCCGAAGAAGCGGATGCCGTCGTTCGCTTGCTGTATGCAGGTAATGAACTGAGCTGTGATGAATCGAAGCTGGTCAGCCAGTATGTGTTCTGGACGCTTGCTGAATATTGTGCCGTCCACAGCCTGCCTTTCGATCTGATGATCGGCGTCAATCGCCGGGTTTATGAAGCCGGCGTTTACCAGGGACAGGATCTGTACGACAAGCGGACTTCACTGATTCAGTACAAAGAACTGTTCAATGCATTCCCCAATGTGACATTCCCGGTATCGGTACTGACCAGTACCAGCAACCAGGAACTGGTCAGCTACAGCTGGATTTTCCCGAACGTAGTCATCAACGGACACTGGTGGTATTCAAACACACCGGCGTTCATTACGTTTGACTGTAAGAGCCGACTGGAAGCCGTTCCCAAAACCAAGCAGATCGGCTATTACAGCGATATGTACAAGCTGGAATTCGCACTTCCCAAATTCCGCATGTATCGCCGCGTTCTCGCGAATGTACTGGCCAGTGATTTTGTGATCGGCCGCGGCTGGTCAGAAGAGCGGGCCATCGAACTCGGAAAACTGGTTCTGAGAGGTAACGTCGAGACCATTTTTGGTCGTTAATCGGCCAGTAGGGAATCAGACGGTGATTGCATCGAGGGCTGGATCATTTTAAAATAGGGATCATATCCCTTTTTTATCATATCATTTATCGTTTCATCACAAGGGCTTCATTTATGGCGACTCTAGTCATGCTACAGGCGGGCCAGGCGGTCTCTTATTCCCTTTCGGGTGATGAGATGGTGATTGGCAGGCATCCTGACTGCCAGATCCAGCTTGATTCCAATATGGTTTCCCGTCGACATGCTCAGGTTGTCGGTGATGGCGATCAGTTTTTCGTTGAAGACCTGGGCAGTGGAAACGGGACTTTCGTTAACGGTAAAAAGATTGACGGAAGGACCCTGCTGGCACACGAAGATCGTCTGAAAGTCGGTCCGATTCTATTCCGCTTCGAATCAGATAACAAAGCGGGCGCAAAAAAGTCCTCGGCCATGATGCAGGTCGACAGCGGCTTTGATATCGGTTTTGCTACTGATGAAGACGGGGGTGCCGGCGCCACCATTATGGGGGCGGTATCCGGAGTCGGCGGATTCGGGGGGCTCGATGTGCGTCCCGAGGCCAAGCTGAAGGCGGTCATTGAGATCAGTCGCAGTCTGGCAGGAACCGTCGATCTGGAAAAACTGCTGCCGCAGATCCTGACCACTCTGTTTCATATCTTCCCCGCTGCCGATCGTGGCTGTATCCTGCTCAAGGATGAAGAATCAGGAGAGATGGTTCCCCGTGCGTTCAAGCATCGTCGCGAGGGCGAAGATGCAACCGTCAAGCTGAGTCGGACGATTGTCAATAAAGTGCTCGAGGAGAAAACAGGCATCCTGTCGGCCGATGCTGCCAGTGATTCCCAGTTTGACGCCAGTGAGTCTATTTCGAATCTGTCGATCCGCTCCATGATGTGTGTACCGATGCTGGGACTGTCGGAAGAGCCGATCGGGATTATCAACATTGATACACAGAACCCGCTGCAGCAGTTTCAGGAAGAAGACCTGGACCTGCTGATGTCCGTTGCAGGCCAGGCGGCTCTTTCTTATGAAGGTGCCCGGCTGATGAACTCCTATCTGGAGAAACAGAAGCAGGACAACGAGATGAACATCGCTCGCGGGGTACAGCAGGGGTTGTTGCCCAGTTCGGTACCGGAAGTAGACGGGTATGAGTTCTTCGCGTCCTATCATTCCGCACAGGCCGTGGGTGGTGACTATTATGACATCTTCGAGCTGCCGGATGGAAAGATCGGTCTCTCCTTCGGAGATGTCGCCGGTAAAGGGGTTCCCGGGGCAATGATCATGGCTCGCATGTCGAGCTGCGTGCAGCACACAATGCGGTTTCTGCATGAAGTCGGACCCGCGGTGGAAGCCATTAACGACCACATGTGCGACAGTGCCGTCGAGGGACGTTTTGTGACCTACGTGCTGGCAATTCTGGATCCCCAGACGCATCACATTTCGCTGGTCAACGCAGGGCATATGTCACCTATGATTTTGAAGCCGGATGGTTCGATTGATGAGTTTCCGGAAGACAGTATCGGCGTCCCGATTGGTGTGATGGAAGGCTTTCCGTTTGAAGTGGTCGAACGGGATCTGGCACCAGGCGAGATTGTGGTCCTGTTTACTGACGGCGTAGATGAAGCGATGAATCCGGAAGGGGAGTTATACACCCTGGACCGGATGCGGGAGTTCATCAAGGCCAATCGTGAAAAGAATGCTGCTGAACTGGGGCAGGCACTGCTGGCTGATGTCCGCCGACATGCGAATGGTCGCCCCCAGAATGACGATATTACTATCATGACTTTCGGGCGTGTTTCCTGAAAGTGAAATTTCCAGTCACCCAGTCTATGGCCTCATCATGTCCGCCAGTCTGTTTTTGCAAAATAACGGCAGTTCGTCCAGGCTGGAGATAACGGGCGAGCAGATGACGCTTGGTCGTCATCCGGATTGTGATATCTGTCTCAAGTCAAATACGGTTTCGCGCTATCATGCGAGAATTTCCGTGCTTGATGAGGAACGCTTCGAACTGGAAGATCTGGGGAGTGGTAACGGCACATTTGTGAACAATCAGCCCGTCAATGATCCGGTGCTGCTACATTCCGGAGATCAGATTTCAATAGGTCCCTTTCTGCTGGAATTCTCCAGTGATGCCGAGTACGAAGCCGAGCAGCATGAGGGGCTCTTGACTGCATACGGTTTGATTCCTTCATTGAAAAATGTCTCCGTGAAGCCCCCGGCAGTCGATAAGAGTACGATTCTGCGGTCCAGCGGTTCGAATGACGATTTTGATCAATACCAGGTCAAACCGGAAATCAAGTTGAAAGCGATCCTGGAAATCAGTCGCACCATCGCAACAGCTTCTGACCTGGATATGATGGCCGAACGGGTTCTTGAAGGGTTGTTTCATATTTTTCCGGCAGCGGATCGGGGCTGTATTCTACTGCATGACAGAAACAATCAACGGTTTCTGCCAAAAGCGGTTCGTCATCGCAGAGATGACGATCAGGAAGCGCTGCAGCTCAGCCGCACAGTGCTCAAAACGGTCATCGATAATAAAACCGGGGTGCTTTCCGCCGATGCGGCGAATGATGAACGCTTTGAAAAAAGTGAATCTGTTTCAACACTCACGATTCGCTCGATCCTGTGTGCCCCAATGCTGGGATTAGACGGGGGTGTGATTGGAATTATCAACCTCGATACTCAGCTGGCGGGTCAGATGTTTTCCAATGACGATCTGGAACTCCTGATGGTCATTGCCAGCCAGACGGCTCTCTCTTACGAGAGTGCCCGGTTGATGATCTCGCATGTAGAAAAGCAGCGTTACGATAACGAAATGGAAATTGCGGCCCGTGTCCAGAAAGGACTGCTGCCAGCCAAGATTCCCGAAGTTCCCGGCTATGAATTCTTCGTGTCATACGAAGCAGCACGGGCTGTCGGCGGTGACTACTACGACCTGATCCAGACCGAGGATGATCTCGTCTGGTTTGCATTGGGGGATGTGGCCGGTAAGGGGGTCCCGGCTTCGCTGGTAATGTCCCGCGTCTGCAGTGCGGTACGCAGCACTGTGGAGTTTGTGCCAGATGTTGCCGATGCAGTGCATCGTGTCAATCATCATATTGATGAGGCGGCCCATGATGGTCGCTTTATCACGTTTATCCTGGGGCAAATCAGGCTCAGCCGGGATCTGGTGACCTTCGTCAACGCAGGACATCTGGAGCCACTGTTGCTGCAGGCTGATGGGACTCTTCGCGAATTATCAGCCGATCAGCCAAGTATTCCACTGGGTGTGATGGATGACTACGAATACGAGGCTTTGACCCATGTGCTGCAACCGGGAGAACAATTGATTCTGTATACCGACGGTGTCACGGAAGCGATGAATGAGGATCGAGAACTCTTCGGAATCGAACGTCTCAAGTCTGCGATACTGGAGTCGGCAGCGAGTCCCGCTGAGCGAGGCCCCCAGATTCTACAGGCCGTGAAACAGTTTGTCGGTCAGCACGAACAGTATGACGATCTCACGTTGGTAATCATCGGTAAGTCTGCCGCGCAATAAAAAAGGTGGGAAGCGAATCAATCGCATCCCACCTGCAGGTTTGACCTTATTTGATTTGTGATCAGAGCGAAATATCTGTTGGCTCAGCAACCTTGCGATAGCCCATGCTGTGGAGGACTTCCAGTACTTCACTCCAGGTGGGGAACTGCCGACCGCTGCGTCGTTTGTAATCATCCATGGCTTTCATGAAATCGATTTCCTGTTCGCTGTAGTCGCGTTCGCAGGTGGTTGGATCGATCTGGCGGCGACGCTCGATTTTCCGCTGATCCACAACGCCATGCTTCTCATGAATGGTACCTTTGCTGCCGGAAGCTCTACGATTAACACGACGACGGTCAACAACCAGTTCAGAGGGGGGATCAAGTTGATTTACCATATTCAATTTCAGCTTTCTTTGAGGGAGTTCAATTACCTGAGGCTTTCACATATACACCAGTGTTGAGAACCAAGTCCGATACAAAAGGACTCCCAGTCATTCTCACACAATCCGTTCATATGCTTTGGGGAAGAATTTCTCCACGATTCCGAAATAGTTCTGGCCCGAGTCGGAAAGTGGAGCTAACTTACTCAATTATTCCCACCAAAATCCGGATTGGGAGATTTGTTTAAAATAATTAACACCGATAAGCATGATCGACCGTGCCGATTGAGTAGTCATCCCGATTATGAGGATTATCGGGCGGCTCCTGTCGTGCTTTGTTCAGAATTGTGTACAGAGTTGAGATTGCTCACCGTGTCGGTGAGAGTGATCCCAGACCGATGACGATCCGGACCTGTGTTTTCTGCAGTCCTGCCGCCAGAAAGACTCCATCAAATGACTCCAGCAGGCTTTTGAGCCCTGCCAGCTTGCTTTTTCCCTTGGCTAGATCACTGTCCTGCTGTCTTGAGAGCTGTTCTGCCAGAAAATCGGAATTCTGTTCGATGAAAGTGCGAATCGAAGAAATGTTCAGGAAGCAAAGCTGTTTCTCTTCCTGGAAAAAAGTCTCCTTCCAGGATTGAAACAGGGGCAGCGCTGCAAGACTGTCCTCGGACTTCAAGGTGAAAAACTCACGGACGAGATCCGGGGAACTGGCCAGGACCAGTTGTTGATCACTGATGCCGTAAGCGGGCTGGTAAGGTCCCAGGTGGTCGATCCAGCGTAGATGATATAAATTATGATCTTCCACATTGAGGATCGCTGGTTCATCCTTGTGCTTCGCATCCGTATTGTGCTGAACAAGCACGCTGTTCATCAGGAAGTGGGCTACATTTTCGAGAGCCAGATGATAACTGGATTTTTCTGATGAGGATGATGCATTCTCAGGAGGAGAGAGTTGCATGGCGATCAGACCGTCGAATGAGATCGCATCGAAGGACAGTTGCTGGCGGGGAACCGAATAAAACAGGACGTTAGGTCCCAGGGCACTGGCAATGTCAGTGATCGGATCCAGCCCACCCAGCAGGCCAACACTGGCCGCATGAATTTTTTTCCACTTTTCCGGGTGTTTCTGGGCATAGAAATCGACAAACTTTTGCGTCAACAACTGTAGATTCAGCTGGCCAGCCATCACCGCCAGGGCCTTCTGTGGAATCAGCGTGTAGGGATCCGGAGTGCTGGCTGAAGTCTGCAGAATATTGAGCAGCGGCAGATCGATCACTTCGGAATTGAATAGAATCACGGTCTCCAGTGCGAGAGTATTTTTTAGATGCAGACCTGCGATCAGTGCACCGGTTTTCTGCCACCAGTTGACAATTCCCTGTTCGACTTCATTACGCGGAGGTTTGATAAATTCATCCCAGGCCCGTGGGTTCAGGAAGGCGGAACCTGTGACATCATCGGCGAGCACTGCACGCGCTCGCTGGTACATCTTGAGATTGTAGAGGCAGTTCTGCTCCTTAAGAGGTTTCCCTTCCTGCAAAGCGGCAAAGAGTGCGACGCTGGAGTGGAGCAGGTTCTCATTTTCAGAGAGAATCAGAGTTTGTTCCAGAAACGTATAATGGATCCCAGGAGAAGCCTTCTCGGCATCCGCCGTCTGTTGGCTGGCAGTAAAGCAGGCAATATCAAGATGAGTTGATTCCGTCACTTTAATGCCTGTCTTTTGAAACCAGTCTGCAAACAGAGCACGGGTTGCAGCAGGATCCTTAATATCGGTTAGTAGCAGTATGGAGGGATTCTGATCCGGGCCATTATTAAATACTGCCAGGCCAACCGATTCTCCGAACAGATCCCGGAGCAGGGGAAGTAACGGGCGTTGAGTCAATGTTTCCAGCTGAGTGAGGCCCTGTTTCAGGTTTTTCACATCCTGGCTGCGAAGCCAGTGCTGGAAGACATCTGTCTCACGAAAGCGAGATGCGAGCTGGGAATGCAGGAACTGCTTTATATGTTGATCCAGCTGTGTGGCTTCGAGATACAGCCCTGCTTTCTGATCGACGAGTTGACTGAGCGGCCGGGAGGCGAAGGCTGTACGGGCGGAAAGACAACAGAGTAGACTCAGGATGAGGGCTGGCACGAACCGAAGTGTGGTCAAGCGTCTGCAATTGACTGATGGATTTGGTTTCATGAACTGTATTCCTGATGAGACTCTGCGCGAGTTAAAAGTATCAGATTTTCGTTGATGACTCAGGGACCGAATGAATAATAAAGTTCCAGGCGTGATTGAACTGATCTTTAATGGGTTGCATTTCTGAATTGATATCATCAACCCAGTTCGGTTCAGAAGGAAGTGTATCTACAGACTGAGAGGCCGACCGTGAAACCGGGACCAGGGTGACAGCCTCCGACATCGCTCCGGCTGTACTTTGGGCAAGTCCCCACGAAGCAGCGCCTGCATTTTTCAGCAGCTGATTCAGATCGTGCGGAGCGGTGGGCTGTTTAGCTGCAGGCTTGGGAGTCGGAGGGCTGGTAGCTACCAGGAGGCCGGATTCCTTCTCTGATCGATTGGTGAAAAACGGAATCACAATCGCCAATAGCAAACCGGCGGCTGCTAGACTGGTCCAGATCCAGGGAGTAGAAAGACGATGAGGGCGGGCGACTCTATCTGTAGTCACAGAAGGCAGGTCGCTATTATCCGATGTGTCAGTCAACTGGGCCAGCACCGCATCAACCAGATCAATCTCAGGCATGGTCTGTTCCCATGCGGGGAGTGCCTGTTCCAGGATGAGAAAATCTTCCCAGAGCCGCTGATGTTCCGGGGAAAGTGCGGACTGTTTTTCCAGCTGGGAACGTTGATCGAAGCACTGTGATTCGATCATGGATTCCAGTTTCGATTGATATTCAACGAGATTCATGTCTGACCTCTGGTACAATTCCACGTTGTCTTAAGGTAGATGCCAGTTCCTGACGGGATCGATGCAGCCAGGTTTTAATCGTCCCTTCCGGACGTTCCAGCACTGCTCCAATCTCCTGACAACTCAAATTTTCCTGGTGAAACAGAATAAAGCAGGTGCGGTGATCTTCCCGCAACTGACTGATGGCGTTTTGAAGTTCTTCACCCAGATCCTGCAGCTCTTCAGACGACTGACTGACGGCCAGTTCCGATGCAAATTCAGCAGGGACAGGTCGACGGGACCGTTGGCTGAGGAACGTCCGACAACGATTGGCAGCGATCGTGAGTAACCAGGGCTTTAAAGTCCTGGCAGGGTCCCACTGATGCAGACTGCGAAAGGCGCGGACGAAGACTTCCTGAGCCACGTCCTCCGCGTCCTGGCGATGCCCCAGCATCCGATAGCACAAGCCAAAGATGGAACTCTGAAACCGTGCTACGAACGCGCGCATCTCCGCCGTATTACCTTCCAGGCAACTTTGGACCAGTGCCGCATCTTCTTCGTTCACGGAAAAATCCCGTTTCAGCTTGCACAACAACAGAATTCGGAATCAGAACTTCATTCGATTTCACTAACTATACCAGTTTTCTACTGCGGGAGTTTCAGGGGAGGCTAAAAATTCGGTCGGGTTTTCTTCAGGGGGCCAGGCTAATGAAATAGGAATTGCAGCTTACTAACAGAAGTAGGGGTCATATGAATACATGTGGTGTGTGCCTGATTCTTTAGACGCTACTATTCTAGACTTATCGATCTTGTTGGCTTGAGTTTGTTCAGATAGTCGAATGTGCGGGCTTTTGCGAGGCCTAAGTCCCTATCTGAAAAACCTTTAAATCTGAAAGTTGACAACCTTCGATAAGCACCCGAAACTTATTATATTTCATTTAATAATATGTTCTAAATTAACTGTTTATTATTAAATGTGTTGTTTTTATTAACCTGTATTTTAAGGATGTTCAAAATGAGGCACTTGAGAACCTTCCCCGGAAAGCGTGGATTTACGTTGATTGAGTTACTGGTGGTCATCGCGATTATTGCCATTCTGATTGCACTGTTGTTACCAGCCGTGCAGCAGGCTCGTGAGGCAGCCCGACGGAGTACATGTAAGAACAATGTGAAGCAGATCAGCCTGGCACTGCACAACTATGAAAGCGCTCATTCGGTATTTCCCTACGCACATCGCGGTGGAAACGGTTGGTACCCCCAGGCCTGTCATCAGCGAGATACCTGGTTTCATCGTCTTCTCCCTTACGTAGATCAGGCCCCGATGTATAATCAGTACGAAGGGGACTGTGCGAATCTGTCAGCCAGTGTCAGTAATCATGTGCATAACATTTCGAGCAGTCAGACTTTTGTAAGAACTGCTTTGCCGGCCTTCATGTGCCCTTCGGATATTGGACCTGCGTTTGCAGAAAATACAGGCGTTCGTTGGGGCGGGAATTATATGGCCTGTATCGGAGGGTCAAGCAATCTTTCGACTGGATCAGATAATGGGATGTTTGGTTACGAGACCAAAACGAAGATCCGTGATGTGACCGATGGTACCTCGAATACGATGATGCTCAGTGAAGGTGTGCAGCGTGTTGCAGTCCCCAGCGGTTTTTCCTGGGGATGCCCGGGCTGCTACTGGATTGGTGGGGCGCATGGCGAAGTAACTTTCACTGCATATGAGACACCCAATACCAAGGTGCCCGATCAGAATTATCTTTGTAAGTCAACCACGGATGTGAATGCACCATGTGTAACGAATCAGTCGAACCGACGGAACTATGCACGCAGTCAACACGTGGGGGGAGTGCACGTCGGAATGGCTGACGGAGCAGTTCGCTTTGTCTCAAATAATATTGATCTGGGGACTTTCCGAGCGCTGGCTACCCGTTCTGGCGATGAAGTCATTGGAGAATTTTAAGCGTTTCAAGTCAAAATGAAATCTGCCCGTCCCGACACAGATTGTGCGGCGCGGGCAGAACTTACAGGAATGAGTCAATGAAAACAGTTGCGTATTATCTGATGTTGGCCTGCACTGCAGGTGTGCTTGCTGGATGTGGTGGTGGTGAGTCAGGACCGACTAATTATCCGGTCTCTGGTAAAGTAACCGTGGATGGAGAACCTCTGGCAGAAGGGGATATTATTTTCCGCGATGCAGAGGGGAAAGCGACCAGTGGTGCTGGCAAGATTGAAGAGGGGACGTTCTCATTTGAAACAGTTGCGGGCAAAAAAGCTGTTGTGATTACCGCGACACGCGAGATTCCCGGAAAGACCGTCGCTGGTGGCGCTCCCGGGGAGCCGGCAGTACCTGCCGTGGAGCAGTATCTGCCTGCGGAGTATAATGAGAAGACCACACTGGAAGCTGAAGTCAGCGAGTCCGGGCCAAACGAATTTACTTTCGAATTGAAGACTAAAGCAGAGTAACCTCTCCTGTCATAATAGAGGCCAGTGTCACCACTGTCTAAGCTTTAGTTGAACGTAAAAAAAGCCGCACCTGCCTGGTGTGGCTTTTTTATTGATACTTGCTCAGCGCGAATCTGATTCGGGAGATCAGTTATTTCTGAATGCATTCCCGAGCGAGGATGCGAGCCTGCTTGAAAGCATGTTTGATGGTATAGGCGCGCGCCTCGACCTGCTCTTCGGTATAATATTTACCGTGATCACTGGCAGGGAGTCCTGCAAGTGACAGGGTCAACGGCAGTAGATCGAGAAATTCACGATAACGACGCTGGATATCATTGCTGGCACTGGCTGAGTCATTCACTGAAAGTATCTCCCTTTAGATTTCGACCTGTTTCGCATAGTCTTATAAACCTGCTTGATGATTATGATTTTCCCAAACAGGAATCATAAAAGCAATGGGCAGCTTGCAGAATGGCGTATTCTCAAGCGGAAACTAAGGCCACTATACCTATAAAAAAATAGAGATGAGAACTGGAACTCAGTATCTCATCTCTGTTCTGTATGCATTCTGGCTGAAACTCAGAGCATTCTACTCTTTGTTTTTCAGTCCGGTTTCCTCAGGTTTGGGCAGAGTCACTGGAGGGAGATCAGGAACTCCTGACCGCCCTTGTTCTCCCTGTTGGTCCTGGGGCTGTTGAGGCGGTTGCTGGGGGTAACCCTGAGGTGGCATCTGGTATTGTTGCGGGTACGCCGGCATGGGTTGTTGAGGATACCCCTGCTGCGGGTAATACTGAGGTGGCATCGGATACGGATAAGGCATCTGCTGGGGGGGATAGCCGTAAGGTTGCTGTGGGTAACCCTGTTGCTGAGCGGCCTGGTCATAGGCCTGTTGTGCCTGTTGCTGTTGCTCTGCAGTCAGAATCTGGGTGTCCCCTTCATAGACCCCGGGAGCATCCGGTGCATCGTCCGCAGGTGCTGGTTCACTTTCTGCAGACTCAGCTTTCGCCTCTTCGGTTTCCTCTTTGTGGACGGGAATATCAAAGACCGTATCGGAGCCGGTGAGGATATCACTTCCCGGAGCTGCTCCCGCTGGAGCTTCTTTTGCTTCCGGACTGTGTGAGATTACAATTTCAAAGTCCAGCTTGCCTACCTGGATTTTGTCTCCATGCGACAGTTGAACTTCACCTTTGATGCGTTTTCCGTTGACCAGTGTTCCGTTGGTGCTGCCGAAATCTCGCAAGCGTACGCTGTATTCATCGACCGTAAAGACGCAATGGTGACGACTGACCATATCACTGTTAGGTCGTAAATGGCAATCTTCTTCACGCCCAATGAGGAATTTTTTACCCTTAATGGGAATCTGTTTGCCATCATGGCGACCGCCAATGACTTTCAGAGAAAGCTGTAACATAAATCATTCACTCCGTGGGTGCCCGCAGAACGTGTTAATGTTCTGGATTGTGGAATGGCGATAACACGCACCATTCTAACTCAGGTGACTTGTTTTCATTTTGACAGAAGAAAGGAGACAGGAATCGAAAATGAACAAGAAACAGAAATGAGTGAAAAACTTCTCGTCAATAAATGGAAGGAGCAAATAACAATGCCCTTTTGGCCCGCATTGTGTGGTTTGTCTCACTTCATCGTAAGCAAAGATCCACTACTTCTTTCCGTAACACACAATTTTTAAACTGCTGAAAGAAAATAAAATAAGAGCTTTATATATGTAACGCTATCAGGGATTTGACGGTATGTCAACAAGTATCAATCCTGCATCCAACACGTAAATAATTTATTAATAACGTATCGATTTTGCTTGATTTTAGTAACTGCTGAATTCTCAACTGCTAAACCTGTTTTTTGCGGCTGGTCCAGCTGTCTTGTGAATATTTTTCTTTTTCCAGCGTACGGGCTCGCTGGGTTTCTTCGTCAGTCAGGTTTCCAGACTGGAGAGGTAATTTTAATGCTGTCGAAATTGCCTGTGAGAAGTCTGTGGTGAGCGCGTTGAGCAATTCTTCACTATAGCGACCGGGTTGCTCAACCAGATTCAACAGACCGGGAAATTCGGGAGCGTACTCTGAAGTCAACAGGAGCAGGCTGCCATGCTGAACGATGGCTCCGCGCCGGCGTCGTTGTGCACTCCCCAGTATTTTCTGACCCTGGTAGACCAGATCCCTTTCATCTCCACGTCCAAAACAGAGAAAGGGTTCTGAGGCGGAACGGAAGGAAACTCCCCGGAATTCTACATTCAGACCGTGTGCCGCCAGTACTTCGATCAGAGGCTGGTGAATGGCGACATATAGCTCTGGTGGCGACTTCGCAAGAGGGTGATTGGCGGGTACTGTAAATGAGTAAGTCAGTTCGTGATGATGCAAAATCGCACCACCACCAGAGAGTCGGCGGACGCGGGGGAGTCCTTCCCAGGGCCCCTGTTGGGCTTCGCTGTCGTTCTGCTGAAAGTAACCCAGGGAGATCGTTGCCTGATCCCAGCGGTACCAGCGGAGCGAACAGACCTGGTCTGACACGGCTGATTCCAGCAGGGATTCATCCACAGCCATATTCCAGCTTCCCGGCTGGGGAGCTGGTTCATTGAGCATTCGACAGTGATCTGGAAGATGAGAAGCTGTCATGCCGGGAAGCAGTTCATTCAGGAATATAGGAAGTGAGTCGTTTTGTTATTCTGAATCGCAGCATTGGAGAATTGGATTACGCGCCGCAACCACTTCGTCTGGTCGACTGACGTCTGTAGAGTGCGGAGCCTGATGCAGGAACTCGGGATCTTCCTGGAGGATTTTAACAATCGTCTCAGCGAAGGCATCCAGAGTTTCTTTGGATTCCGTTTCGGTCGGCTCAACCATGATGGCTTCCGGCACTACCAGCGGGAAGTAGACCGTCGGGGCATGGAATCCAAAATCGAGCAGCCGCTTGGCGATGTCCATGGCTGTGATGCCGTTGGCTGCCTTGCTCTTCGATGCGGAGGCCACGAACTCGTGCATACACAGATCCCCATTGGGAACAGGCAGCACGTCTTTGAGCAGGGCCTTGAGGTAGTTCGCATTCAAGACCGCATTTTCAGAAACCGCTTTTAACCCCGCTGCACCCAGTGTGCGCAGATAGCAGTAGCCCCGTACCAGAATGCCGATGTTTCCGCAGAAGGAGCGAACACGGCCGATTGATTTGGGTGGTGTAACAAGCTGGTATGCTTCCCCTTCCTCAGCGGAAGCATCATGGCTGATGACGGGGCCGGGCAGGAAGTCAGCCAGGAAATCACGAACGGCGATCGGGCCGGAACCCGGTCCACCTGCTCCGTGAGGACCAGTGAAGGTTTTATGCACATTGAAATGCATCATGTCTCCGCCGAAGTCACCCGGACGGGTATAGCCCAGGATCGCGTTCATGTTGGCACCATCAATGTAGACCAGGCCACCTACGTCGTGAACCATCTGAGCGATCTGTTTAATGTCTTTCTCGAACAGTCCCAGTGTGTTGGGGTTGGTGACCATGAAAACGGCGGTCTGATCATCCAGATGTGATTTCAGATCTTCCAGGTCGACCAGTCCTTCTTTACTGCTTGCCAGCTGGACGCAGTCAAAGCCTGCGATTGCGGCACTGGCCGGGTTGGTGCCGTGCGCACTGTTGGGGAACAGAACCTTGGTTCGTTTTTCCCCTTTGTCCTCAAAGTAGGCTTTTGCTGTCAGCAGGGCAGTGAATTCTCCCTGGGCACCAGCGGCTGGTTGCAGGGAAACCGCTGGCAGTCCTGAGATTTCTGCCAGCATTTCCTGCATTTCATAAAGCAGACCGAGCATGCCCTGCAGGTCAGCCTGATTCTGGTAGGGATGCAGGTCGACGATGCCGGGCAGACTGGAAAGCCGTTCGTGGCGCTTGGGGTTGTATTTCATCGTACAACTGCCCAGCGGATAAAAGTGAGTGTCCACACACATGTTTAAGGTGGAGAGATTGACAAAGTGCCGAATCACATCAGATTCGGTGACTTCAGGCAACCCAGTGGGTTCGGTGGCCAGTGCCTGCGCGGGGATCAACTCCTCAAGCGGTTTGACTGGAACATCAGCAGCAGGAAACTGTGCACCGCGACGTCCGGGCTGAGAGAGAGCAAATAAAGATTGAGTGGCCAGTTTGTTTCGCATGGTAGTAGTTATCGCTTCGAAATATTTGACGATTGAAACGGTGAACGCGGAGTCGAGCGTCGCGTTTATGCCTTGAGTGCAGTCACCAGGCGATCGATTTCTTCCCTGGTGCGCTGTTCTGTGATCGCTACCAGTACGGCTGTCTGATAGCTTTCTGGATTATTTTCAAAGGTAAAGCGGGAAAGCTCCGGTCCCAGATCGAAGCCTGCCTGACGCGCTTTTCGCAGCAGATAGTCAGCTCCTTCGGAACAACTGACGGCAAACTCTTTGAAGTAAGGACGCTCTGGGAAGAGCAGTTCAATGCCTTCAACGCTCGTGAGTTGGTCTGCTGCGTAGTGAGCTTTCTGGCAGGAAAGTTCAGCGACTTCCCGGATGCCCTGTTTACCCAGCAGGGAAAGATAGACGGCAGCCCGGATTGCAATCAGCCCCTGGTTACTGCAGATGTTACTGGTTGCTTTGTCGCGACGAATATGCTGCTCGCGTGCCTGGAGATTCAAAACATAGCAGCGTTTACCGTTACGGTCGACAGTCTGGCCGATCAGGCGACCAGGCATGCGGCGGACGAATTTCTCACTGCAGGAGAACAGGCCCAGGTAGGGGCCACCAAATTGAAGAGGGGTGCCCAGCGACTGACCTTCGGCAATCGCGATATCGGCTCCATAGTCGCCAGGACGACTCAGGATTCCAAGGCTGATTGGATCGTAGGAAACTACAGAGAGTGCCCCATAACGATGTGCAATTTCGGTCAGCTCAGCAGCTTCTTCCAGAGTACCGAAGAAGTTGGGATGTTGAATGACCAGGCAAGCGGTCTGATCATCCATGGCTGCGTCGACATCGGCAGGATCGACAGAACCGTCTTTGCAGGGAACGATCACCACTTCGCAGTTGAGGTGTCTCAGATAGGTTTCCACGACCTGTCGATATTCCGGGTGCAATGATCCGAGCAGGACAACCCGATTGTGTCGATTCGTGACCCGCATTGCCATGAAGGCGGCTTCACTGACACAGGTTCCCCCCTCATACAGGCTCGCATTGGAAACATCCATGCCAGTGAGCTGGCAGATGAGAGACTGGAATTCGAAGAAGGTCTGCAGGCTTCCCTGACTGGCTTCCGCCTGATAAGGAGTGTAAGCGGTGTAAAATTCACCCCGACGGGCAATTTCATCGACGGCTGCCGGCACAAAATGGTCATAGGCTCCACCGCCCAGCATGCAGACGCGATCCCCGGGGCCGACATTCTGACTGGCCAGATTAGAGAAATGCTTCTGCAGTTCCATTTCTGTCAGAGCAGGGGGGAGATCCAGGGGGCGATCCAGTCGCAGGTCTGAGGGGATGGTCGAGAACAGGGCTTCCAGTGAGTCGACGCCGATGGTCTGCAGCATCTGTTGCTGCTGTTCTGGTGTGTTGAAGAGATAAGACACGGTTCACTCAATCATAAATGTAGAGGGTGATGATGGCTGAAGCTTCAGCCCGAGGGTTTATAGTAGCGCTGGATATATTGGTAATCTGTTTTTTCCAATTTGCCACGAAATCATGATCCGACAGGCAGGCTGTCTATTTCAGCCTGCCGCAGTGGCAATGCAGGAAGTTCGCCGGTGGCGGAGCAACTCTCAGTGCGCTTCGGATTCGCAGAATTTTTTGTATTCGTCTGCGTCCATGAATTGTTCGAGCTCAGCCGGGTTGGACATTTTGATTTTAGTAATCCAACCGGTGCCAAATGGATCGTCAGAAAGCGGAGCCTGATCATCAACCAGTGATTCGTTGACTTCTGCAATTTCTCCACTGACGGGCGAGTAGAGGTCACTGACTGCTTTAACGCTCTCGACTTCGCCGAAAACTTTTCCCGCTTCGCAGGTTGAGCCGACTGCTGGCAGGTCAATATAGACCAGGTCGGTTAACTGATTGACGGCGAAATCCGTGATTCCTACTGTTGCCAGTTCGCCTTCAACGCCGACCCATTCGTGAGTTTTAGTAAATTTTAAATTGGCCTGATCCATGATCGTAAAACCCTCTGTGTAAGTTCTTTTCCCCAGAGATTGAACAGCGGAAATCTGGAAAAAAGAGGTCAAAAAATCCCTGATATCTCTCTGTTGACGATACAGAGATTTGATCCATTTGAAAAGGATTCAGTGAGGGAAATTCTATGACTACTGAGGACTATCTTGCAGAGGCCGCGGAAGAGTTTCACAGGTGAAACCTGCCGCAGGATGGTGATATTCCGAAGGTTGGATGGACACAGGCGATGGGCGCAAACAGAACCTGTGAAAGCCCCGTCCGTTGCACTGCTTAGGCTTCTTCGTGAGGGTGCATGGTCTCTTCTTCGACCTTATGGAGTTTTTCCAGTCGACGTGCGTGCCGTCCCCCCTCAAATTCTTCCTTGAGCCAGATTTCTACCATGCGATTCACGAGCCGGTCTCCCAGCAGGTCGGCTGAAAGGCATAGAACATTGGAATCATTATGCAGGCGGCTCATTTGGGCTGTGATGTCGTCGTGGCATGGTGTTGCCCGGACTCCGGGGAATTTGTTGGCTACGATGCACATACCCATGCCGGTACCACAGATCAGAATTCCCCGATCTATGGACTTGTCGCCGATGGCTTTTGCCACTTTCACTGCATAGTCAGGGTAGTCGACGCACTCGCCATCTTCCGGGCCGTAATCGTAAGCGACATGCCCCAACTGGTTAAGGAGTGTGAGGATCTTGGCTTTAGTGGAGAATCCCCGGTGATCGCTGGCAACTGCAATTTTCATCGAAACTCTTTGATATTTGGATGATCTAAAAAAGAGAGCCCTCTGCACAGGCTCCATGCAGCCCAATCGGATTATGGCAGGCTGCTGAGCTCAGAACGCCTGGCTAACAGACTCGCTGGCCAGACCGAAACTCTATTCACCGTGCGTGAAATGAGCTCGCGGGTGCAGAGTTAACAGTATCTTCATAAAGGTAAGGTTAATGATTACTAATCTATTATAGCAAGCGAGTACTTGCTGATGTTAGGTATATTTTATCGTAAAAACGAGAACTCAGGCGGGGGGGGAATCCGGTTCGCTCAATTTTCACTCAGGGAGATGGAGTTGAGTGACAATCGTCTTTAAACAGTTCTCTATTTCTTGTTTACAGTCTACGTAGCACTGATAGCCTCCACCGATCGGGTCTGAGATATCTTTCCCATTGGGTGAGAGCAATCTGACGGTTTCTGCCAGATCGGGGCGTTCCGCGAGAATCGCGGATCGATGTCCTTGTGTCATCGTATAAAGATGATCGGACTGGTCAAGTAGGCGTTCGGTCAGTGGTTGACTTTCATGAGCCTGAATATCAATGCCCTGTTCAGCCAGAATCGAGACGCCTTCGGGGCTGGGAGGGGCTCCCATTGCAGCTGCGAGTCCTGCTGAGGCCACAATATAGCCACGGTCCGACAGTTCATCTTCCTGACAGCCCAGTTTATCGGAGAGCAGTTTTCGGAACAGGCCTTCAGCCATCGGGCTGCGGCAGGTGTTTCCTGTGCAGACAAACAGGTAGATTTCACTGGAAAGTCGCTTCAGTGTTGTATCTGTGACGACGCCTGGTTGGAGAATGCTCCATTGATTGTCCTTGATGGAGACCAGGGTAGACTGATCTCCGAAGCGGGATGGGCCATCATCAATAACCAAAGCGATCTGGTCTCCGAACGCCTCCGTCACGGCGTCTGCTGTCTGAAAACGAGCGTCTTCATTCAGTAGAACCAGTGGTGAAGGAGAGAGCCGCATGGTCTGAAAAATAATCTCATGTGCCGGGGCACGCAGTCGGATACGCTCTGCAGGGCAGATCTGCTGCTGTACTTCACCAGGCAACTCAGAGAACAGCGTGTCAGGACCGGGGCGATCGAGTTCCAGTACGATCGGACCGGGCCAGCAGCGTTTTGAGAGTTTGCGAGCAATCGGAGGCATTTCCGGGAGATAATCCTGTGCTTCATCAAAATCTTTGACACAGAGCACCAGCGGATCTTCATTCCCGGCAAGATGTTTGAGTTTTTGCATGCCATCCGGACTCAAAGCCTGTCCTGCAATCACGTAAGCAGTTGCCGTTGGAAATGCAACTAATTCGCCTTTAGCCAGGTACTGGACTGCCAGATGGATCACATCACGGATATCGTCAGTCTGTTTTAAATTGATCCGTTCGGTCATTGAACAATTTAAGCCTTAGATTTTCTGCAGAAATTGTTTTGCGGCGCAATTCAACGGTCAAAAAAAGTAAGATTTTCGATCCCGCGACGAATCACGATTCAGGTCTAACTGCTTAGGAAATACTGATTTGAATCTGTCCCAATGCACTTGATCATAACCGGCGTAATTCGATTGATCAAGCTGCTGGAATAATTGACTCTCTTAAGGTATTATCATTAGGAAGTTTATAACGCTTGCGTAAAAAGTGTTCTTACGTGATTTTTAAGAAATCAGGAATACCTGACGCGTTGACCAGGGCCCCTTGTTAGGATGGGGGACTGTTTCAGTCCTGCATCTGCTCTAAATAGCATTCCTTCCGGTTTCACAAGCACAGTGCACTATGGCTCCATTAAGTTCTCCCCAAAAAAATAATCCAAAGCGGCAACGCCTCAAACAATCGATTCGCTCACTGATCGAATTTCGCGGCGCGTCCGAACTGGATCAGAACCAGTTTCAGTCGACCGCTCGGAAATTATATGACGGTCCGGCAGGAGCAGTGCTCTATCTGGCCAGTAAGCTGTCACTGCATGATCCCCTGGTAGGGCGGATTCTCAAAACTCGTCGTTTCGATGTGACCGAGTTTCGGAATATCCTGGATATTGGTGCTGGGGCTGGCCAGATTTTGGGACATTTACTTCGTGAAACACATCCCGATGCAAGACTGGTGGCCTGCGACCTTTCCCATCAGATGCTGAAGCGGGCGCGCAACCGTATGGGGAGTCCACGTCCGGATTATCTTTCAGCAGATTTGACCTGTCTGCCATTTCAGGATGAATCTTTTGATTGCGTTACCTGTGGCTGGGTGCTGGAATACTTGACGGATCCCCGCCATGGCCTGTCAGAAATTCACCGTGTTCTGCAGCCTGGTGGCAGCCTGTTTCTGATGGCCACCGAAGATCGTCTGTCTGGTATGCTCAACAGCGCGACCTGGAAGTGCAAAACCTATAATAGAATTGAGCTTCAGCAGGCCTTCGAAGAGACGGGGCTGCCCTGGAAAGAGCAGCACTGGTTTACACCGATCCATCAGTTCCTGAAGCTGGGCGGAATTATTGTCGAAGCGACTAAGCCGCTGGAAGTAGTTGAAGAACTTTCAGCAGATGCCGTTTCTACGACAACTCAGTCCTGATAACGGACCTGGCTCCAGTCTTTTGCCAGCTCACAGAGTGTTTTTAACGTCTCTGGATTGGCGCTACAGGCCGTGATACCGGGCAGACGCAGCATGTCTGCCCGTTCGTCGAGCCAGTGCTCGTGAAAGTTAACCGGCTCGCCATTGTGTACCCACACCGCATCGCCACCCAGGATGCGGGCGATGTGCAGTGAGACTGGAAAGTCGTAGACATTCGGGGTATGGATCAGCGAACCGCCAAAGGCTCCAGTTGCCAGGTGGTCATAGATACTGCCCGGCATTTCATCCGGTGGGACTCCCTCCAGCCCGGTTTCCGTCACCAGTTGGGCATTCGATGTATCTTTATCCTGGAAGCCGATCAGGTAGATGCGTGGTGAATCGGGGCGTGTCTGAGGATCAATGCCAGGCATCGCATCCAGTACTTCCCGGGCGGGACGGCTCAGGTCATCTGGACCACAAATCACTTTTTTGTGTACTGCTTCTACCCAGGTGCCCTGTTCTCCGGTTTCCGGAATATAAACCAGCGAATAATGGACCGTTTCACTATCGCGCAGATGAACCATGACACAGTAACCGTTGGCTGTTTTATCACGATACTGTTTAGTGCCATCAATCGGATCGATCGAGAGTACATAGGGAGAGTCCTCTGAGAAGCGATTCAGGTCGCCGGTTTTCTCTTCGGCTTCGATGCGGCACTCACGAAAAATGGGATCGCGATCGCGTAAGGCAGCGACAATCAATTCCTGCAATGTCAGATCAGCCAGAGTCAGGGCGTCAGTGAGGGCGCTGCCCGATGATTTATTCTCGACAGCGATATTGAAATTTCGCAGCCGCTTCGCGATCGCACCGGACCAGCGGAGGATCTCGGGGAGATGGGCCTGTAATGCGTCGAGCAGAGGATTGAGTTCCATGGTTTTGAATCTTTATTGTTAGCTGTTATAGATATTAAATCGTAAATCAGGGCTGGCTTACACCTGCATTGTTTCGTTTCTGTTCCAGATATTCAATCACCAGTGCAGCCACATTCACATTTGTGACTGATTGCAGTCCTCTCCAGCCTGGTACCGCATTGACTTCGAGCAGATAACGGGTCTCAGGTTCATCGACGGGAGTCAACAGATCAACGCCCGCGAATTCGGCCTGGGTCAGTTCGCAGGCCCGCAACGCCAGTTGAACTTCAAACTCAGTCGGCGAGTAAGCTTCCGCTCGTCCCTGGCGGGAAATATTGGTTCGAAAATCAGTCTGATTATGTCTGCGGATTGCTCCAACGACGGAACCATTGAGAATCAGAATTCGCAGGTCGTAGCCCGGGTGGGGAATGTAACGCTGCAGATAGATGACAGCCTGCGTGCGCTCGAGCGTGCGAAATGAGCGATAAGCAAGATCGGGATCGCTGATCCGGAAGATGCCACGTCCTTCAGAACCAAACAGCGGTTTGACGACGACGTCTCCCCCCAGATCTTCGAACCGCTGCATTGCCGCTGCTGAGGATTCACAGACAGCGGTCGCAGGAACAGGCAGTCCTGATGCCGACAGGCGGGAAGTTGTCAGATATTTATCGACTGCGCACTCTATGGCCCGGGGAGTGTTGAATACGGTTACGCCTGCCTGTTCCAGACGCCCCAGCAGATCCATGCGAAAGATAACCTGTTCCAGCGAGCCGGGAGGCATCGTGCGAATGATCAGGGCATCAAACTGATTGAGATCAATCTGACACTCATCTGCGTCATAGCTGTTGAACTGCTCTGCAGAAAGACCAGGGAGCCAGGCTGCGAGATCGTGGAATTCGAGTGTGCAGGACAAATGCCCGCGTGCTTCCGCAGCCTGCTGAAGTTCACGGCAGTACCAGCTTCCCTGATTTCCCAGAATGGCAATCCGCACGAAACTTGTTCCTGGCTAAACGGGATCGGAATCAGGTGACTGTATCAGAGTCCGAAGCTCTGCTTGAGCAAATCGGGATTCATCTCGCCGAACCGAAAGACATTACCGGTTTCGAGGTTCTGCAACGTAACGACAGCAGGGCTGAAGAAACTCGGGTCGATTTCATAAAAGTCATGGTTGGCCTCAGCGAAGACATCCAGAAAAGGTTTGCCATAACAGGCTGCCGAACAGGAGGGGAGCGAAGGGCCGATCTCCTGCAGCGATTCGTCGTCGCCGACCACCCAGAGTGTGACGGCACTGCCATATAGAATCGCATCATTGGTACGTCCGATACCCGTCAGGTGATCTTTGGCGACAGGTGCCAGTGGTGCGGTACCGAAGCCCGCCTGGACACGATGCACATCAAACTTGATTTCAAACAGTTTATGCATAGCCGTCTCTACCGAGCGGGCAATCACCTGAATGTTACCGGCGATGCTCGAGGTGGGAGCAACCAGAAGCATGATGTTCTTCGGATCGACGCCCGTCGATTGTGCAATTTTATCGACCACGTTGATGTCGGGCAGTGTATTGGATTCCAGAACGCCTACCGTTTTCTCAGGTGACTCACCAAAAGCAAGAATCCGGTATAGATCTTCGACTTCAGCAGCAGCTCGCATCGGACCGGAGCCCATAGCGAAGAATTTACCTACATCAATTTTCCAGCCAGCGTACTGACTGAGCAGGCAGGATTCGACGGCATGATCAGTCTGCACCTGTAGATAGGGGAGCGGCAGACCGTCGAGTTCACCGGGAACCAGTTTTACTTCGCCCAGGTCCGCCATACAGATCCTTGCCAGGAGCAGGCCTGCCTGGATTCCCGCCGATGTTTCTATGCCGCAATCGACGACAATGGCGCCGTTCTCCAGGGCATGCGGAAAGACTTTCAGTTCGCCGGACCTGGCCAGCAGCTGTTCTGTCAGCTGACACGCCCGTTCGTTTAAAACACCGCTCATGGTTTATTCAATTCATTCCACATTCAGGTTGGTATGGCAGGCACTCGGCAGAGTCGATTTCATCAGAGACAGCCGACTTCTTTCATAATTGTTTCGGTGCGCTCGATCAGTTCGGGAGTGCAGGCAGGGAACGGATGAAACAGTGTATCATTCTCAATGATGCCGCGGAGACGCAGTGCGGTTTTCATCGAGCCTATGATGTAGCCTACATTCATGGTTCCGTCGGGGCAAACGAAGACTTCAAACAATCTGACGATGGCTTCCTGAAGACGAACCGCTTCCTGGTGATTGCCTGCAGCAGCAGCTTCATAGAGTTGTACGAACAGTTCTGGGCCTACGTTTGCCAGACCGGGAACAGTGCCGTCAGCTCCTGCCATCATGACGGCATGGACCAGCATCTCCGCTCCGGTGAAGAGCTTCATTCCGGGAGGCTTGCTGGCAACAAGTCGATGAAAGCCGACGGCATCACCGCTGGAATCTTTGACTCCGATGATCGTGCCTTCTTTGCCGAGCGTCATCAGGGTGTCGAGTTCGATTTTTATTTTCGTCATGACAGGGATGTCATAAGCAAAGATCGGAATGTCGACCGCTTCCCGAATTGTGCGGTAGTGGACGAGCATGTCTTTCTGGCTCGCCGGATAGTAATAAGGAGGGCAGACAACAACTGCATCCGCACCCTGCGCTTTGGCGACCTTGGCCTGTGCGATAATCTGTTCGGTTCCAGGGGCAATCACGCCCACCAGCAAGGGGACGCTGCCGTCCACCGCTTTCACCGCGATATCGGTGGCCTCTTCCCGATCTGGTTCGCAGAGCAGGGGGCCTTCACCTGAAGTGCCGAACAGGAACAGTCCATGCGCGCCCTGCTTCAGCATGAAACGGTAGACGGATTCTGCTGACGCTGCATCCAGCCTGCGTTCGGACGTCAGTGGTGTAATGACCGGAGGGAGCACTCCCTTCAGTTGAGTGGAAAGATCAATTGTCATGAGTTGTGTACCAAGAGTCTGTGTTGAACTAAACGGAACAGCGGTCCTGAGCAGGTTCGATTCTGAACCCCTGTTATACCAAACTGGAAACCAGGATGCGATGATTTCAGGGGATTGACTCCCGGAATCCGACACACATCCTGCTATGGGTCGCCACCGATAGCCTGTTATGACGGTCAGGCGGGTTTTCAGGACTGTAGTGGCTGATCGGAACAGGCAAGCAGACAAATTTCCAGAAGAGAAAGCGAGGCCGTTCGGGTTCCCTGAAAATCTTGATTGCCGGCTCAAGAAAAAACTGGAGAGTGCCCGGACGGGCTCGGTATAATCCAGCTGCTATGAGAAACGAACACGCAACGACAATCTGTCTGGAACATCAGTCCGCTGAGACGCAGGCGACTCCCCATGGGACGGTCTGCCCGCGCTGCAAGCAGAGACTGTATACGAATCCTCCCCAGGGTAATCTAATGAGCTTCTGGGAAAGTCAGCCTGTGGCTTACACGCTGGAGCGAGAACCCTGCTTCGCGTATTCACTCCTGTGGGAGAACTTTCGCATCCGCTCACTGCATCTGCCGGAAGTCTCTACAATAGACGAGCCCGCATCACAGCTGAAGTCTCACTCCTGATCCCGCGTTTTAGCGCGTGGCCAGTTGTTCGTCTTTCCAGTCAGTAACGAACATGCAGCCGGGACTGTGCGTGATCGCAAATTCCGGCTTCGCTTCCATCAACACCGTTTGCGGCGTTACACCACAGGCCCAGAAGACGGGTAATTCTCCCTCATGGACCGGAACGGGATCTCCAAAATCGGGCTGGCTCAAATCGGTAATTCCCAGCTGATCAGGAAACCCCAGATGCACAGGTTCCCCATGGACAGCCGGGAAACGCCCGGTAATCTGGATCGCGCGAATTGCATTGGCCGGGAGAAAGGGACGCATGGAAACAACCAGTGGACCCGAAAAGATCCCCGCTGATTCACAAGGCACATTCGTACGATACATGGGGACGTTAACGCCCAGGTCGATGTGTCTGACAGGCAGCCCTGCACGAATCATTTCTGCTTCGAAGGTGAATGAGCACCCAATGAGAAATGCCACCAGGTCGTTTTGCCAGAGGTGGGAGATGCTCGTCGGTTCTTCTACCAGTTCACCCGATTCCCAGACACGGTAGCGGGGCAGGTCAGTCCTGAGGTCAGCGTCGGGAGTCGACTGCCGCGGGCAGGGATTGCCGGCCTCCGTCACTTCCAGGACAGGGCAGGGTTTCGGGTTTTTCGCACAGAACTCGCGAAAGTGAGCTGCCTCGGCTTCACGAAGAATCACCAGATTCGCCTGGGCGAACCCGGGAGCCAGTCCCGAGGTCTGCCCGGAGAACTGACCGGTGCGGCAGGCTTCACGCACAGCCGCACCGGTTAACAGTGAAGCACGATCAATGCTCATCGCGGTTATTTTTCCTTGGCGATCACTTCGGATCCCGTGATTTTAACTTCATCCAGCGGGCGATCGCCGTGGTCGGTTTCGACATTACCGATTTCGAGTACGACAGCTTCGCTCTCTTTGTCGCTGGTTCTACCAAAGACAGTATAGGAGTTGTCCAGGTGAGGTACGCGGCCCAGGCAGATGAAGAACTGAGAACCAGCGGAATTCGGGTCACTGGTGCGGGCCATCGAGAGCACGCCGGTTTCGTGGGGAATATTGTTGAATTCCGCGTCGATCGTGTAACCCGGACCACCGGTGCCTGTTCCCTGGGGGCAGCCTACCTGGATCACGAAATCGGGAATAACGCGGTGGAAGATAATCCCGTCATAGAATCCGATTTTTGTCAGTCCGATCAGGTTCTTGCAGTGCCCGGGAGCCACATCGGGATAGAGGTCCATGCGAATGGTTCCCTTAGTGGTTTCAAAGACGACCTGGTAATCAAACTTGTCGAAATCAACATCAGCCAACGCGGCATCAACTTCGGCGCGACGGTTTTGAGACACGGTACTCTTCCTTCTTAGTTTTGTTCTATAAATAGTGAGTGATACGTTTCAATTGGGTATAGCGCTACCTTACCGACTGCAGGGCGAAATCACAAAGCAGAACTCACGAATATTAAATGAGAGAACCCAATTAGCAGCAGCTAATTTATGGCAACGGTGAACAAACTGTTGTTCACTTTGCTGGTGTGTTACCGGGTGTCCCGTAGCCACCGCCACCTGGCGTTTTGATGGTCAGTGTATCGCCCGCATCTACAGAAATGGAGAGTTTCCCTCCCAGCGATTCCTCGGTCGTCGTGCCTGCTTTCTGCAGCAGGTTCTCGCCGATCTGTCCCGGTTCTCCTCCATCCAGGCCGAAGGGAGCGTAATCGCCCCGTCGTTCAGACAGCAGTGAGATTCGCAGCGGTTTGAGGAATTCGATCCGTCGAACGATGCCGGCTCCTCCCGGGTATTGACCTGCCCCTCCAGATCCAGTGCGGATCGAGAATTCATGCAGCCTGACCGGGTAGCGGCGTTCGATAATCTCGGCATCGGTCAGTCGGGTATTGGTCATATGCGTGTGGACGGCGTCAGTACCAGCGCTGTCTGCGGTTGCGCCACTACCACCACAGATGGTTTCGTAGTAGCCGAATGTCTCATCGCCGAAAGTGAGATTATTCATCGTTCCCTGGCTGGCAGCAGCTTTGCCCAGCGCTCCGAGCAGGGTATCGACGGTTCGCTGGGATGTTTCGACGTTGCCTCCCACCATCGCGGCACATTCGGCGGGAGAATCCCGTTCTGGAGGATTCAGGAAGCATTCAGGAAGTATGATTTCGACCGGAGCCAGTACGCCGCTATTGAGCGGAATGTCTTCCTGGATCAGGCAGCGAAAGACATAGAGCACTGCCGCGTTCACAATGGCGCGATTCGCATTCAGGTTGGTCTCCAACACCGGTCCGGTGCCAGTGAAATCGACAACGGCACGACTCCCCTGAATGGAGATTTTCACACAGAGCGGCGCCCCATTATCAAGATGATCGGTAAACGAATAGTCGCCGTCTTCAATCGCGGCGAGTGCGAGCTGCATCTTTTCGGTGGCTGCCTGCTGAATGTGTTTCATGTAAGCCTGGACGACCGGCAGTGAATAGCGATGCACAAGATCATTCAGCAAAGTGACACCACAATTATTCGCCGCAACCTGCGCGGAGACATCCGACAGGTTGTCAGCTACCGAACGTGAAGGATGTTCGCCAGAAAGTAATAGATCGCGGAGTTCCGCTTCACGGGAGGTGCCATGGTCGACCAGTTTGAAGTTTCGAATCAATACACCTTCATCGGCCAGAGTCTTAGAGAAGGGGGGCATACTTCCGGGGACAATTCCACCAATCTCTGCATGATGTGCGCGGCTGGCAGTAAAAAATACCAGTTCTCCGCTTTCCGGATGATGCACGGGAGTGATTACCGTTACGTCGGGCAGATGGGAGCCGCCTCGATACGGATCGTTGGTCACGAACACATCTCCCGGTCCCAGGTCCGGATTATCGGCGATGATCCGCTTTACCGTTTCACTCATGGCACCCAGGTGAACGGGGATATGTGGCGCATTTACGACGAGGTCTCCCGTTGCGGAGAAGACCGCACAACTGAAGTCCAGTCTCTCTTTGACGTTGGTGGAAATCGATGTTTTCTGCAGAGTGATTCCCATCTGCTCGGCAATGGACGCGAACAGGTTGTTGAAGATTTCCAGCATGACCGGATCGGCTTCGGTGCTGATATCCGCATGGCCGCCTGACTGCGGTGAGGTCTCCCGCATCAACGTTTCTCCACGAGACAGAATCTCTGCGGTGAAGCCGGGATCGATAATCACCGTCGAGATCGCTTCACAGATAATCGCAGGGCCTGCGAGCTGATCGCCGGGCTGCAGGTTTTCCCGCAGATAAACGGCGGTCTCCTGAGCCTGTCCCTGAAAATAGGCTGTTGTCGTTTCGACAGGTTGAGGGGTACGCGAGACCGGCTCCCTGGCGGGTAAATGGGGCTCTTCCATCAGTCCGACGATTTCCGTACGGAGTGCAGTGACCTCAATGTCGCGCGCCGTGTGTTTGTAGCCATAGAGTCGCTGATGTTCCTGTTCGAACTGCGTGCGCTCATCCAGTCCCTGCTGGCAACGAACTTGAATCGTGGCGTCGGTGCCCAGGTAACGCATCTCAAGGGAATGCTCGGGGGCTTTGATTCGTTCCGGAGGGATGCCTTCCGCGCGGACTTCACCGTAAACGCTCTGGTCGAGTGCTGAAAAACGGTTCTGCAGTTCCTGCTGTAATTCATCTGACCAGGTCTCAAGAACCGACTGCTGACCAAAACGGCGTACATCGGCCTGGCCGATACCAAAGGCACTGAGGATACCGGAATAAGGATGGATCAGTACTTCATGGATTCCCAGCGAACGGGCGATGGCACACGTGTGTTGAGAACCGGCGCCGCCAAAACTGACCAGCACGTAGTCAGCAGGATCGTAACCACGGGCTACGGAAATGTTGCGGATCGCACGTACCATGTTGGCATTCGCGATCTGCAGGAACCCCTCAGCCAGTTCGAGGGGAGTGTATGCTTTGCCCATCGGGGAGGCAGCGATTTCCTCGCAGATCGTCGTCAGACGCTGTTCGACCGCACCATGATCGAGAGCAAACGGGAATCGGCTCGGGAGAATCTTTCCGAGGAACAGATTCAGGTCAGTCACTGTCAGCGGGCCGCCTCGTCCATAGCAGGCAGGGCCTGGATCCGCGCCTGCGCTGGCGGGACCGACGTGCAGCTTGATGCCATCAAATCCGCAGATACTTCCCCCACCGGCTGCGACAGTTTCGATACTCAGCATCGGGGCAACAATCCGCACACCTGCTTTACGGGTTTCGAATTCCCGCTCATAAACGCCATCAAAGCGGGAGACATCGGTGCTGGTGCCTCCCATATCGAAGCCGATAGAACGGGGGAAACCGGCAATCTCCGCGACGCGGGAATAACCAATCACACCTCCAGCGGGGCCCGAGAGGATACTGTCCTTACCAACGAAATGCGAAGCGTCAACCAGACCGCCGGCGGAGGTCATCAGTTTAAGTTCGCAATTTTCCAGAGGAGTGCGGAGCTTCTTGATGTAGTCCTTGAGGATCGGATTCAGATAGGCGTCCATGACTGTCGTGTCACCGCGGGAGACAATTTTGATCAGTGGCGAAAGTCGGCTGGAAACACTGATTTCATCAAAGCCTGCTTCTTCTGCGAGTCGGGCGACGAGTTCTTCATGCTCCAGGTTGGCAAAAGAATGCAGCAGGCAGATCGCCAGAGATTCGACACCGGTCGCTTTGAGTTCTGCTAACTGCTGGCGGATGATTTGCGGGTCAGGGGGCTGGAGAACATTCCCCTCAGAGTCGATTCGCTCATTGATTTCGACCGTGCTTTCGAACAGGGGCTCCGGTTTCTGGATCACAAGATCGAATAGTCGGGGGCGATCCTGGTTCCCAATCAGGAGCACATCTGCGAAGCCTTTGGTGGTAATGAAGGCGGTGCGGGCACCGTTACGGGTGAGCAGAGCATTGGTGCCGCGTGTCGTGCCGAGTTTCACAATGACATTGGAAATTGGTTCGGATTTCTTGAGGCCGAGGATCCAGCGGATAGCGAGAACCGGTGCTTCTTCACCGGATGAAAGTTCATAACCGGAAGAGACAGAAACAGACTCAGGCAGGCCGGGGGTGAATTGCAGGGAACCGGTGGTGGTGTCAAAGGAAGTTACTTGTGCCGAATGCACGGGCTGTCCCGCTTCATTCAGAAATACGATCTGGTATTCCTGCCAGAAGTCTGCCGGATTACCCTGCCGGGAAGGATCGATAATGATCGTGGGATCAGGGATTTCCTGTATACGACCTTTCGTGATACCCGAACTAAGAGTCTTAAAGGGGATGAACTCATTTCGGGGAGAGCGGGCAATACAGTCTGTGAAGGTGCCGCCTACATCGATCCAGAATTCCCACTTTTTTTCGATCTGATCCATTTTTGTGCCATTCATATCAGCAAAAATTTCGTAGCGATTCTCCGGATTTTGGTGGAATTTTTTGAATTCCCTGACGTAGACTTACGTATGAAATAACAGAACCGGCGGACAGACACAACGAACCCGCCGGGAAGTCGGACCCGGGGATCCGACTGTGGTAAATTATGAAAAATAAAAGAGTTTCTGCTGGTACTTGAATTATGTGCAGTGTGGCTTATAATTGTCTCGCCCGCCTGCCCTTCCTCAAAACCGCAGTGCCGGCGGAACCGATGTTTGAAGCGATGACCCATTCCGTGTTCGTCTGGAACATCTTTTCTCAATCACATGGAGAATTCAGTCAATGAACAACTACAGTCCTGACTACTATGACCAGGATACGACGGCCGGCCGCGGTATGTTTGCAATCGATGCGATTGCAGAAGAGCGCGCTGCTTTCATCCGCAAAACGTACATGCACCTGACCGGTGCGATCTTTGTATTTATGGGACTGGAATTTATCATTTTCAGTTCGCCTACCTTACTGCGCGGCGTACTGAGCCTGTTCAGCGTTAGTCCCTGGATTATTCTGATTGCCTTCCTGGGTGCCAGCTGGTTAGCCAGTTCACTGGCATCAAGTGCCAAGTCTCTGGGGACACAGTATCTGGGACTGGGGTTATATACCCTGGCGGAAGCGATTATCTTTGTGCCGATCCTGTTTTTGGCCAGTCAGATGTCGAATCCGACCGTGATTCCGATTGCGGCGGTCATTACCCTCTGTATCTTCGGAGGCTTGACAGCGTACGTACTCGTGACGGGAGCTGACTTCTCCTTCCTGGGCGGGGGACTGACGATTGCCTTGCTGGCAGCAATCGGGATTGCCATCGGGGCTGCGATCTTTGGAATCTCCCTGGGACTCTGGTTTGCTGCTGCGATGGTAGTGCTGATGAGTGGTTTCATTCTGTATGAAACTTCAAATGTCCTGCATCAGTACTCGACCGATCAGTACGTTTCGGCTTCACTGGCGCTGTTCGCCTCCGTCGCCACCCTGTTCTGGTATGTGCTGCGGATCGTAATGATGTTTGCTTCGGAAGACTAAGCTAGACGCTGGTTGAATGAATCAACAATTGAAAATATTGACCGGGTAGAATGTTTCTACCCGGTCTTTTTTTTGCGCATTTAACCTGATGAATGAAGGCTTCCAGTTCGAAAGCCGTGCTCAAATCAGCCTGTGTAGAGACCGCCAACATATTCCCCGTAACCATTGTAAATCTTGGTGTCGTAGCGTTTCTCAGTGCCCAGCATCCATTCCGTGCGTTGGCTCCAGCGAGGATGAGGCTGATCCGGGTTCACATTGGCGACGAACCCGTATTCCCCTGGATTTACCGTGTTCCAGAAGGTCGCGGGTTGCTCTGCAGTGAGTTTGATCTTCACGATCGATTTACCCGATTTGAATCCATATTTCCAGGGAACGACCAGACGGATCGGCGCTCCATTCTGTTTCAACAGCGGCTTCCCATACAGGCCGGTGGCGATGAAGGCGAGTTCGTTCATCGCTTCCTCAATGGTCAGACCTTCGGTATAAGGCCAGGGCCAGGTGCCAGCTCCACTTCTCTCCATGTAAGGCGCCTCCTGGGGTTTGTTGAACGTTTCAAAGGCGACGTACTTGGCTGAGGGTTTCGGTTCAACCAGCTTGAGCAGGCTGGCCAGCGGGAAACCGGTCCAAGGCACACACATGGCCCAGGTTTCGACGCAACGATGGCGGTAGGCCCGCTCTTCGAACTGCATTTCCCTGTAGAGGTCATCGAGGTCGAACGTGCGGGGTTTGGCACATTCCCCTTCGATGGAGACCGCCCAGGGTGTGGTCTGGAATTTTCCGACGTACTTCCAGGCCTCTTTGCTCGTGGGGCCTGTGAATTCGTAGAAGTTCGTAAACTCTTCTGCTTCAATTTCCGCTGTTTCGGGGCGTCCGTATTTGAAAGCTTCATTCCGCTTAGCCGGATAGACGGACTGCAGGGCTTCCGGCAGAGGTTCCACTGCTCCCGCCTGTTCGATCTCTTCCTTGGTTGCCTGTTCACAGCCGGAGAGTAGATCAGCAAACCCGGCGATACCCAGACCGTAACCCATCAACTTGAGGAATTCACGGCGATGCGATTTGCGATTCTGATAAACGGATTCTGGGGTGTGGGCGTGTTCCGGGACATGCCAGATTTTTCGGAGCAGGTGATTCATCAGAGTTCCTTTGATCTGAGATCAGAGCTTGAAGCAATGTGGGGCGAGACAGACACTTCCGTGGTCTTGATCAGGAGGAGTTTCCCCCCGAGGAGTTTTAAAGTTGAGCTATACAATCAGTATAACCGTCAGTCTGGGCGCAAAATAGCCTGTTTCAGAGATCAGATCAATCTTTCTATCTTTTCCATTCCAACTCATGACCGAAGTTAGAGGTGGTTGTTTACGCTGTAAAGTTTAACCAGGTTTCTCAATTTGACATGCGAGGCTGGAAGGGCGTGGCTGAGAAGACTGGTCTGAGTATTGAGAATAGATCCATGAAATTCGACATTGTAATTATCGGAAGCGGTCCCGCTGGTCAGAAGGCGGCGATAGCAGCTTCGAAACTGGGGAAGCGGGTTGCGATCATTGAACGTAACTTTCGCGGCATGGGGGGCGTCTGTCTGCATAAGGGGACGATTCCTTCCAAGACGATGCGCGAAGCAATCTTATATTTAACCGGATATCGGCATCGGGACGTCTACAGCAAATGGTATCGTCGGAAGCGGCGAGTCACGATGCAGGACCTGCGGCTGAAGCTGGCAGACGTAGCAGAGCATGAACTGGAAATCATCCACGATCAGCTTGAGCGAAACGGCGTCGACATCTTTATTGGAGAAGCTCAGTTCGTCAGCCCGCATGAAGTGGCTGTCGACTGTGAGACCGGACGCAAGATTTTGCACGGGGATTACATTCTGGTCGCTACCGGCACCAAGCCTTCGCGGCCCCCTCACATCCCCTTTGATGGCGAAACGATTTTTGATTCCGATGAAATTATCGACCTGAAACAGATTCCCCGTTCAATGATCGTTGTGGGCGGCGGTGTAATTGGCATCGAATACGCGATCATGTTCGCCACTTTGGGGGTCGAAGTTACCGTACTCGATGGTCGGGAGCACCTGCTCGAGTTCTGTGATCGTGAAATTATTGACGCCCTGATTCATCATGCCCGATCACTGGGAATGGTTTTCCGGATGGGCGAAGAAGTCGTTGGGATTGAGCGGTTTTCCGATTCAATGGCCGCGGTGCAGACCGAGAGTGGCAAACGACTGGTAGCCGATTCGGTATTGTATACCGTGGGACGGGTGGGAGATGCGGACGAACTGAATTTCCAGGCCGCGGGGCTCGAACCGGATGAACGCGGTCGTCTGTGGTGCAACGAAGATCATCAGACCTGGGTACCTCATATTTACGGTGCGGGCGATATTGTAGGTTTTCCTGCTCTGGCCAGTGTGTCTATGGAGCAGGGTCGTCGTGTGATCTGTAACGCCTTTAATGAGCCATTTGAAGCGTTTGATCTGATGCCTTACGGGCTGTTTACGATCCCGGAAATTTCGATGGTGGGTAAAACCGAACAGCAGCTGACTGAAGCGCACATTCCTTATGAAGTCGGCGCGGCCCGTTATCGTGAAATTGCCCGCGGGCAGATCTCGGGTGACCGGGACGGGATGTTGAAGATTCTGTTTCACCGTGAGACGCTCAAGATTTTAGGGATCCACGCGATCGGGGAAGCGGCAACCGAAATCGTACACATCGGACAGACGGTAATGTCATTTGGCGGCACGATTGAATATTTCCGTAACGCTGTATTCAATTACCCGACGATGGCAGAATGCTATAAAGTCGCGGCTTTCGATGCACTGGAAAAAATGAGTCTGGATCGACTCTTCGAAGCATCTAAGACATCCAAAGCAGCAGCTCCGTTGAATAAAGAGCTGCAGGAGGCACAGGACGAAGCATCCTCAGTGGAAGTCCTCACTCAGACGAAGTGAGGCAGTAAAAAGGAAAAACCGAGAACAGCTTTAGGCGCTCCGTAACCGCTCGAGCGCCTGGTGGAAATCATCAGGCGCTCCCGCGGAGAGCTTCATTTTCAATCCCGTCACCGGATGTGCAAACTCGATCTGTTCAGCGTGTAATGCCTGTCGCGAAATCAGACAGCGATCTGTTTCCAGTCGTTCATCGTTGCCATAGAAGTCGTCGGCGATAATAGGAAAGCCAAGATCGGCCAGATGCACGCGGATCTGATGCAGGCGTCCCGTCTGTGGAAAAGCACGGACCAGCGAGTATCCGGTATACCGTTCAAGGACTTCGAAACGGGTATAAGCGGATTTGGCCTTTTTCGCCTGCGGGTGTGTCGACATACAGACCCCGGCCTGGGTGGGATGCTCACCGATGGCAGCATCGTTCTCAAAGTGATCGTCCCGAGGCTGGTCGCGAATGATCGCCAGATATGCTTTACTGACCCGGTTCTGCTGAAACTGAATCGAGAGACTGCGGTGTCCCAGATGCTCTTTGGCGACAATCAGAATGCCGCTGGTAAACTGGTCGAGCCGATGCACGATTCCAGGACGCAGCAGACTGCGGATTCCCGTCTGCTGATCGAGGTAATGCTGTAACGCGTTAGCCACAGTACCCGAGTGGATATTCCCCGCGGGATGGGCGATCATCGCCGGCGGTTTGTTGACGATGACCAGCCATGCATCCTCATAGAGGATCTCCAGGGATAAATCTTCAGGCTGATAGGTTTTGTCCGGCGGTTCAGGCAGGAGAATGCTGATCTGCTGACCGCGGAAGACTCGTTGCAACGGTTCGGCAGGGATGCCATTGACCTTGGCAAACCCTGCCTGAACGATGCGTTGCAGACGGTGCGTCGAGTAGTTTCTGAAATGACGGCTGAGAAACCGATCGATGCGGGAACCATCAAGGTAATCCTCGACAATCAGATCGGTTTCGTAGGCTGGTTTCATCAATTCAGGGATCAGGCTTTGGCCAGATCACGGAGAACTTTGTGCAGAATTCCGCCGTTGCGATAGTATTCGACTTCAACGGGGGTATCGACACGACACTGAACGGTAAACAGGACCTGTGTGCCGTCCTCTTTGGTGGCGGTCACACGGATCGCCTGACCTGGCTTCAGGTTGTCGTCCAGTTCAATGTCATAAGTTTCAGTACCATCGAGGCCCAGCTCTTCGCGACTTTCGCCTTCGCGGAACTGCAGCGGCAGGACACCCATGCCGACCAGGTTGGAACGGTGAATCCGCTCAAAGGAAGTCGCGATGACAGCCTTGACGCCCAGCAGGAAGGTTCCCTTGGCAGCCCAGTCACGAGACGATCCCATTCCGTAGTCACCTCCAGCGAGCACTACCAGCGGCGTGCCGGCGTCTTTGTACTGCAGTGAGGCTTCATAGATCGAAGTCTGTTCGCCGGTGGGCAGGTAGGTGGTAACGCCACCACTGGTTCCGGGGGCAAGCAGGTTGCTCAGGCGAATGTTCGCGAAGGTACCACGGGTCATGACCCGGTCGTTTCCGCGACGGCTACCGTAGCTGTTAAAGTCAGCAGGAGTCACTCCATTTTCCTGCAGGTATTTACCCGCGGGAGAATCTGCTTTGATGGCTCCAGCAGGGGAGATGTGGTCGGTGGTAACGGAATCGCCTACAGAGACCAGGACGCGGGCTCCAGTGATGGAGCTGATCGGGGACGGCTCTGCGGGCATATCGACGAAGAACGGAGGTTCCTGAACGTAGGTGCTTTTCGCATCCCATTCAAAGATGTCACCATCGCCACCATCAATGGCCTGCCATTCAGGAGAACCCTGGGTCGCCTTGCCGTACTCATCACGGAACATTTCCGGGTTGATAGACGATTCGAGAGCCGCGTTGACTTCAGCCTGTGAAGGCCAGATATCTTTCAGGAAGACATCGTTGCCATCTTTGTCCTGGCCGATCGGCTCGGTGCTGAGGTCGATATCGGTGGTACCTGCGAGGGCGTAAGCCACAACCAGCGGCGGGCTGGCGAGGTAGTTTGCCCGGACATCGGGGCTGATGCGTCCTTCGAAGTTCCGGTTTCCAGACAGAACTGCAGCGGCAACGATGTCATTGTCATTGATGGCTTTGGAGATCGGTGCGGGCAGTGGCCCACTGTTACCAATACAGGTCGTACAGCCGTAGCCAACCAGGTTGAAACCAAGTTCGTCGAGGTAGGGAGTCACACCGGCTTTTTCAAGGTAGTCGGTTACAACGCGGCTTCCGGGAGCCAGACTGGTTTTCACCCAGGGCTTGCGGGTCAGGCCTTTTTCAGCAGCTTTCTTTGCCAGTAGTCCGGCACCGAGCATTACTGAGGGGTTACTGGTGTTGGTACAACTGGTGATCGCGGCGATGACCACCGAACCATCTTTAAGTTCGAAATCCTTACCATCGTAGTTCACGGGAGCGTGAGTGGGTGAAGGATCCTGCTTGCCGAAGGTGGAGCTGAGATCGCTGTGCCAGTGTGATTTCATGTCAGTCAATGCGATTCGGTCCTGTGGACGTTTGGGACCGGCCAGCGAGACTTCAATCGTGGAAATATCCAGACTCAGTTTGCTGGTGAAGGACGGCTCAGGTGAGCTGTCCGTGCGGAACATACCCTGTTCTTTGTAGTAACGCTCGACCAGATCGACTTCAGCGTCGGTACGTCCGGTGCGACGCATGTAGTTCAGAGTTTCATCGTCGACGGGGAAGAATCCGATAGTGGCCCCGTATTCGGGAGCCATGTTGGCGATAGTAGCCCGGTCGGCGAGGCTCATGTTAGACAGGCCAGGTCCATAGAATTCAACGAACTTGCCGACAACGCCATGTTCGCGGAGCATCTGGACGATGCGGAGTACGAGGTCAGTCGCAGTTGCGCCTTCAGGGAGTTTGCCTTCCAGACGGAAACCGACGACTTCGGGGGTCAGCATGTAGATAGGCTGTCCGAGCATCACGGCTTCCGCTTCGATACCACCCACGCCCCAGCCGACGACACCCAGGCCGTTGATCATGGTGGTGTGACTGTCGGTACCGACGAGGCTGTCCGGGTAAGCGACTCCGTCTTTGGTCAGAACGGCTTTGGCCAGGTATTCAAGGTTCACCTGGTGCACGATCCCGGTTGCTGGTGGGACAACGCCGAAGTTATCAAATGCCTGCTGTCCCCAGCGGAGAAACTGGTAACGTTCCTGGTTCCGTTCGAATTCTTTTTCAACGTTGTGCTGCAGCGAGAGCTTGGTCGCGAATTCGTCGACCTGCACACTGTGGTCGATAACGAGGTCACAGCGAACCAGTGGATTGATTTTCTGAGGATCGCCGCCCAGTCGAACCATGGCACTTCGCAGAGCTGCCAGGTCAACCACAGCGGGAACGCCGGTAAAGTCCTGTAAAACCACGCGACCGGGTTTGAAAGGGATTTCCACCGGGTTAGGAGATTCTGCACTCCAGTTGGCGAGATTGTGCACGTCGGACTCGTTGACGACGAACCCATCTACGTTACGCAGGCAGGATTCCAGCAGCACACGAATCGAGTAAGGCAGCGACTCAATATTTCCAATGCCATCGTCGATGAGTTTCTGTAAACGGTAGTATTTAAACTCACCACCGGCTGCTGTTAATTGACCTTCCGCGCCAAAAGGATTTCCGGAAGCCATTTATCTCTCCTCAGTGCTACATTAAAAATCAGGTAAAGTATTGAATACAGGCTGCTTCGGCGAACCTGTCATAGATTGATTGCTGTTTAGAACGGAATATGCTGCATTCTAGGATTTCGCTTCCCGCGCGACAAACGGCAGGGGGGCGAAAAACGCAAAACATCCCCAGAAGCTGGAGTTTAGCGGCAGATTCGGGTCAGAAAGGGCAAAATTTAACGCTGGCGAGGCCTATTTTCCATTGCGGACCTTCTCGACCTGTCGCTGGGCACTCTCGACGATTTTGTCTTCAATTTCGTCGGACCAGCGGTTGGCGGGCATTCCATAGACGGCCATCGATGTGTTGCCTTCGTAGCCCCAGCGGGATGACTTGCGGGGAGGCACGTCTTCTTCCAGAACACGGAGAGAAGGAGTATAGGCCATCACATCGTTACAGTAGCCTGCGATCCAGGTACTGTCGCCGAACAACTTTTTCATTCCCAGGGCGTAGTCGACGACAACCTCACCGCCGATGGTGATCCAGAGCTGTCGCTTGCCCATCAGCCAGACCTGAACCGGAAAGGGATAGGAGGTCCGGAACGGTTTACCCGAGTTGAGTTGCTTGAGCAGCCGGGCTCCCCAGCGGTTACGGTAGTTATTCTGATTACCGGCGGCGAGTTTTTCGAGCTCTTCTTTAGTCGGAGCATCACCCAGTTTGATGTCAATAATTTCGATTTCGGTTTTCAGCACAGGATCGAGTTCGACCATCGGCAGACGGACGGTATCGGCGACGGTATGAGCCAGACGGGACCCATAGGACTGAGCCAATTCCATGGTTCGGCGGGGGAGTGGGTTTTGGTCAGCACCACAGCCCATATAGAACATGGCGGTCACGCCAGGGAACATGGCTTCGAGGTCGTACTGAGCGAAGCCTGCATAGTCGCCACACCACTGCTGAATTCCCAGAGTGGTGTTGTGACAGGCGTAGCCGAACACGATGGTTTTCAGCTTACCGTTTTTATCTTTCACGGCCAGAATCGGGACGCTGTGATCGATGGGGCCTGTAAGCTTTCCCTCTTTTCGCAGTTTGGGAACATCGGCTTCCATATTGTTGCGGCGGTTCACTGCGAAACTGGTGTGGCCTTCGCCGGTCCAGAGGCTTGCGGGCTCCAGATTCTTGATTGCGGTGGTGACGGCATCGACGAGTTTCTGTTCCAACTGCGTGGAATACTTGTTGACCTGTGCGATCTGTTCTTTATTCAAGGGGTAAATATCATGCAGAGCACCGCGTAACACAGGGCCACAGTGGGTGTGGGATGCATTGAGCATGATCTGGCTGCGATCGAGATCAAATTTCTTCTTCAGTGCGGCACAGACATTGTTATAGATCGACTGAGGAATTCCCAGGGTATCGGTCGAGACGATCACGCCACGATGCCCGTCGTGCGCTTCAATGACCAGTACTTTGAGCCAGAGGTCGTGGATCTTTCCGTCAGCCGGTTTGGTGCGACCACCGTAGCCAGCCATCCAGAGATCTTCCTGCGGGGTGATCACAGCACTGGCAGAACCGGCTTTCCAGAGTGCCTCGTCAGCGTAACTCTTTGGAGTTTGTGAAAGACAGACACAGGAAATCAACAAAAGTAGAATGCCGGCGCGAAACTGCGTTAGATAATGCATGGAGAATCCCTCTTAACTCTGGGAGGTCGAAACAGAAGAAACTAAACCTTCTTTATAAACGGTTTTCCCTCAGAGTAAAGGGGGTGGGGCCACATATCAAGCGATTGGGATGTGTTATCCTTCTTTTAGCAATGTAAATTGTTTCAGGTCGGATACCTGTTAGAATGCTATGAACACACTATAAAACCTCGTTGTGTGTTGAAGAAATCCGTTGAATTGTCGGAGCTGAGAACAGAGGAAGGAAGTTTGTCTGTGTCAGGACTTTTGCATATCTGTAAGCCACTAATCGTCTGTTTGACTCTTTGCTGTTCCTGCCTGTGGCTCGGCGCTGGAACACAGCTGGCTGCCCAGGGAACCCAGGTTCGCAGTGGATCGACTACTACAGAGCCCCGCGATTACCGCTCGAAAAATTTCCTGATTCATACCGACCTCTCTCCGGATGAAGCCCAGGATTTACTGGCACGGCTGGAAAAAATGCTCGTGATTATTTCGGCTTACTGGGCCAGTCCGAATCGCAGCGTGATTGAGTGCTACGTAGTGAAAGATCTGGCAAACTGGCCGTCGGGGAGTCTGCATCCGGTCGGATTGCAATCGATTTCAGGAGGCGGAGGTGTCACTATCAGTCATGCGCGCTATCGGGGAGGGCGTCTGATTCAGTCGAAATCTGTCGTCTATGCCGTCGCTGAACGGGGGACGCCCCAGCACGAGGCCGTACATGCGTATTGTGCTCAGAACTTTGGGCATACCGGGCCTGTGTGGTACAGCGAGGGAATGGCAGAGATGGGCAATAACTGGAAAGAAGTGCCTAAGAAGGGACAGCCGCTATCGGTGAACTGCGAGCGCTATGTAGTGGATTACATCAAGAACAGTGAGCCCAAAAGTCTGAATGAGATAGTCAATTCGAAAGAGACCACGGGTGATTCCTGGGAGAATTACTGCTGGCGGTGGGCGTTGTGTCATCTGCTGGCGACGAACCCGAATTATGCGAATCGTTTTCGTCCCCTGGGGCTGGGGCTGTTAATGAAGAAGCCGGTTTCGTTCAACCAGACCTACGGATCGATGGCACGCGAAATCTCGTTTGAGTACCTGTTTTTCCTGGAGCATTTCGATCAGGGATATCGTTGTGACCTGTGCCAGTGGGACTGGAAAACGAAATTCCGCAAGCCCAATTCGGTCCGCCCGCAGACTTCAAAGATCGAAGCCCGGCAGGGCTGGCAAGCGTCGCATGTGCTGGTGGAGGAAGGGCAGGAGTATGAAGTCTCTACCGAGGGGGACTGGAAGGTCAGCGAGGAAGACGAACCTGTGACCGCGAAAGGGAATGCGGCCGGCCGGGGGAAACTGGTAGGGGCCGTGCTAATTGAAAATGACAGCGATGAATATGAACTCAGTGAAGAATTCGAACTGGGTGAAGCGGGACGATTTCAAGCCCCGGCGAGTGGCAAGCTGTACCTCCGCTGTCGCGATGCCTGGCATGAACTGGCAGATAACAGCGGAAAGGTCATCGTGAAGATCGGCGAGTAATTCAAGCTGCCAGACTGTTCTGCTCTTCTTCTAATTCAGGCAGAGGCCAGAGCATGACGATGCTGAGCAGCAGGGCGTAACATTGGTAGGAGAGCGCCGTGAGTGACTGCCAGGGTTGGGCGACCATGCCTCCCTGTTCCCAGGGCGTGGCACCGGATCCCGGCGCTGTCTGTTGTTGAGAGATCAACAGTGCCCAGGTAAGACGGGGGCTGATGGCCAGAGCGATGATCAGCAAGTTGACCAGCCAGCGTTTTCCCGAATAAGGGGTATACATGGTGAGTAACAGCCCGATCGGCAGGAGCAGAATGATGAAGTAGTGATGCCAGGTGGTGGGCGTCATCAGCAGCATCGCCACGATTGTAATCCCGAAGGCCTGGTCGTCGAAATTCGCGTTGCGAGTCCGCCAGGCAGCCAGTCCGGCGATGGATGTCACAGCAATCCAGGAAGACCAGACCGCGAATTTCAACAGTGCGGGGGAATCAACAACTGGCAGTACGCTGTCAGATGACTGTTCAAACAGCCGTTCCCAGAATGCCAGCAGCGAAGCATTGCCCCAGTTGTTCGTCACATCTGAGAGAGAAGGTAATACGACCGAGAGATAATCGCGATAGGCGTCGATTCCGAACAGTCCGATGGTGAGAAGGGTAACCAGCCCCAGAGAGAGTGCTCCCCCCAACAGGGCGCGGAAATCGCGACGGACCAGAAAATAGAGAAACAGGTACGCCGGATAGATTTTGACTGCTGTTGCCAGACCAAGACAGCTGCCAGCCAGGAGTGATTTGCCTCTACGACCAGTTTTCCAGGCACCGACGATGAGCAATCCCAGCAGAAGATTGGGTTGTCCCTGGATCAGGGTCTGCTGCAGGGGATCGGTGGCGAGTAGGAGTGTGAGCAGGGCCAGAGTCGTCCAGAAGGTCATCTGAATCTTCAGTCCCTCTACAATCCAGTAGAGCGAGAGAGCAAGCAGACCCAGGGCGGTCAGGTTCCAGGCCAGCTGTGCTTCCTGGTAACTGAGCCAGGCAAAAGGGACTGCAATCAGGTTGGCAGACGGGGGGTGTGTATTGTAGTGATCAAAAAAGGCACCCGGGATTGAGAGCTTAAGATTCAGATGTTTTTCCAGTGCCAGTTCCTGATCCAGATAGACGGGCTGACCGGTCAGGCGGTTCTGGACCGACGCCCATTCCTTGAAGAAATCGAAGACCTGGCCATCGGCGGGTCTCAGAGCGGCGATATATCCGGGCGCAAAGACCACCAGGGCACACAGGAAAAGAATGACCCACAATATTTTTCTTGCAACTGGCCAGTGATTCTGTTGAGCGACGATCGTTTCAGACACGAGGGACTCCACAAACAGGGACATAATACAGTGCGCATCAAGATCCTGTTGTCATGGGGTTTGGCGGGTTTTCAGTCCGGAGACTGACTGCCGGTCATTAAACTATGTGTCGCCCCCTGATGTCCAGTGCAGGTCGGGATTTCGTAGAGTTTTCCCGATCGGAGGTGAAGTGAAGTAGATGAGTGCCGTGTCCGTATCAGGTCTCAATCCGATTTGACTGCTTCAAGCGGAGAGATCAGGCTGTCATGATCCTGATCGAGACGATCGAAGGCGGCTGGTGGACCGGTGAATTCACGGCGTGAAACGTCTCCGTCCCGGTTGCGGTCCATCAGGTTGAACCATTCGACATCGGAGGTCGTCTTCTTTCCCAGTTGATCCGGGTATCCCTGGCTGACCACGAATAGTACGACATGCGGGACCTGCTGAAGATTCACGTGACTGCCGGTAGTACATCCCGCCGCTTTCAAATTCTGCCAGATGTTCCTCAGTTCGCGAATGGAAAGTCCCGCATCGTGGTTCGTATCCAGCAGTTCAAATAATCCTCCGCCAGAGTAAATGCTGATCAGCAGCTGGCCGTGGATCAGTCGCTGTTGTAGCTGCAGCCATTGATCAATTTCATCCTGCGAGAGTACGCCGTTCCCGTTCCGGTCTCCCAGGGGAGTCAGCCAGGCGCGAGAGGGACGCCGATTTCGTGAGCGTTGTTCTGGTTCGGCTTGTGGTGGATCGGGATCAGCGTTAGCAATTTCCTCCCGCAATTGAGAAAAAAGTTCGTTGAGGGGGCCGGGGATGCTCCAGCTTTCAAAACGTATTCTGGGGGTTGTGAAGTTTAGTGGCTGGTCGGAGATGTGGTCGGTCACAGAGAGCTGCCAGACCGAATGATTATCCGGTTTGGCTTCAGCTTGTGAGTTCTGTCGCTTCAGGGTCAGATCGGATTTACTTGTTGGTGTCAGGGAGACTTCCTGTTCGGCCTTGAGAGCATGTGCGGCCCAACTCCCGGGGTAAGTGGCATTCGGGATCAGTTCACCGACGCCGATGAGCTCATCATCGTTTGTATCAAGTCTACGGAGAACCGTTTCTGCCCGTTGGAGCTCCACTTCGGAAAGCTTGTGGTCTTGATCCGTGTCGAGAGCCTGAAGCAGGGCCAGTGTCAAAGCTGAGGTACGTGGCAGAGTACCTGTGCCGATTTGAAGTTGGCCCGCACCATGGCGTAGATAATAGTTTCGAAGTTGTGTCTTCGTACATTTCTGAGAAGAATCGTTTACGATTTCACTCAGCGATGTAATCGCGGCGACGGGGGGCGTGAAAGCATTGCCCAGTGAGAGACGGACGGCGCGGGCGGAGGGGACCAGTTTGATTTCGGTTTCACTGAGCACTCCATCCTGGTTGGTGTCAGCAAAATCAAAAATGGCATCGAAGGTCCCGGACCAGTAGACATCGAAAGGTTGTCCATCAATCGTGACCGGAATTTCAATTGTTTGAGGATGACCAGCTCCTTGTACTTCCAGAACAGTGGTGGCGTGCTCCGGCTGCGTCTGTCCCGCCTGAGGTTGAATTCCGGCTGACCAGAGAGCGAATGTGAGGATCAATGCGGTTCTCATAATAGTTCCTCGAGGGGAGTGCCATCGGGATCTGCCAGTCGGATCGGGCGCCCGACGTTAGACATATTCTGTTTACGGGGATCGAGACCTACACCTCGGAAAATGGTGGCCATGAGATCTGCGGTGCGGGTGGGTTTCGATTTGATTTCAGCGCCATCAGCGCTGGTCTCTCCAATCACCTGACCGCCTCGAATGCCGGCACCAGCCAGCATCATGGCCCAGGAAGCTGGCCAGTGGTCCCGCCCATCCTGTCCGTTGATGCGCGGGGTGCGACCAAATTCACCCTGGCAGACAACCAGCGTATCTTTCAGGAGCCCTCGCTCGCGGAGATCGTTGAGGAGTGAGGCACAGCCACGATCCAGTTGTTGCGACAGTTCCTTGACGCGTTCAAAGTTATTCGAATGCGTGTCCCAGCCGTTAAGGGATACTTCCACGAAGCTGACGCCCCGTTCCACGAGCCTGCGGGCCATCAGGCAGCCCTGCCCAAATGAACCGGGGCCGTAAGCTTCACGGACTGATGCCTGTTCTTCTTCCAGGTTGAAGACAGAAGCAGCCTGGGGATTCATGAGTCGCAGGGCCCTGTCGCGGGCAGAGTTGAGTGCATCCGTAACTACAGAAGTGGGCATGGTAGAGAGGGAGCCCAGTTCGGATTGCAGTTGCAGCCGTTCTGCCTGCTGGTCTGGAGAGACCGGGGCAAGGTCCGCGACCTTCAGATCTGCATTGTCGGGGCCTCTGCGGCGACTGCGTCCACCGACGACAAAGGGGGCGAACTGCGGACCAAGAAATCCGCCGCCACTGATAGCCGGTCGTCCTCCAATATGCACATAAGAGGGGATATCGTTTTCGACATTGAACTCATGCGCCACCAGAGAGCCGAACGCTGGAAACTTGATTGCGCCCTGAGGTGTGTAGCCCGTCATCGAGACAAAGCGGGCACGGGAGTGATCCCCTTCACGTGTTGACATGGAACGAATCAGCGAGAAGTCCGCTGCCTGGGCAGCCAGTCCGGGGAGATGCTCACTGATCTGCATTCCGGGGACTTTCGTATCAATTTTCCGGAAGGGGCCGCCGTTCTGGTTTCCGGGTTTGAGGTCCCAGAGGTCAATTGTGGCAGGGCCGCCGTTTAGCCAGATCAGAATCACTGATTTGGGTTTTTTTCCTGTGGCAGACGCCACATCGGCCAGGGCGGGGAGCCAGCTGGAAGTCGACCAGGCAGTGACTCCGAGGGCCATGTTTTTTAAAGCGGTCCGTCTTGAAAATTGGGGAGTGACCATAGGAAACTTCGCTTGTCTTAATGGTTGGTGTTGAACTCAGACGAATTAATCAGAGCCCAGAACAGGTTTCCCAGGTGCTGTGAGTGGGAAGTGTCTGGATGAGATTTGAAACTGCGTTGCACAGCCTGCTGTTCGGCTGGTTGTGCATGTCGTCCCAGCACGGCAATAAATACGGTGTCAATCTGCTCTGCAGGAGTCATAAAGGGGGAGCTCACCAGAGAAGCGAGCACCCGATTCCCCTCGGGAGCCGTCAGTTCGTTAATGAATCCGCCGTTCATGAGGGTCAGTGACTGTGCAATCGAACGTTCGGCACTGTGGGCACGTTCGATGTAGAATTGTGCTGAAAACTCTTCTCGCTGACTTCGATCGTTACTGCCTCGAACATCGTTCCTTTCCGGTGCAAGGCCGGCTGCGGTCTGCAGGCTATCGTAGATCTGCTCGCCGGTGAGACCACGTACGGTTGCTTTTGTGATGTGGAAGGATGCGACGCTGTCTGCTTTGGAGTCGTTTTCCGTGGAGGGATTCTGTTTCTGCGTACTGCCCTTAGCGTCAGTGATACTTTGTGGCGACGATGACAACCGATACGCATTGGAGCTGACGATACCTTCCACCAGCGTCTGCAGATCGTAGCCACTGTCGATGAAGGTCTGAGAGAGTTCATTCAACAGTTGAGCATGGGAGCCTGACTGGAATTCATCGCGACTGAGGTCATCCATCGGTTCAATGATGGCTTCACCAAAGAAGTGAGCCCAGAGCCGATTGACGGCATTTTTCGCCAGCAACTGTTCCTGGTTGGTTTTCATCCAGTCAACCAGCACCAGTCTCAGGGAAACGGAGTCGAGCTGCTGCGGCCATTTAATTTTCGTTTTGGAGAGCAGGGCTGGTTTATAAGCGAGTTTGGTATCTGGTATCTGGACTTCAGGGGGCTGTGGCCGATCTCCTTTGCCCATTACCGGGGGCGCGAAGAATGCAGCCGTCTGCCAGAACTGCTCGCGAGTCCAGCGGGAAAAGGGATGGTCGTGACACTGTGCACAGTCCAGATTAATACCCAGGAATGCGCGAGTGGAGCTGGCAGCGAGATTTTCCGGTTTTGAAAGATTGGCATCGTAAAATCCGACGGGAGTGGTGCTCTCGGGGACAATCGCGGCCTGATCTAAGGTTAGAATTTCCGTGACGATTTCGTCATAGGGCGTCTTTTGTTGCAACCGGTGCATGAGCCAGCGTTCAAAATTGCTGGTAACGGAATCAAATTCAGGGGTATCAGCCTGAGGCACCCAGGAACGACGCCAGAAAGTCGCCATATTACGGTAATAGACGCCCGAGTTCATCAGCCGCGTGATTGCTTCACTGCGACGTGATTCAGATGTGTTTTCCAGGAAATCATAGACCTCAACAATCGTGGGGATTCGCCCACCCAGATCGAGGGAGACCCGCCGCAGAAACTCGGCATCCGTGGCGAACTGGAGTTGGGTCTGGTTATCGGTTCCCAGGCGTTCGTCGATCAGACGGGAAATTGATCTCGGTGTGATCTCAGTGGCGAAGCCGGTGGGAGCAAAAGCGAGCGTGGCGACCAGAAATAACAGGCTGGTCCCTATTATTCTCTGCACTGAAAACAGCGTGCGTGGAGACGGAAGCCCCGGCGAATGAGAAAGTGGCTTGAATTTAAAAGTCGTCATGTTGAATCAGGTGCCCGTCATCTCGAATGGTGAGGTAAGCGAAGGTGAGCGGATCGAGTTTTTTTCCGATGAGTCGCACGCTGCCGTCGCAAAATAAAACGTTACCGCCTTCATTGTGAAAACCGTAGATCCCCAGCCAGTTGTTGCAGTTGACGCTGCAATCGGTGCTGTCACCTCTCGGGGGGCGTTGTCCGGTTTCCGGGTTGACTGCACCAAAGGAAATCGATCCCCAGCCGGCCCAGGCACCTCGTGCGTTAGGACTCATGCCGAACTGTCCATCGCCGGGCTGTTTCTCCCGGTTGTACCAGGCCGCTGGACGTCCCGCCTGTTCGATCAGCAGGAGTGTGTTCGAAAGCCCGTCCGTTACTTTTGAAAGGGGAAGATCCTGGTTGTCGGTCATGGGCTGACGCTGATTGCCGATACGCCCGTTTTTGCCCATCGCGTTGATGCCGTAGCCACTTCGGGCCATCTGCACACCATTCGACGTGATGAAATCGACGGCTGCGGCTTTGCAGGTATAGACAGTTTCCTTGTTCGGGTTGAGCGACTTGGTTGAAGCCTGTGACTGAATCTGTACGAATCGCTCTGCGGGACTGGCGGGGCAGAGGAAGACCGGTAGTTGCGTTTCGACAATCTGTTTGTTGCGGGGATCAAAGAAATCAAATCGCGTGTCGTAGGCGGTCGCCTGGTTGTCTGTCAAGAGGTGCGGCAGGATGAAACCACCCCAGCCGCCGTAAGCATTGCCGTCATTGAACCCGGAACGACGGGGAGGCAGGCCGCCGTGGACTTTTTCGTACTCGAGGAAAGCCGTTCCCAACTGACGCAGGCTGTCCTGACAGGATTGTTCCCGTGCGGAATCCCGGGCGACGAGCATACCGGGCAGTAGAATGACAGTCAGGAGTGCGACACAAAGGGTCGTGATGATGACTTCCAGAGGGGTAAACCACTCTCGCATAGATGTTCTCTCTTTATTAAAAGATGCGTACAAGCCTGTCTCAGAATTCTCCAATGACTTCCCCGCCATTGATCGTGATGAGGGCGAAGAGGATGTTGGCATCGATTGATTCTGAGAGCATGTGAACCGAACCATCCGCGAAAGCAGCTTGAGCGCCACCAGTATGGAAACTGTAGATTCCCTGACTGTTATTACAGTTGATGGAACAGGTGCCTCCGGGGCCATCGCGGGTAACAGCATCGCTGCCGAACACCTGGACCTGAAACACCTGATAGGACGGCCAGGATCCCCAGCTGGTTGCCTGACTCAAACCAGCGTTCGATGGTTGTTTAATTCCACGAATGTAATAGTCGGGACGGCCCGCCTGTTCGGTAATCAACATGGTATTCGTCGTTCCATCTGTGATATCCCGGAACTTGCGAGTGCGGGGCAGATCGTCCATGGCTGTGATCTGGTTATTTCCGCTCAGGCTTGAGACTCCATACAGATTGGAGCGAAAGCTGTTCGGACCGAAGTAGTCTCCTGCAATGCCCTCCGATGAAACACCACTGACGAGAACGGTGATTGGTCGCGGTCCGGGAGCAGAAGGGCACATGAAAACTTTGAGGGGGACTTTAATATTATCTGCGTTTTCGGGGTCGTAAAAATTCTTGTTGAAATCATATCGTCCCTGCAGATTTGCCTGATCGAGATAGGGGAGAATTGAGGGACCCCATCCGCGGCGGTTTCCTGATGAAAGAATTCTGCGCGGGGGAAGAACTCTGAATGCGGATTCGTAGTTGTGCGCCGCGAGGGCAATCTGTTTAAGATTATTCTTACAACTCATGCGTCGCGCAGCTTCACGAGCCTGTTGTACGGCTGGAAGTAAAAGTGCGATCAGAATCGCGATGATGGCGATGACAACTAGCAGTTCGATCAGCGTAAAGCCGAAACGTGGTTTTCTGGTGGACAATCGGGCCACGAAATCTGTTCCCCCTCATTTAAATGGTCATCAGGCAGCTTGAGGGATTTCACTGTCGCAACAGTTGTGCCAAACCAACTTGTCGTTGATTCTGGTATATTTCGCAGCTTTGAAAGGGCGAGCTGCAGGTGATGTGTCGGTATGGTCGACCTGGGTGGCGATTTATTCGACGGGTGTCAGGAGGTGAGGGTGATGACTTCTGGGGCGGTTCCAGTCTTTTTTATTTCCCGTTTCAGCTTGCTGGTCAGTCCGGCCAGAGTGATCTGTGCCTGAGGGTGTTCCACCGGATGGGTGATCTCAACTTGTTCCTGATCAGCACGATAGCAGAATTCTCCTGAGAGGTCCCCTGCGTTAATAATATCCGGAAAAAACTGGTACCAGAAATGGTGGTTTGACTGTCGGATCAGAATTGCCTTGAAGTGTGAAATTGTCATAGGTGATCCGCTTCAGGAGCAGGTGTGGTGGAACCGGAACAGGGGGCTCTCATCTCCACAAGCAGAAGCGTGATGTCATCCTGTTGAGCGCCACCTGCCCGAAACCGGGAAAGCGTTGAGCGGATCTGCTCGGCAGTTTCGCTGACTGACTGGTGCTGGCATTTCTGCAGCAAGGCGGTCAAACGTTTGCGACCAAACATTTCCCCTGTGGGGCTGTGGGTTTCGGAGACGCCGTCTGTGAGCATCAGCAGGCGGTCTCCCTGATTCAGTTGGAGACAGATTGTATTCCAGGAAGTCTCCTGCTCAATCCCGACCAGCAGCCCGGTTGTTTCGGACTCGGAAATGTCTCCTGTTGAGCTGAGTATGCAGGCCGGTTCATGCCCTGCACTGGCGTATTCAATGGCATGAGTCTCAGGATGGATTGAAATCAACTGCATGGAAACGAATTCGCCCACGGGACTGATGACAGTAAAGCGACGGTTTATGAATTCCATGATTTCTGCCGGGCAACTGGAATGTTCACAGGCCTGAATGAGCAGGGTCTTCAGTACAGCGGCGCTCATGGCGGCTGAGATTCCATGACCGGTAATATCTGCGACACAGAACAGCCAGGCACCATCTTCGAGGTGCAGAACATCATAATAGTCACCACCAACTTCGTCAGCGGGGTGGTAGATAGTTGCAACATCCAGGCCTGGTACATTGATTTTTTGGGGATGCAGATTCTCCTGAATCATCCGGGCTTTATTCATCTGACGTTGGCGCACTTTCTCGACTGCAGCGAGCGAGGTGCTCATCGCATTGATTTCATGCGTCAGATAATTGAGCTCCATACTGTGGAAGGTTTCCGACTGCGTTCCGAGTTCTCCCTGTCCAATCAGTTGGACGGTTTGCATTAACTGATCGAGGGGACGGGTGACAATGTAGGTCAGGGCCAGGTTGATCATGATCCCTGTGATGAAGGCGAGCACGATGAAGCCGGTGAGACGGTTCAGCACTTCCGATAAGACATCGCCGTACAGATTGTCTACGGTTTCAGAGACGGAGACCGTGATGCCTCCCTCATTGAATGTTCCGACCACAATCTCGGAATTATGGAAGTGGGTTAGTTTGCCAGGAGAACGGGCTGCCAGGCGGATGGCTGTGATCAGTTCCTCTGATTGACCTGCGTCGGAGATGGCAGGGCGTTCCGGTTTTTCAAATATAATTAAGATGTGATGTTCCGGAGCATGGATCTCCTGCATCTGGCGATGGATGGTATTGATATATTTCTGAATTTCGGTTTGTTCTTCCTGCTGCATTTCCAGAATGGTGGGGAGGATGGTGGCAGCTTCTTCTTCGAGAGCGATGCGTTTGTCATTCAGGCGGGCTGCGAGATCGCGCTGGTAGGAGAAGAGCAGAAAAACGACCACAAAAATCCCCAGAACCATGTTCACGACCAGCAGAAGCTGGAAACGAATTGTTCGTTTTACGGGCGGCATTGGTGGGGGATTCATGTCGATCGCAGGTATTGACCTTGAGGCGGGCTGGGTTGAAGAAGTTATGAAAACCTACTCACTCTTTTAGTGTTGCGAGGAGTAAAACACAACAGTCTGTCTGGCTGAAGGCGCTGCTGTTGAGCTGTGATATAAGGTGAAATGAATATCTGAACAAATTCTCAATTTTATCAATAGTCATCTTTACAGTTCAAATTGTTAAGGTATTTTCTTAATGAGATCTTAATATTCAGGCTGCGCTCTGCACCTGCATGGATTCCAAATCATTTCCCCCATTTCCATGTTCAATGTCAGCATACATTGTTTTCCGTCCGGGTACGCGCCTGCGCGCTGGAAAGGACTTGTGTTATGCGTCTGTCGTTTCTTCTGGTGTTTGTGTTACTGATTACCATTTCAGCTGGTTGCAGCAGCCACGGTGCCGATATGCCCGAACTGGGGCAGGTGCATGGAAAGGTCACGCTGGATGGTCAGCCGCTCTCTGGTGTAGATCTACTGTTCGAACCGGAAACGGGGCGCACTTCCCGGGCTACTACGAAAGAGGATGGAAGTTACTCAGCCCAATATCTGATTGATGAAGCCGGTGTCAAAGTGGGGCCCACTGTGGTTCGACTGGAGTGGGGTATCGATGCCAGCGGCCCTAAGATCCCGGCGAAATACGGGTCAAAGAGTGAATTAAAACTAGATGTGCAACCGGGAGACAACGTGTTCGATATCGAAATGAAATCAAAGTAATGTTCGCGAAGAGACTGCTGCGTTCTCAATGAGTGGTATGCTTCGTTTCAGTGTTTTGAGATAAAGAGGAGCGTCGTCATGAGTCAGTCTGGAAGCTTGAGAAAACGTGGATTCACATTGATTGAACTGCTGGTGGTGATTGCCATTATAGCAATCCTGATCGCGCTGTTGCTGCCTGCGGTTCAGCAGGCACGCGAGGCGGCACGACGTTCGACCTGCAAAAACAGTATGAAGCAGATCGGACTGGCGATGCAGAACTATCACGATGTGCACAACACTTTTCCTCCGGGATATGTTACTAAAACGCACTGCAGTTCTGCTTCGGTCTGGTCTGGCTGCAATCAGGGAGAACTGGGTGTTTACGGCTGGGGGGCGTTTATACTGCCTTTTATCGATCAGGCTCCCTTGTACAATCTGCTCAATATTGGTGGTGTGACGCTGGATCAGAATCTGGCGAATGCCAGTACTCGACAGGCATTACAGCAACCATTGGCTATTTTTCTCTGTCCCTCAGATCCGGGGCCGAGTCTTAACGACTACGTTTCCGGTACGAATAATTATAATTTTACGGTCACAGATGGAACGACACCCTATCAGATTGCCCGTTCCGATTATGTGATGGTGGCCAACGCCTGGGACAGTACGACGCCTCCCGTATATTCCGTTTCCTATGGCGCGGCGCATGGAATTGGATACGCGAATTCACGGGTTCGTTTTCGGGATATCATCGATGGTAGCAGCAACACAATCCTGGTTGGCGAGCGTGCTTACATTTATAAGAGTACAAATAAGGTGGGCGGCGCCAATGTGATTGGCTTTTCCGGCTCGAATAATACTCAGAGCAGCAGTTATGCCCGCAAGGGAAATGGAATGGCGGTGCTGGGGCTGACGTATAACGGAATCAATGCGTTGGCGGGAGCCGAGCATGATGTGCGAGGATTCAGCAGTAATCATGTTGGTGGGGCGCATTTTGTTTTCTGCGATGGATCGGTGCATTTCCTCAGTGAGAACATCGATTACAAGAAAGGATCGGTGTCCACGGCCAATTATCTGCAGAACATCAATTCCACGTTTCAAAGGCTGGCGGTTCGAGATGATGGCCAGGTGGTTGGTGAATTCTAATTTCTGATCAACGGTGGTGCCCCACATGTATAAACGAAATCACCAGCAGGGGAATGGTTTTCCGCTGCTGGTGATTGAATTGTGATCGTCTCAGGTTGAGATTAGTTAACCGAACCCTCTTTAGGCTGAGCGGCAACTTTCTTGACCGACTGCCACTGTTTGAACTGAGGGGAAGCAGTAAACTTGTCAAAGTTGTCCAGTTCACTCAGGTCGAGGTCTTCGTAGGCAAAACCGAATTTGTTGTTGAGAACATCAAGGTATTTGATACTCGCATCGAACTGTCCCTGCATGACCGAAAGATTGATCAGGTGCAGGTAAGGCTGCAGCAGGTCCGGTTCGAGCTCAGACGCTTTACTGGCGTATTTTCCTGCGAGGTTGTGATCTCCCATTTCAATCAGCACACCGGCCCGTACTGAATAGAGGTAGGGATCGGTGGTTTTGATGGCAGCCGTCAGGCGATCGATGCTTTCGAGGGCCTGTTTATATTGTTTGGTCATTGAGAAATAATCGATGCTGAGCAGTTCTGCAGCCGGGTCCTGTGGGTGATATTTCCGATAGGCGCCCAGTACAGACTGGTATTTTTTGTCGTTCTCGGTTTCGATCGTGTTCTGAGCCAGGAAGAGCAGGACGATTTTCTCGTTTTTGTACTCGTTCGGGAGTTGTGTGTATGTCTGGAATGGATCTGTTTTATCAGTTGCTGCTGTCAGGAAGTCATACCGCTTTTTCTGGTTAATGATCCGGCTCTTTTCCTGATCGCTGATTTTATCCTTGACGTCCAGATGTGCTTTATAGATTTCGGGCAGGTAAAGTCGCTGCAGTGACTGGGAAATCAGTTCACCTGTTGACAGGCTGTCGATGTCCACAATTTTCAGCTCGCCGGAGGCCTGCTTTTCGATGATCAGGGCCTGGTAGTTTAATGTCCAGTCTGGACGCAGGAAGCGGAAAATGACTTTGAACTGGTTGTCTTCCTTGCGCATCGCGAGGAAGCGGTAATCTGCTCCGCTACCGACTTCGGCCAGAATCTCGGAATCAATCCCCTGGTTATTTTCAGAGTAGGCGGTTTCCAGCTGCTTGCGGACCGGCTGGATGGCCTCTTTCACGGCTGGATTCTGTTCGTAGTCCCCCAAAACGCGATTGATGAAGGTGGTCCAGTCAAACAGGGCGCGGAATTTGGCAGCGTCTTGCGAATAGGCGGTCTGCTGAATTTCCTTGCCGAAAGCCTGTAGTTCCTGAGGTGTCATAGGCCCTGGGGCTGCTAACAGGTGTTCAGTTGAGGCGAGGCTGGTTGCCAGGACGGTGATGGCGACGAGCAGGGACTGGAAAAAGTGGCGATTGATACGATGATCCGTCATGTCAATTCTCGATCTTCCTGATCTTATGGCTGATGTTGATGTATACTGATGTCTTGTCAGGTGTCACAAACAAAAAATATCATTTTTGATATCGTCTGATGTGTGCCCTGTAGCTTGACAGTTGTTTTAAAAATTGCGTAGTATGTGCGATTCCTGTCAGAAAGGTGGGTGGGAGTGATCCCGGTGCGCTCACTGAATGATATTAATGCTGTCAATATGCAGTAAGTTGTTTTACTAATACAGTTTAAGTTAAGTCAGGTGTTTTAAGGCGGTCTGATTCATGGCAGTTCCAAAAAGACGGATGTCAAAATCCAACTCTCGTAAGAGACGCAGTCACAATGGTGTAAAGGCTAGCAAGCCCACCTATTGTCCCCAATGTGGTACCGCGTCCCCTTCTCATGCCATTTGCCCTCACTGTGGTTTCTATCAGGGGCGAACCATCGTTGATACTGAGGACTAAGCACCCATGCGGATTGCACTGGATGCAATGGGGGGAGATTTTGCCCCTGAACCGAACATAAAGGGAGCGATCGACGCATTGCAGGCGGAACCCGCTCTGGAAGTGGTGCTGGTGGGTCCGCAGGATCTTCTTGAATCACAGATTGAGGCTTCCGGTTACAGCGGAGATCGTCTGTCGATCGTGCATGCCAGTCAGGTGGTGGGGATGGAAGAAAAACCCACCGAAGCCATGCGGCAAAAGCCTGACAGCTCTATCTCGGTCTGCTGGAAACTGATGGCGGCGCACGAAGTGGATGCGGTTGTCAGTGCAGGCAATACCGGTGCGGTAGTCGCATCCGGTTTGAAGACGCGGCTCTTTCTCAAAGAAGTCAAGCGTCCCGGGATTGCCGTCACGCTGCCAACTGTGGCTGGTCACGCTGTTCTGATGGACGTTGGGGCAAACCCTTCTGCCCGTCCGGCGCACCTGTATCAGTATGCAGTCATGGGCGAGATCTATGCCCGCGAAGTGCTGGGCGTCGCATCGCCCAAAGTTGGTCTGATCAATATCGGCAGTGAAGACGTCAAGGGGAACGATCTTTATCGTGATACCTATCGTCTGCTGAACGACAGCCCGCTTAAAGAGAGCTTCGTGGGTAACGTCGAAGGACGAGGCTTGTACCAGGGCGAGGCCGATGTTCTGATCTGTGAAGGTTTCGTCGGAAATGTTGTGCTCAAGGTCAGCGAAGGTATGGCCGAGTTCCTGATGAAGGAAGCATCGCAGCAGATTCTGGGGAGCCTCGATAAGGAGAAAGGTCAGGCATTGCAGGCGTTTCAGGAGATGGCCAAGCGATTCCGCTACCATGAGACTGGCGGAGCTCCGCTGCTGGGAATTGACGGGATCTGCATTATCTGTCATGGTTCCAGCGACGCCCACTCTATCACGAATGCCTTGAAAGGAAGTATCATGTTCAAGGATCGTGGCATCAATTCCCAGATCGCCGAACATCTGGCTCAAAAGCCGGTAGCTTAATATAGCGGCGTCTTTACTAGATCAGCGCAAGTTCAATTTAGAGGGATCGACCCGTGAGCAGAATCGCCTTTTTGTTTCCCGGACAGGGGGCTCAACATGTAGGTATGGGTAAGACCATCGTCGAGAAATATCCGGCGGCGAAAGAACTGTTTGATCGCGCTGCGGATATTCTTCAGTATGATCTGGCAAAACTCTGTTTCGAAGGGCCAAGCGAGGAGCTGGACTCGACGGTCATCAGTCAGCCTGCTCTGTTTGTGACCAGTCTGGCGGCTCTGGAAATGCTGCGGGCGGATTCTCCCGATAAGGTTCTGGCGTGCGAAATGACAGCCGGGTTGAGCCTGGGGGAATATACGGCTCTGGTATTTGCCGGTGCAATGAGCTTTGAGGATGGCCTGCGGGTCGTTCAGCGTCGCGGTGAAGCCATGCAGGCTGCTGCGGATGCCAACCCTTCCGGTATGGTCAGCATTCTGTTGCTGGACCGGGATAAGGTGGCAGAAATTTGTGAGGCGGCGTCTTCTGCTGGAAGGATCTGGATCGCCAATTATCTGTGTCCGGGTAATATTGTCTTGTCAGGCGAAAACAGTGCCTGCGAGCGAGCGGCGGAACTGGCTGAACAGGAAGGTGGGCGTGCGATTCCCCTGGCGGTGGCTGGTGCGTTTCATACAGAAATCATGAAGCCGGCTGACAGTAAGCTGTCCGAAGCACTGGCAGGGGTCGGGCTGAAAAAGCCGGAAATTCCCGTGATTTCCAACGTGGACGCTAAAACTCATGAAGATCCGGACGAGATTCGCGAATTACTGATTCGTCAGGTTCTCAGTCCTGTGCTCTGGGAGGATTCGATCCGCGCCATGCTGGATGCGGGATTCGATGAGTTCTACGAAATCGGTCCCGGGAAAGTTCTCAAAGGTCTGATGAAGCGTATTAATCGCAAGATTTCCTGTGAGACGGTTAACGATTCATAGGAAATCCGGGGCAAAAGTGCCTCATATGCGAAAATGCATGCAAAAGGGCAGTAGTGAGTTCCGGTTCATCTGTCTGAAAAATTCAGAGCTTGATCTATTCTATCGATCTGTGCTACAACAACTTACGAGGCTCCGACAGGGAAATTCTATCAGAAGACAAAATCAGCAGTTCTCGGGCTGGTAAAGTTGGTCGAGGCTGATTATGAGAGAACTCTGGTGGAGTAGACAAGACTCATAATTCTTGTCGCATTTTAAGGTTTACATAAATCGGGAAACTGGATATATCATCGCTACAACTGTTGGTGAATCCATACAAGTTGATATGGTAAAGATGTTTCCAGCCATAGAAAAAGTAAAAACTATCACTAAGACGGTGAAGGAGAAGAAGCGTGTCAATTGAAGAAAAAGTGGTTGGTATCGTAAGCGAGCAGTTAGGCCATCCTAAAGAAGACATCACTCTGGACAGCAAATTTATCGACGACCTGAAGGCTGATTCGCTCGACATTGTCGAACTGGTAATGGAATTCGAAGATGAATTCGATGTCACCATTCCTGACGATGATTATGACAAAATCAAAACCGTTGGTGATGTGGTTGGCTATATCACTGAAAAAGCCAGCTGATTAAACACGCGTTAATCAGACAAAAACCACAAGCGTTTTGAATCTACAGGGTCCTGTCTTTTCATTGTAGGAAGTGTTCTCGGATGCGCAGGAGAGTCGTCGTTACCGGAGTTTCTGTCGTAACGGCTCTGGGTTTAGATGTCTCAGAGTTTTGGGACAAGTTGTGCGCTGGTAAAAGCGGTATCGGTCCCCTCGAACGTTTTGACTGCTCCGACTACAAAGTCCGTTTTGGCGGCGAAATCAAGGATTTCAACGCAGCCGATTATACGAATCTTTCTTCAAAAGATCTGAAGCGAGTCGATCGCTTCGTCCAGTTTGGTCTGGTTGGGGCACATATTGCCTACCGCCAGGCACAGCTGGAAGGATTTGAGGGAGATCCTTATCGCAGAGGCGTCCTGATTGGCAGTGGTATCGGCGGTTTGAATGAAATTGAAAACCAGCACGATAAGCTCTATAACCAGGGCCCGGCGCGAGTGTCGCCTTTCATGATCCCCAAGCTGATGGTCAACGCTGCCAGCGGGAATATTTCAGTTGCATATGAACTGAAAGGTCCCAACAGTGCTGTGGCGACTGCTTGTGCTTCGGCGACGAATGCGATCGGCGATGCTTATAAGCTGATTCAAAATGATGTGGCTGATATCATGGTGACTGGCGGCAGCGAGGCGGCAGTTACCCCGATGGGGCTTTCCGGCTTTGCCCGGATGAACGCTCTGTCCACGCGGAATGATGATCCCCAGGCAGCCAGTCGTCCTTTCGATCGTGATCGCGACGGGTTCGTGATGGCGGAAGGTGCCGGCATCGTCGTTCTGGAAGAGTATGAACACGCTAAGAAACGGGGTGTCCCGATTCTGGCTGAGGTGGTCGGTTATGGTATGTCTGCTGATGGCACGCACATGACGGCTCCCGATCCGGAAGGTCGTGGTGCAGCCCGTGCCATGCTGCATGCAATCAAGGACGCAGGGCTCAACCCGGAAGACATTGATTACATCAATACGCATGGTACAAGTACCCCGCTGGGTGATGTTGCAGAAACCGTGGCCATCAACACCGTGTTTGGTTCACACGTCAAATCGATGCCCGTTTCCAGTACCAAGGGGCATCTGGGGCACCTGCTGGGGGCTTCTGGTGGTGTCGAGTTCGTGGTGGGTGTCAAGGCGCTGATGGAGCAGGTCGCACCACCTACGATCAACTTGGACAATCCAGACGAGCAGTGCAATCTCGATTATGTTCCCAATGAGCCGCGCGAAATGAAACTCGAGCGGGTCATGAAGAACAGCTTCGGCTTTGGTGGGCACAACGCCTGTCTGATTATGCAGAAAGCCCCATAATTACGGGGCTTGTTCTGCTGCCGGGTGTGTGCTCGTGTGTATATCTCCCTGGTGCTCGATGGGCATCCTGCTGCTCCCGAGGAGATTTCCCGGATAATTATTGATCTGGCAGTCGCGTCAGGCTTGAAAATCGCGCCTTGATTGTCTTGACTATCTCCTGTTGCCGGTACATTACTGGGTCAGAATAGTGTATGAATGTCTGCCTTTGTGGTTGAGCTGGGTTCAAATCCAAAGCAGTCGCTCATCAGTTGGTCTCGGCGTCCTGAAAATCAGCAGTATCTATCCTGGGATGAGGGTTTTTAGTGCTGAGGCAGGCAAAAGTCTTGTCTGGACCGGATTATCCTCTACGATGAAGTTACATTATTCACAAGCAGCCGGCATATTCGATTAGCGGGACTTTCAAAAGAGATTCAAATGAATACAGAATCACGACGTCGTATTCTGATTACCGGGATGGGGATTCTCAGCCCGATCGGAATTGGAACAGAAGCGTTTCAGGCCAGCCTGATGTCGGGGACTTCGGGCATTAAAAAATCAGAGCTGTATGAGTTTCTGGCAGCTCCAGACTGCTGCGTGGCTGAAGTCGCCGATTTCAATGACAGTACAATCAAAAAAGAGTATCTTAAGCAGCAGCGCAGAAGCCTCAAAGTAATGTGCCGCGAAATCCAGCTGGGAGTTGCTTCTGCCAATCTGGCGATGGATGATTCAGGGATTGACCTGGAAGCCGTCGACAGTGAACGTTTCGGGATTGAGTTTGGTGCGAACCTGATGCTCAGCCCTCCTGAAGTGCTTTACTCGGCCTGCATGGCCAGCACCGAAGGCACTGAGTTCCAGTACGAGAGATGGGGGTCAGACGGGCTTCCCAAGATGGAGCCGCTCTGGCTGTTGAAATATCTGCCGAACATGCCGGCCTGTCACATTGGAATCGTGATGGATGCCCGTGGGCCCAGTAACTCGATCACACAGGCTGAAGCGTCTGGGAATCTGGTGCTGGGTGAAGCTCAGCGGATCATCGAGCGTGACTGGGCAGATGTCATGGTCGCTGGAGTGACTGGAACCCGGATACATGAAGTCAAATCGATCCACGCGAAGCTGTGGGATGAACTGGCTGACTCTCCGGCAGATTTCTCTAAGCGTTCTCGTCCTTTTGATAAGGCACGCAATGGTCAGGTCGTGGGTGAAGCAGCCTGCTCCCTGTTGCTGGAAGAGAAGTCTCATGCTGAGAAGCGTGGGGCCAAGGTCTGGGGCGAACTGCTCGGGACTGGTGCTTCCTGTGTTGTTGGTCGGGATGGTATTCCCGATACCCGGACTTCGATTGCCAATGCCATTAAACTCGCATTTAAGCGAGCTGGTGTCGAAGCGGGGGATATTGGTCATATCAATGCCCACGGCCTGGGTGATTCCAAGCTGGATGTCGAAGAGTACCAGGCGATCTGTGACATCTTTGGTGACAAGGCGGCAGAAATTCCGGTGACTGCCTTAAAGAGTTACTTCGGAAATTCCGGTTCTGCCTGTGGAATCGTGGAAGCCAGTGGTTCACTGGTGGGGCTGAAGCAAGGGGTAATTCCGGCGACATTGAACTATGAAACCCAGGATGCAGATTGTCCGTTGAATGTCGTTCGAAATGAACCACAGCCGACCGATAACAAACTGTTCCTGAAGATCAGCACTACGACTTTTGGCCAGGCCAGTGCCTCGGTTGTCTGTGGTGTCTGAACTTGAATCAATCATTGAAAAAGCCCCACCAGGATGATCCTGGCGGGGCTTTTTTTAATTGTCGACTCAGGAGAATCAGAATTTCTTGAGTGCGTACTGAGCACCGCGGTAGGCGGACAGGTTACGCATGCCGGTATTCAGTGACTGCTGGAAGTTCTGGGTGGCGGTTGCTGTGTCGCCGGCCAGCAGGGCTTTCTGTCCGATGAAGTAGTGTGCTTCACAGGTTTGTGCTTTGGCGCGTTGCGGGTCCTTCTGGTCAATAGATTTGAGCAGGTCTGCTTCGGTCACGCCGCCCATCAGGAATGCGGTGAGCATGTCGACCGAGTCGCGCGCTTCAGGTTTCTCGGCGAGGACGGTCTGGAATTTTGCGTCCGCTTCTGCTTTCTGGTTGTTGCGAACCATGGCCAGGTAGACCCAGGGGTTGAGGACCTTCATCTGGTCCTGGGCCAGTTGGGTGGCCTGGTTGAACTGGGTCAGGGCTTCATTGTAATTCTGGTTGAAGAAGTAAGAGAAGCCCAGGTCGGAGTGCAGGGCAGGGTTCTGTGGGTCGAGTTGCACGGCGCGGGTCTGGTCCTGGATGGCTTCGGCGATTTTCCCTTGCAGCAGGCGGGCTTCCCCACGCATTCCCAGTACAAAAGGCTGTTCAGGGGCGATCGAGAGGGACTTGCTCAGGTCTGCTTCTGCAGTGTCGGGTTTGCCCCCTTCCAGGTAGGCGAAGCCGCGGTTGGTAATGGCGTGGTGATAGTTGGGGTCGAGCTGAATTGCCCGGGAGAAGTCATTGATTGCCTCCTGGAGCTTTCCCTGCTGCTGGTAGAACATTGCCCGGTTGTTGTAGACCACGGGGGAATTGGGTTGTTTTTCGATGACCTGATTGAAGCTGGCCAGTGCCTGGTCGTTTTCGCCTGCCAGGGCGTAAGCGTCTGGCAGCGCAAGTAGAGCGGCGAAATGGTTTGGCGAGAGTTTGATGGTTTCTGAGAAGTCCTGTGCCGCTTCGCGGGGCTTGTTCAGGGGGAGATAAATCATGCCCCGCTGATAGTGGAAGTTGGCGCGTTCCTCGGTGCTCAGGTTGGGGCGAGCCAGGACCTGGTTGGCTACATTCAGTGCTGTCTCGGCATGGCTTTTCTTATTCTCCATAACTGCCAGGTTCATCATGCCGTACAGGTAGGGCAGGTAGTAATTGATATTCTGGTTCTGGCTGTAGCGAATGGCTTCTCGGGCATCACTGACGCCTTCGCGGATCGTCTGGGTATTTCCCTGTTCCCGACCTGATTCCACTCGGGCACTGGCACGCAGATAGTAGGCAACATGGTCGTCGGGCTTCTGCTGCAGCACCTGTGAGGCGAGCTGGACGGACTTGTTGTAGTCTCCCTGCTGCTGGGCCTGGTCGGCCTGCATTTTCAGTTGAGCGAATGGGTCGTTGGTGGTGGCGGTTGGTTGGGCTGCCGCGGCGAGGGGAAGCCCCAGGCAGAGGATCAGTGCAGGCAGTAAGCGAGCCATAGGTGAGTTGTCCTTATTGAATTTCAGGCTTGATATTCAGATACTACAAACCCGGATCCGCAGAAAAAGGGTCGACGAATCCGGGAGTTCTCCTATGATACTATGATAGTTTGGCGTTTTGATGGAGATCAATTTCCAGCCATCCCCGGGATTTCGGAAAAATGTAGCCTCGGCGTCCCTGATCCGGGATTCGGAAATTGTGTCTGTCTGGTCTGGCCGATTGAACACTGATTCGCTGACTTTCTGGCAGGCGGAGGCGCTGAAGTTAAGTCGTTGTGAAATAGTTGCCTGCGGTGCTTGACATCTGAACGCGCGAAGATTAATTTCTCAGAGTAGAGCATTAACCATGGTGCTCTATGCGCAATGGTTTTGCATACTGATGTTCAGTAGGCATTGTGTTTGCAAGGGGTGACATGCCAGTTTGGCTGTTTGTTTCTTTGTGATGAATCGGCATTCGTAAACTCGAATGGAGTCCTCTCATATGTAGGCTGGTTGGAACTCGAGCATTTGCTCACCAATCCGATTGTCGCGTTTGCTGCATTGAAAAATGCCAATCGCGGCTATGCCTGACTACCGTTTTTGCGGTGGTACTGGTAGTCATAAAGTGGGCATGTTCCCGCTTTTTTTTGTTAATGGCTTGGCCATAAGGCAGTTGAGTCCTCAGGGCTCGGTTGATAACAGATAGAAATATGACCGACAGCGGTCTTGTTTGAGTAGTTTTCGAGTCAGTTGAATTATCAACTGTCGAATGAAGGAAACACATTATGGACGGTAAGGAAGTTCTCCGAATTGTTGATGCGATTCAACGCGATAAGAGCATCGATAAAGAGATCGTGTTCAGCGGGATTGAGCAGGCGATCCTGTCAGCAGCCCGCCGACACTTTGGGGATGATCAGGAATTGACGGTCGACATCGATCGTGAATCAGGGGAGCCAACCGTCTATTGTAATCAGGAACAGCTGGCGCAGGACATTCTGGGAGAAATCCTGGGACGTGTGGCAGCCCAGACGGCTAAGCAGGTGATGATTCAGAAAATCCGTGAAGCAGAACGCGATACGGTGTTTGATGAATACATGGAAATGCAGTACCAGTCCGTTTCCGGGACAGTGTCCCGCGTGGAAGGTGGCGCGGTACTGATTAACCTGGGGAAAATCGAAGGTATCCTGCCGCGTGGCGAGCAGATTCCCGGGGAATCATTCCGTGTAAATGACCGTGTGCGGGCGATTGTTCTGGATGTCCGTAAGGCGGGCAGCCGGGTGAAAGTGATTCTTTCGCGAACTCATCCTGACATGGTGCGTCGTCTGTTTGAACTGGAAATTCCGGAAGTGGCCGATCGGATTATTGATGTTCGGTCGCTGGCACGCGAAGCGGGTTATCGCTCGAAGGTTGCCGTCTCCTGTATCGACAGCAGCATCGACTGTGTTGGTGCCTGCGTGGGGATGCGTGGTGCCCGGATTAAAAATATTGTTGACGAACTGGCGGGCGAACGCATTGATATCGTCCGCTGGAACGATTCGCTGCAGGTACTGGTGCCTAATTCACTGCAACCTGCAGAAGTCGAAGATGTGATCCTCTGTCCGATGCTGGGCCGGGTGATCGTGCTGGTGCGAGATGATCAGTTGCCTCTGGCTATTGGCCGCAAGGGGCAAAACGTGCGTCTGGCATCGAAACTGGTTGGCTGGGACATTGAAGTAATGACTCAGACCGAACTGGACGAGCAGCTTGATAAAACCGTGGAAGCCTTTTCCTCGATTCCGGGAGTCTCTGAAGAGCTGGCTGAAAGCCTGGTCTCTCAGGGCTTCTTCAGTTACTACGATCTGTCAGTGATTGAGCCGGATCAGCTGGCCGAGTTGGGTGGTCTGACCGCCGAACAGTGCGAGCAGATTGTCGAGGTTGCTGATCGTGAAAGCGAGCGGGTGGAAGCGGAAGAAGAAGCAATGAAACACGCGCAGCAGAATCAGCCGGCAGCACAGGCACCGGCTGCACCTGCTCCGGGACTGTCCGATGTGGCAGCTGCCTCGGAGTCGGAAGAAGCAACTGCGCCTGTTGTTGAAGAGAATGCAGCAGAGACTGAAACTGCTGAGTCTGAAGAAACTGCAACCGAGTCGGAACCGGTAGAGGAGCCGGCGGTCGCAGAAATTCAGACAGAAGAAACGGCCGATTCTGAAGATGTGTCGAGTTCCACGGAAGAGCCTTTGCAGGTGGAAAGCGAACCAGAAGAATCGACAGAAAAGCAGGAATAAATCGTTTTATTACGAGTAAGTGTCAAGAGGCGCATGCCTCAACTGGCAGGGTGTCGGGGCTGAGAAAGCCTGCAGGCAGGTTGCCGATTTGTTCACGGGAGAAGGGCTGTTGAAGATTCGTATTTTTGCTCTTGCAAAAGAGTTGGGAATGGACAGCAAGGTGCTGATCGATGAATGTAACAAGGCGGGGGTGAAGCTCAAAAACTCCGCTTTGGCCAGCATCACGCCCGAGGAGCGCGATATCGTGATCGATTACCTCCAGAAGCAGGATCAGCCTGCTGAAGGGGTCAGTGATCAGACCGAACAGGCTGCGATGGCCCCCCAGAGGGAGCCACAGAAGATGCGGACGATCAAGGCGATGACCTCGCGTCCTCAGCCATCCCGGTCCCCTCAGAAAGCACGCACCGAAGAAGAAAAGCCGGAAGTAGAACAGGAAGCGTCTTCCGCTGATGTTGAGCAGCCGGAGGAAGAGACTGAAGCAGCAGTTGCTGAGCAGGCTGTTGCGGAAACAGATGCTCCCTCTCAAGAGGTTTCAGAGCCTGCAGCTACCGAAGAGCAGGTGGAAGAAGCTCCGAAATCCAAAGATGAAACTAAACCTGAAACCGATCAGGGAATGAGCCGTGAAGATTATGTTCCGGCAGGGGGCGCGCCGACCTCCAGTATCCGTGAGATGAAACCGATTGGTTCGCCGCGGTCTTCCAAACCCCAGTCCAAATCGAAGAAGAATACTGCATTACCTTCCGTTGCTGCTCCACCGGCGTACAAACAGCCCGTGATTCCCAAGCAGAAGAAAAAAGAAGAGAAGGCGCAGAAGCCTGAGGTGCGTTTGACAGCAGATATCCTTGAGCAGAAAAGCCCGCTGGCAGCACATCTGGCACAGCATTCAGAACAGAAGAAACGCGACAAAGATCGTGATTTGCAGGATGATGATTCCAAACAGCGCCGGGGAAGTTTAAGCCTGGTTGAGGCGCGTAAACAGCGTCGCGAGCAGCGAAAAGAGGGACGCAGAGGTTTCAATACCGAAGGCGGCGAACAGCAGGACGTCGTCGGTCGTCGGCCTCGCCGGTCCAAGCGTAAGCATGATTCTTCCAACATCGTTCACAAGACAGAGGCTGAAGTGGAACTGCCAATGACAGTGCGGAGTCTCTCGGAAGCGATGGGACGTCCTGCAAAAACAATCATGTCGATCATGTTCAAAGAATTCGGTGAGATGGTCACCATCAACCAGATCATCGAAGAGGACACTGCTCTGGCCGTTGCCATGGAACTGGGCGTGGATCTGACATTCAAGAAGCAGAAAGGTGCACTGGAACTGGTGGAAGAGATCGTGGAGCAGGAAGACGCTCCCGAAGATCTCGTCACACGTCCTCCGATCATTACCGTACTGGGCCACGTGGACCATGGTAAGACAACTCTGGTTGATACCTTGCGTAATTCCAAGGTTGTGGAAGGCGAAGCCGGTGGGATTACCCAGCACATCGCCGCTTACCAGGTTGAATATAATGGCCATAAGCTGACGTTTGTTGATACTCCCGGTCACGCGGCATTCAGTGAAATGCGATCCCGTGGGGCTAATGTGACTGATATGGTTGTCCTGGTTGTTGCAGCAGACGATGGTGTGATGCCTCAGACTGCGGAAAGTATCAGCCATGTGAAAGCCTCGGGAGTTCCGATGGTCGTCGCGATGAATAAAGTCGACCTGCCGGACATCAACGAGCAGAAAGTGCTGCAGGATCTGACAGCACAGAATGTGCTGCCCGCTGAGTGGGGTGGTGAAACAGAAGTCGTGCGTGTTTCCGCACTCAAGGGGACCGGACTCGATAACCTGCTCGAAACCCTGTTGTTGACCGCTGAACTGCATGAACTCAAAGCCAATCCCAATCGACCGGCCGTCGGGGTCTGTCTGGAAGGCTTCCGCGACGAAGGTCGTGGTTCGGTCGCCTGGTTGATCGTACAGAAGGGAACCCTGCGGATCGGCGATGCAGTGATCTGCGGTAAATCCTATGGTTATATCCGTGCGATGTATGATGATCAGGATCAGCAGATCGAAGAGGCTCCACCATCCACCCCAATTAAGGTGACAGGTCTGGATTCAGTGCCTGGTGCCGGTGACCACTTTGTGGTTGTGGGCGATATCGAACAGGCCCGCGAACTGGCAGAAGAGCGTCGACACGAAGGACGAACCGATGTTCTGTCGCGTCATAGCGGTGGACCTCGAACGCTGGATGACATTCTGGGGTCTGCCCGTGAAGGTGCGATCCAGGATCTGCCACTGATTATCAAAGCGGATACGCCTGGTTCACTGGAAGCGATTCGCAGCGAAATCAACAAGTTTGAGCATCCGGAAGTCCGGGTTAAAATCCTGCACGAAGGTATTGGCGGAGTGAACGAGAGTGATGTCTATCTCGCAACCGCTTCCAATGCGATCATCATCGCCTTCCATGTGGTTGCTGAAGACCGGGCGATGAGCCTGGCAACCCAGGAAGATGTCGAGATCCGTCGCTACAGCATCATCTATGAAGTTGTGGATGATATCCGGGCTGCACTGGAAGGCCTGCTGCGACCTGAACTGGTGCAGGAACAGACAGGGCGGGCACTCGTACTGCAGACATTCTCGATCAGCCGCTTTGGAAAGATTGCCGGTTGCCGGATTCTGAATGGAACCATCAACCGCAATGACCGGGTGCATTTGATCCGGGATCAGAAAATTCTGAATCAGTATCCGATTGCGTCGCTGAAACGTGAGAAAGATGATGTCAAGGAGGTTCGGGAAGGCATGGAGTGCGGTATTCTCTTGTCCGGTTTCAATGACATTAAAGAGGGAGACCTGCTGGAAGCATTCCGGATTAACGAAGTCAAACGAACTCTGGATTCAAGCTCATAAGCAGCTGCGATCAGACAGGGAATGCAGGCGAGAACTGAATGACATCACGTCGACTAGCAAAAATCGCTCAGGCGATAAAAGAAACGGTAAGTACAACGGTCCTGTTTCAGCTGCGCGATCCTCGGATCAGCAATGTGACAGTATTACACGTTGAAGTTGCACCTGATGTGCAGTCAGCCAAGGTCTATATTTCGATCATGGGAGATGAGCGGACAAAAGCACTCTGTATGCATGGACTGGAGTCGGCCCGCGGGTTCATCCAGTCCAAAATTGCAGATCGCATTCAGACCCGCTACACACCGGTGATCAAGTTTGTCCAGGACACTGCCGTCAAAGATACCATGGATACGCTTCGTATTCTGGATGAGTTACAACACGAGAGAGAACAGGAAGAGGCCACACAGCATCTTTCTTCTGAAGAAGATGGTCCTCTTGAAGAGGCGCCACCGGAAGATTGAGGGACAGCGTTGATGTGAGTAAGCACAGACGCTGTTTTCATATTCATTCCTTTTGAAATAACTCAAATATTACGCAGACAGATATGGTTGCTAAAAAAATATCGACGTCGGATAAACAGGCGATTTGCAAAAAGTTGATGACGCTCCTGAAGAAGCGGTATTCAGCAACATTACCCAAATACGACCGTCCTGTCCTGGAAACGATTCTGCACGGCATCTGTCTTGAGAATACAACGAATGAGCTGGCAGATCAGGTGCTGGAAGATCTGCTTGACGGGTTTCATGATCTGAACGAAATTCGGGTCAGCACCATTTCCGAACTGGAACCGGTCTTTGCTACCGTGGGTGATGCGGAGTGGCGTTCGTATCGAATCCGTTCGGTGCTGCAGTATGTCTTCGATAAGGAATTCTGTTTTGACCTGGAAGGGATGCGTAAGAAGACCCTGGAACAGGCTCAGAAGCAGTTGACCCGTATGAAGGCGCTGACGCCATTTGTGCTGAATCATACGTTACAGGTAGTGCTGGGCAGTCACCTGGTTCCGGCAGATGAGAAGATCCTGAATGCCAGCAAATGGCTGGGCCTGCTGCCTGCCGATGAGAGCATTGAGACTGCCAGTGACAGCCTAAAATCAACCGCGCGGAAATCGGATGCACCTTTATTGAGCCACCTGCTGCGTTGTCTGGCCACCGATGAAGAACTGCAGGCCGATTTTAATCTGGATAAAAATCCGCTGCCCGAGGAAGGCGTGGATCTGATGGATGCCCCCAGTCGGCTGGAAGATCTGTTTGCCAATCCGCTGTCGAAGCAGAAAAAGAAGACAGTGAAGAAAAAGAAGGCTGCTGTCAAAGGCAAGAAGGCGGTCACCAAAGTCAAAAAGAAGGTTCCAGCCAAAAAGACCAAGTCGGTTAAAAAGGCTGTGAAGAAAACGGCTGCCAAGACCTCAGCGACAAAAAAGACCACCAAAAAGAAGGTGCCGAAGAAGTCTTCGTCGACTAAAAAATAGAGCTGCTTTACTCTGATGCTTTTGAGTTTCTGCTGTTTTGTACCGCTACCGCTTCCCCTCTTCACATAGACGGTATGCGTATTCTTTTAGAGTCCCAGCTGAAAAAACGGGATTCCGGCAAAAGCAGGCTTGGAGAAGATAGTGAAAACGCGTTACAATGGATGCGCGCATTGATTGTATCTGCTGATGCTGTCACTGTTTTCCACAGCCCGAATCGGGGCTGTCTGTGGCGTTTCCTGTAGCTGATCCGGTCGGGCTGACTGATGTCCGACGAATACCGGTTGGGGGAATGCGCTCGAGAGTAAATGAAATCTCTGTTTTTAATGGAGTTCAAATTATGAGTCGGTCTATCAAAGTGCCAGTCTGTGGCTGGCTGTTCCTGCCCGCCGTTTTGCTTCTTCTCATTCCAGCGGCGCTTGCGGCAGAGATGCCCGCGAAGAAAGGGGACGAACCGGCTCAAAAGCAGGCCTCGCCTAAAGTGATCACTCTGGAAGAGGGCATTGCGGATGATGTGACGCTCCCCTTTGTGCCTGCCAAACCTCGTTCGAAGACAGAGCAGAAAAAAATTGATTCCGCCGCCTGGTATATGACAGGGCGGATGCGCGAAGCACGCAACGATTTCGTCGGGGCGTATGAAGCATATAAGCTGGCGATGGAAGACAATCCGAATTCACTCGAAATTTACCGGGTACTGATTCGTCTGGCCTCCGGACTGGATAAGACAGACGAAGCCATTCAATATGCTCAGAAAGCCGTCGAGCTCGATCCGGGTGATTATGAGCTGATGCGGAAACTAGGTCTGCATATGGCTGGTCAGGGCCGTTTTGAAGAAGCGGTCAACTTTCTGGAGAAGGCTTCCGAGTCTCCCGCGATCGATAAGAAGTCTGGTGTCTACGTCATAATCAAACACGATCAGGCCAATCTGTATGAGCGTCTGGGAAAACAGGAAGAAGCGGCCCAGTGCTGGGAAGTCGTATTTAAGGCGCTGACCAAGCCGGATGATTATACGTTCGAATTCAATACCCGGGCTCAACTGGAAGCCAAGCAGGGCAAGCTCTTCGAACGGATCGGTCAGTCGTTTCTGGAGACCGATCGTCTGAAACTGGCTGTGGAAGCTTTTAACAAGGCAGCGGAATCACAGAAGGGGCGTCCCGGGATTCTCAAGTATCACCTGGCGCAGGTCTACTATCGTTCGAAACAATATCAGCAGGCACTCGACTCACTGCAGTCTTATTTCGATGAACAGCTGCAATCGAAAGGACGCAAGGCTTATGAGTTCCTCGGAGAAATTCTGGTGGCTTTGAATCAGTCAGACGAGCTGATTACCCGACTGGAAAAACTGGCTGAAAAAGACAAGTACAACCGGACCCTGCACTATTACCTGGCTGAGCAGTATGGAGAAGCCGGACGATTCGATGACGCCGAAAAGACTTACAAGACATCAATCGGAGAATCATCAGACATCGAGGGGCTGGCAGGTCTCTTGAGGCTTTATGAAAAGAATCAGAAATACGAACAACTGATTACAACCCTCTCTGAAATCGTGCAGTCCGGTGAAGGAATCCGCAAAATTCAGCCGGACCTGCAGCGGATGTCTGAGGACAAGAAGCTGGTAAATGCCCTGGTCGCAGAAGCACAACAGCAGAAAAAGAAAGATCCGCCGGGCGTCGATGTCTTTTCGGCATTCATCATTGCCAAACTGGCTGCCGAAGCGGGTGACAACAAAGCCGCTGGAGAATTTTACGAGTACGCCATTGATGCAGCAGGGAAACACGCCAAACCCCAGATCCGTGGAAACTGGACGCTGCTGATCCTGCAGGAGTACAGCACATTACTGCGCGAGGAAGGGAAGTACGGCGAACTGTCTGACCTGTTGCGGAAAGCGGTAGAGAATCCTTTGCTGGCACCGCAGCGAATTAACCTGATGTCATTTCTGGCTGACGCATTGGAGCGGAATGGAGAGACTGAAGCGGCCCTCAAAGTCAACGAGGAAGCACGCCAGGCTGCTCCGCGATTTCCGATGCTGGACTATCAGCATGCCTGGATCTACTACCATGCACATGACTGGGATAACGCAATCGAGCAGATTCAGAGCTTCATCAAAAAATATCCTCAGCAGCAAGACCGGGTCTATGAAGTCAAGATGATGCTTTCGAACAGTTATGTTCAGAAGGGGGACATCGCCAAAGGTGAGAAAGTGCTCGAGGAGATGCTGGCAGAAGATCCGAGCAGTCCCTCGATCAACAACGATCTGGGATATCTCTATGCAGACCAGGGAAAGAACCTGGAGAAGGCGGAAAAGATGATCCGGATTGCTCTGAAGTCGGAACCAGACAACATGGCTTACCTCGACAGTATGGGCTGGGTGCTGTTCAAGCTGAAGAAGTACGAAGAGGCCGTGGGATATCTGGAAAAGGCCAGCAAACTTCCCGGAGGGGGAGACAGTACGATCCTGGATCATTTAGCAGATTGCTACCATAAGTTGAATAAGAACGAGCAGGCTGCTGAACTCTGGAAAAAAGCTCTGGAAGCAGCCCGGAAAGCAACTCCGCCTGACACCAAACTGATTGATCAGATCCAGCAAAAACTGAGTCAGTGATCGATTTCAATCCCCTGTGAGTTTTTGTACTATTGGCACAAATCCATTCCATACTGCGTGATTTCCGCGCAGTCATCTTCCACCTATATTGAGTTAAGCGAAATACATCCATGGCAGGTCATTCACACTGGGCTAATATCGCCGCCAAGAAAGGGGTGGTAGATAAAAAGCGAGGGAAACTCTTTGGCAAATTAAGTCGCGCTATCATCGTGGCTGCTCAGCATGGGGGTGGGGATCCGGTGATGAACCTGGCTCTGCGCTATGCGATCGATAAAGCCCGCAAGGCCAGTATGCCAAAGGAGAATATTGACCGCGCTGTCAAAAAAGGCTGCGGTGAACTCTCCGGAGAGAATTTTGAAGAACTGGTTTACGAAGGCTATGGTTCAGCCGGTGTCGCTGTGCTGTGCGATATTCTGACAGAGAACCGCAATCGGACGGCAGGGGAAGTTCGAAAAATCTTCGAAGTTCACGGCGGTAATCTGGGCAGCACTGGTTGTGTTGCCTGGATGTTTGAGCGGAAGGGACTGTTTCTGGTTCCCTGTGAAAACGTGGAAGAGGATGAGCTGTTCGAAATCGCCCTGGAAGCGGGCGCCGATGACGTTAAAGCAAATGGCGATGTCTATGAGGTGACCTGCAGCGTGGATGCGTTTCAGCAGGTGGCAGATGAATTCGAACAGAAACAAATTCCCACCAATCTGGCAGAAATTTCACGGATTCCCGAGACAACTGTAGACTTGGACGTGGAAGATGGTAAAAAAGTGCTCAAACTGATGGAAGCACTGGAAGACCATGATGATGTGCAGAGCGTCACAGCGAACTTCAATATTCCAGACGAAATCATGGCCGAGGTCATGGCCGAATAACTGACAACATTGACATCCTGATTTTGAGGGGGACAGCGGCTTGACGATCGAATTCAGTTGCTCACACTGTAACAAGGTTCTCAAAACTTCAGATGACAAAGCTGGCCGCAGAGCAAAATGTCCCCAGTGCGGCGAAGCGGTGACTGTACCGGCGCCGACAGCAGATGTCAGTGCTGACGATGGTTTTGGTGAGTTTGATGCCCCTGTCCCGGAGGAGTCCAGCTTTCTGGGAGAGCAGACTGTCAGTGAGGAACAGAGTTTTCTCGCCGGTGGTCAGCAGGTTTGCCCCATGTGTGGTGAATCGGTCCCTGCAGGCGCTGCGAAATGTGACTACTGCGGCGAGACCCTGAAAGCAACGACTGGCTCTGGTCGAGGTGGATGGGAACCCCGGATCTTCAGCATCAATGACACATTCTCCCGCGCCTGGGAGCTTTATAAAGCCAATCTCGGAATGGTCATTGCCATTCCTCTGGTCGCCGGGAGTATTTATTTTGTGGCTTCCATGGTCATCGGAATTTTCATGCAGATCGTCCAGAATGCGGTCCTGCAGGGAGGGGGACGCGGAGAAGGTACGATGGTGGCAGTTGTGGTACTGGCGCTCATGCAGAATTTTATGACCTACTGTGTCATGTTTTATTTTCAGTTGGGAGGGCAGAGGGTCTTCCTGCAACTGGCCCGCGGGGAGAACCCTGAATTCAATGAACTCTTCAGTGGAGGTCCGTTTCTGGGGCGGATGATTCTCTGCAGTATCGTTTACGGACTGGTAGTCACGCTGGGATTCGTCGCTCTGATCATTCCCGGAATCATTCTGTCGCTGATGTTCTGGCCTTACTCGTTTATCCTGATCGATCGGGATCTGCCGGGGATTGAGTCATTTAAAAAGGCAAAAGAAGTCATGGCCGGGAACAAGTTGAATTTCCTCGGGCTGTCCATTTTAAGCTTCTTGATCACGGCGGTCGGGGGGCTTGTGACTTTGTTCGTCGGTTTGATCTTGATTGTCCCCTTCACTTACATGCTTCAAACGGTCGCCTACGCCGAAATGACTAACCAGTAATCGATGGTTGCTGAAACGCGGTTAGAACAGCTGAGAAAGTCCTGATTCGTTGACGATTGAGTTTGAGTGCCCGTTTTGCCAGAAAGTATTGTCTGCTCCTGACGATAAGGCGGGAAGCCTGGCACGATGTCCTCAGTGCACTGAAACAATTTCCGTTCCGCGTCCCGATGACTCTTTGGCTGCTGACGTCTACGACGATTTCTTCGAGGAACCTCCCCTTCGGCAGCCTGCCGCTGAGACTGTGGAATGCCCCATGTGCGGGGCTGTGAACCTCAAATCCGATGACGCGTGTATCGAATGTGGAGAGATTCTCAGCCGGAAAACATTAACAACAGACGAGTATCAGTCAATCAAAGTCGGGCAGGTCCTGAACCGTTCCTGGCAGTTGTTCTGGGAGTATCCGGGCCTTTGTCTCCTCGGTCCTCTACTGGCTAATATTCTGTTTGCCTGCTTTGCAGGGCTGCTCCTGGGAGTGTTTCTTCTAGTCTGTATGGGACTGGAGTCGGTGATGCCGGAAGGGCCCCTGATGGTATTGAGTGTGGCATTTCTGGGGCTGATCCTGGTTATTGTGACGCTCTATGGTGCCGCTTACTGTGAGCTGGGAAAAGTGCTCCTGTTTCTGAAAGTGGCGCGGGATCATCAGCCCGTCATGGGGGACTTGTTCGCGGGCAGACCTTTTGTCGGCCGGATGGTTCTCTGCACAATCCTGTTTCAGGGACTCATCTTCTTTGCCAATCTGATTTTTGCGTTGCTGGGATATGTACTGGCGCTGATGTTCTGGCCTTATCCCTATCTGCTGGTAGACCGAGACCTGCCCGGGGTCGATGCTTTTGGCAAGTCGGTTGAAGTGACTAAAGGAAATCTGCTGACATTGTTTCTGATATTTCTTTCGTGGTTTGGGCTGGTTCTGCTGGGAGTCGCAGCATTATTTGGGATCTCGTTTCTGCTGGTGTATTCGCTGGAACTACCATTTGAGGCAGTGCTGGGAGGAGCCATTCTGCTGAGCCTTCCGGCGACGGTCTTCTTTTACTCTTATGTATTACTGGTCAAAGCGGTAGCCTACGCGCAGATTACACACTCACCGTGAACTTTTTCGACCTGTGAGCTGTCAGAATTCTCCAGAGCCGACCTGTCTGGGTTTTACGTCAGGGGAGTCTGTCTGCTATGATACCAGCCGATTTGCAGAGGTCGTGGGGCCTCCGGATGATATACATAATGTCCTGGTCGAAACTATGGTTCGTGAGCCTGTAATTAGAGGGGAAGACGAGCCGGAAGATGATTTTTCCGGCGGTGGCGGGGGCTGGAATTCCGGCTATCTGGCTGATGATCCTGAATACGATGACGAACTCAGGCCCCAACGCTTAAGTGAAGTGGTCGGTCAGCGACAGGTCGTAGAACGCCTGGAGGTCTTCCTGGATGCGACCCGAAAGCGGAATGAGCCGCTGGGGCATTTGCTGCTGGATGGTCCGCCTGGTCTGGGAAAGACGACCCTGGCCTCCGTATTGCCTCGCGAACTGGGAACCGAACTGCAGATCACGTCTGGTCCTGCACTCAGTGCCCCCAAAGACCTGCTGCCTTACCTGACTAATGCCAGCCACGGCTCGTTCCTGTTTATTGATGAAATTCACCGAATGCCGGCGACCGTGGAAGAATTTATTTATCCGGCCATGGAAGATTTTCGGGTCGATATCACCCTGGGTGAAGGATTGAATGCCCGGACGGTGAATATGAAACTGCAGAAGTTCACCGTCATTGGTGCGACGACACGGAGCGGTATGTTGACCGCGCCTTTGCGGGATCGCTTTGTCCGTCGCGAGCACCTCGATTTTTATGAGGACCAGGATCTGATCGAAATTGTGCGGCGGAATGCCCGCAAACTCAGAACACCGATCACTGACGATGCTGCTTTTGAAATTGCCCGCCGCAGCCGAGGCACCCCACGTAAGGCAAATAACCTGTTACGCTGGGCGCGGGACTTTGCGACGAGCAAGGCAGATGGTAATATTACCAATGAAGTCGTCAAGCGGGCATTTGACATGCTGGAAATCGATCAGATTGGTCTGGAACGCCAGGACCGCCGATATCTGGAAACTCTGATCAAGACATTTTCCGGCGGGCCTGCAGGAGTCCAGGCGCTGGGACACAGTCTGAATATCCCGGCTGATACGCTGGAAGATGAAGTCGAGCCGTTTCTACTGCGTTCCGGTTTCATTCAGCGTTCCCCCCGTGGGCGAATCGTCACGATGGCGGCATTGGAGCATTTGAAGCTCAACCCCCCCGATGCGGGTCCCCTGTTTCGATAAGTTAGCACGCCAGGCGTCTCTGAACTGCAAAGAAGAACCATGAGTTACTCTGTCACGTATGATTATGATGTCGTTGTTGTCGGTGCCGGCCACGCCGGTTGCGAAGCCGCTCTGGCTGCGGCCCGGTTGGGAGCGAAAACGGCTCTGTTAACCATGAACTGCGACACCGTAGGTCAGATGAGCTGCAATCCCGCCATTGGTGGAGTCGCCAAGGGACAGATCGTGCGTGAGATCGATGCGCTGGGTGGCGAAATGGGGCGGGTGATTGACGAGACCGGGATCCAGTTTCGGATGCTGAATCGTTCCAAAGGGCCGGCAATGCACAGTCCCCGGGCCCAGGCTGATAAAAAGGCTTATCAGTTCTGCATGAAATGGAAAGTCGAGCAGCAGGACAATCTGGCGCTACGCCAGGAGATGGTCAAAAGTCTGATTGTGGAACAGGATCAGGTTACCGGAGTGCTGGTACACGGCGATGCCTGTTATCGAGCGCGAGCCGTAATCCTGACGACGGGAACCTTTCTGCAGGCGATTATGCATACCGGAGAAGCGAAAACCAAAGGGGGCCGCGCCGGAGAAGGGACCACGGGAACTCTGTCTGACAGCCTGGCCCAGCTTGGCTTTGAACTGCAGCGATTCAAAACAGGAACTCCCGCCCGTCTGAATGGAAGGACCATTGATTTCTCGGTGCTGGAAGAACAGCCCGGTGATGAAGCGCCACAGCCGTTCTCTTATCTGACAGAGAAGCTGACACAGCCGCAGATGCCCTGCTATCTGACAGAAACCAACGACTATGTGCATCAGTTGATCAACGAGAATCTGCACCGCGCGCCCATGTATTCGGGGCAGATTAATTCGACTGGTCCGCGTTATTGTCCATCGATCGAAGATAAGGTTGTCCGGTTCGCGGAGCGGAATTCTCATCAGATCTTTCTGGAGCCGGAAGGACGTTACACCAACGAATATTACTGTAATGGGATCTCCACCAGTCTGCCTCGTGATGTGCAGGACAAGATGATCCATTCGATTCGGGGACTGGAGCAGACCGAGATCATGCGCTACGGCTACGCAGTCGAATATGACTTCGCGACCCCAACGCAGCTCAAGCCGACGCTGGAGACGAAACGGGTTTCCGGTCTCTACTTCGCTGGTCAGTTAAATGGAACGACGGGCTATGAAGAGGCAGCCGGGCAGGGGTTGCTGGCCGGTTTGAATGCAGCTTTGAAGCTGGCTGGTAAAGAAGACCTGATTCTGGATCGGAACCAGGCCTACCTGGGTGTGCTGATTGATGACCTGGTGACGAAAGGTGTCGATGAGCCTTACCGAATGTTTACTTCACGGGCCGAGTTTCGACTGCTGCTCCGACAGGATAATGCAGACCGCCGGATGACACCGCTGGGGCGTAAAGTAGGCTCGGTCGATGATGAACGCTGGCAGAAGTACCAGGCGTATGAAGCCGAGATTGACCAGGTCAAACAGTTCATTCAGGGAACCCGTTACCAGGGGAACACGCTGGAGGAATGGCTGCGTCGACAGGACACAGGCTGGGAAGAAATCTGTGAAATTGCTCCGGCCCTCAAAGAGATGCCACTTTCGGAGAGAGCCATCGAACAGACGCTGATTGAGGTCCAATACGCTGGTTATATCCGTCGTCAGACTGCAGAAATTGAAAAGCAGAAGAACGTAGAGACACTGCACATACCTGACCATATTGACTATCAGCTGGTCCCCAATCTGAGAAATGAGGCCAAAGAGAAGCTGAGTCGTGTCAAGCCGCGTAACATTGGACAGGCAGGAAGGATCAGTGGAGTGACTCCCGCTGATCTGACGGTTCTGGTGCTGTATCTCAATAGCAGCAGCCGTATGGCGACCTGAAATTTTCCGTTCTGGAAGAATTATTCTCATAACTCATTGTGAATGCGTCAGTTCTGTGCTGCGCGCTGCTTAACTGTCTGACTTACTCGTCGTTAAAATAGTGCGCTTTCAGCTTGCTCGACTTTCTCTAAGTTCATGTTTTGTACATGTTTATTTCAATAAATTGGTCAACCGAGCGAATGCGTGTTGACCAAATCGTCAGAATAGATACAATCGGAATTATTGATAATACTGGTAAAGTCAAGCGGTATTGAAAGTTTTGGCGTTTGGATCCATGTGGGATACCTGTGACGTCTGGCCAATCAGTAGCGTTTGGCAAGTGACGGGCCACAGAACTGCACCTTGGAGGATGCGGTTTTTTATCGCTTTACCTGAATTCAGTTGACTGGATTCAAGTGAATAGATAAGAGGCTGATTATGGAGATGTCAGTTTCAGGCAGGTTGATCAGTGAACGGGTCACTGGGGCACCTGCGCAGGGGCTCGGTTATTGCATGTCGTAATAACCTTACAGCGCTTGGTCATTCCCGCTCAACAGGGTCGGGTCTTCAAAGGATGGATGAGCAATATGAAAACGGTCTTTACCACAGGCGAAGCCGCAAAGATTTGCAAAGTGAGTCAACAAACGATTATTCGCTGTTTTGATTCTGGCCAATTAAAGGGATTTCGGGTACCCGGTTCTCGTTTTCGACGTATTCCGCGCGATGTTCTGTTCAAGTTCATGAAGGACAACGGAATTCCCACTGATGCCCTGGAAAGTGGGAAGCGCAAAGCTTTAATTGTGGACGACGATGAAGAGTTGGTAGAGTTGATTCGCGACGTTCTGGAAGCCGATTCACGCTTCGAAATTCGTGTTGCCAACAACGGCTTCGATGCAGGGATGATGGTCAAAGAATATCATCCGGACATCATTATTCTGGACGTGATGCTGCCCGATATTAACGGTAAAGAAGTCTGTCAGCGGGTCCGCAGTGATTCATCCATGGACGATGTGAAAATCATCTGTATCAGTGGTATGGTCGAAGCAGACAAGATTGATGATCTGAAAGCAGCCGGCGCCAACGACTTCATGCAGAAGCCGTTTGAAGTTGAGCAACTGGCAGATCGGGTCTGCACACTGTTGAACCTGGAGTCTGTTCACACTGCCTGAACCAGGGCAGTCATCGGTTTCATGGCGATCGGAAAACGTCCGGTCGTCGTGGAGACTGCTGCAGGGAGTGTCAGATGTCGAGCGAGACCGGTAGCGTAGAGACTCACTTACCGGCTGTCATCTATCGACGTCTCTGGTCATTGATCCCCACGCGCTCACTGGGATCGACCATTTGTGAACTCGCTTCAGTCTGGTGTGAAGCAACAGGTTCTGCTGCCGTTTATCTGGGGGTTCTGAAATCAGAGCCCTCTCAGTTTTCAGCTGCTGTGCTGCATGCTTCAGCGCAGGAAGCCTCTTGTGTGCATCGTGAGACTGTTCCCGTACTTCCCGGGACTTCCCGCGAAGAACGGCTGCACTCTTTGATGAATGAGGCTCATTCTTTTGCCGAAATTTCGGATCATCCTGCACGCGCTTATTATCAGGCCTGTCATCGGGAAACGATGCTGGGCCTGTTTCTATTTACTCCCAGTCTGAGCGACGGGTTTGATCTTCTGGTTTCTGAATTGCTGGATGTGAGTCAGCGCGTATTGAATCAGGCCTTGCTGCAGGGAGAATCTGGTTCAAGGCAGGTGGCATCCACAGCGGAATGGATTATCCCTGATGCTGATAAGCTGGAAGCGATGGCGGAATTTGCCGCCGGGGCCGGACATGAAATCAATAACCCCGTAGCGACCATCGTCGGGCGGGTGCAGATGCTGCTCAAGTCAGAGACTGACCCCGAACGTCGGCAGGCCCTGTCGACAATTGGCGGACAGGCTTACCGGGTCAGGGATATGATCGGTGATGCGATGTTGTTCGCCCGCCCGCCTGCTCCCCGACCTGAAACATTGTCGCTCTCACAAACCATTGATGACGTGCTCGTAAGCTTACAGGAAGAAATCAATCAAGGGAAAGTACAGCTAGAGGTCAACATTGCTGAGTCGCTGTCCCTGTACGCAGATGAAACACAGTGGAAAGTCGTGTTGAGTAATCTGCTGTTGAACAGTCTGCAGGCGATGGAAGCAGGTGGGCAGATTAAGATCAGCGTCTCCCCGCTTGAGACGGAGTCAGGGCCTTTCATCCACTTAAAGGTTATTGATGAGGGGGCAGGGCTGACAGAAGAAGAACGCATCCACCTGTTTGATCCGTTTTACTCGGCACGACAGGCGGGACGAGGGCTCGGATTTGGTTTGTCCAAGTGCTGGCGGATTGCCACGCAGCACGGTGCTACGATTGCTGCAGAAACTAACTCCGATCGCGGGGTCACCTTCCATCTTTACTGGCCCGCTGAGAAGCCAGATAACTCGGTAGCTTAGCCAGTTTCACATCTGTCGGCGGTGATTGCGCAGCGAACATGTGTTTCTGGAAATCATCGCTTGCGGTTCGGATCATGATCCGTTTCAATATGTTTGCACGAGAAATGGAACGTCTGATCTGACGCGGACAGGCTCTGTCCCAATCCTAGAATCACTCAGCAGCCTGAGGGACGATGGCGGCGACTCATTCACTTCTGATTATTATCACCAGCCTGCTGGGGCAGACCGCACCGATTGCGGAGGTGCCACTCAAACAGGAGCCGGCACGCTACCAGATTGAAGCCCCCAATGTGGCTGTGATCGATATTCCCGTGAGTCAGGTCACAATCCGGGCGCTTAATCTGGATGGTAGCCTGGATACCGATTTTTCTGAGCATCCTCAAAAAGTTGTCGGTCTTGAGCTCTGGGTCCATGAAGTCGACACGGCACTGCCGCCTTTTAAAAATGGAGTGCTGGAGCTTAAAACGGATCTCGCGGAGAATCGAAAGGTCTACATTACCAGCGATGTCATCCGTGTAGATCCTGACCAGCGTCGGTCAGGCGCTGTGGAAGTTTATCGAATTTCCAAATGGCTGAGTCTGTTGCCTCCTTTGATTGCGGTGATACTCGCGATCTGGTTTCGGAATATTATCCTCGCTTTGCTGGTCAGTATCTGGGTGGGGGCTGTCATCTTATCGCATGGAAACCTGTTTCTGGGATTCGTGCATACGCTGGACACGTTCGTGATTCATGAGATTGTCGAGCCAGGCAGTACCAGTTATTCACACATGATGATCATCATGTTTACGATGTTCCTGGGAGCGATGGTCGGCGTGATGTCAGCAGGAGGCGGTACGGCAGCTTTAGTTAACCGGCTTTCCCGTTATGCTTCCAAACGGGAGCACAGCCAGGTCATGACCTGGTTCCTGGGGCTGATTGTCTTTTTTGATGACTATGCAAATTCTCTTTTGGTCGGCAGTTCAATGCGACCATTTACCGATCGGATGAAAGTCTCGCGGGAAAAGCTCGCTTTCCTGGTCGACTCAACCGCGGCCCCCGTTTCGGGAATTGCGATTATTTCCACCTGGGTTGGTGTCGAGATCGGATATATCGCGGATACTTACGCAAGTCTGGGGATGACCGGGGACTACTATACGACCTTCTTATACAGTCTGCCTTACCGGTTCTATCCGTTACAGTTACTGGCATTTGTCTGGCTGGTGGCTTACATCGGGAATGATTTTGGACCGATGTTAAAAGCAGAGACACGGGCGATTGCTTATGGACAGCTGGTTCGTCCCGGGCGGTTTAACGTGACGGAAGTAGAGGGACACGCAGAAAGTGGCGAGCTCGCACGACGCCAGTTGCTGCGGAATGCACTGGTCCCCCTGGCGGTATTACTGGGGCTGGCGATGATCGGACTCTGGTGGACGGGGACGATCGAGATCAACCGGCTCAACATGGAGCGGGTACAAACAGGGCAAGCGGAACTCAAAGTCAATTTCCAGAATGTCCTTGAGCATTCTTCTCCCAACCGGGTGCTGTTGATTACTTCTTTTCTGGCTTCGATTGCAGCGGTCGTGAGCTGCAGCCTTTCCAAATCGCTTCCGCTAAGTGAATGTGTAGAGGCCTGGGCGAACGGAGCCAAGAGTATGTTCCTGGCGATCCTGATTCTGGTACTGGCCTGGGCGGTGGCAACCGTCTGTGATCAGGAGCACCTGAATACTGCCGGCGTGCTGGTGGAACTGCTTTCTGAGAAACTGTCACCCAACTGGATGCCTACGATTACGTTTCTGCTGGCAGCCGTCGTCAGTTTTGCAACCGGTAGTTCCTGGTCCACCATGGGCCTGTTGATGCCTTTGTCGATCTCGTTGACGTACAGTCTGCTGGTGCCACTGAATGAAGCCGATCCGAATCATCATCTGATGCTGGGGACGATTGGTGGTGTGCTGGCTGGCGCTATTTTTGGCGATCACTGTTCTCCCATCTCCGATACGACGGTTCTGTCGTCGGCGGCATCAGGTTCTGACCATCTGGATCACGTGCTGACCCAGATCCCTTACGCCTTGACAGTCGCGGGAGTCTCGGTGCTCTTCGGGTATCTGCCGGTGGGCTTCGGATTTCAGCCTTATATTCTGTTGCCGGTCGGCCTGGTGGTGCTGTTCCTGATTCTGTTCTTCTATGGCCGATCCGCGGAGACCGAGGCGAAGGCCCTGCTGGAAGCGGGGGTGACGGCTGAGGAGTTTAACAGCAGGGATAACGGATCTGACGAAGAAACGGAGAGCGCAGGTGAATCGGATCAGATGGATTCCGATTCTGAGGACCCCTCCGAGTCGCCGGAAGAGTCACGAGAAGAGGTCTGAATCCGTGTCCCCGGGCTGATTTATATGTTATACTTCACCTAAATTCTTCAAACTCCCAGTCCTGTTTGATTTTCAGTATAGGTGTCCCCCAACATGCAGTCCGAGACCAAGCTCCGTGGTATCTTCACTCCCAACCTGGTTCCCTACGATTCTCGTGGCGAGATTAATGAGCCGGAATTACGCCGTTATATTGACTGGCTGATCGAAAAGGGAGTTCATGGGCTGTACCCCAACGGTTCTACGGGGGAATTCACTCGTTTTACTCCTGAAGAACGCAAGCGGATTGTAGCCATCATTGCGGATCAGACACGCGGCCGTGTGCCGATTCTGGCCGGGGCTGCGGAAGCCAATGTACGGGAGACAATCAAGGCCTGTGAGTACTACTACGAACTGGGGATTCGGGCAGTCGCGATTGTGGCTCCTTTTTATTACAAGCTGAGCCCGGCTTCTGTTTATGCCTATTTTAAAGAAATTGGGGATAATACTCCCATCGATGTGACGCTGTATAACATTCCAATGTTTGCGAGTCCGATCGATGTACCTACGATCCAGCGTCTTTCAGAAGAATGTGAAAAGATCGTGGCGATCAAAGATTCCTCGGGCGATCTGCCCAACATGATTCGTATGATTCAGGCCGTAAGACCAAACCGTCCGGAATTCTCATTTCTGACAGGCTGGGATGCGGCACTGATGCCGTTGATGCTGATTGGTGCAGACGGGGGAACCAATGCGAGTTCTGGTGTTGTACCGGAGCTGACACGCAAGCTGTATGACCTGACCACTTCCGGTCAGCTCGATGAAGCCCGTCGTGTGCAATACGATCTGCTGACGCTGTTCGATACGATGATCTATTCTGCTGAGTTTCCGGAAGGGTTCCGGGCTGCGGTGGAACTACGTGGATTCAATATGGGGCAGGGACGTCAGCCGATTACTTCCGAGCAGAAAACGGATATCGTGACTTTGAGTCGTACGCTGCAGTGCATGCTGTCTGAGCACGGCTTCACCAATGAGCCCATCGGTGGCTGTGCGACGGGAGTCAGCGAAGATCTCAGCGCCAGCGACGTGTCGCAGATTGTGCAACATGTCGTCGCTGAGCTGAATCGTCGTAAGCTGCTCTAGGCGTTCAACGCGTCAAAGTTAACCTTCGAGCTGACTGCGGTAGTAGTCTGCGCCGGTTTTCAGGGCGGCGTCGAGCTGTTCCGGATCCTTACCGCCGGCTTCGGCCATATCGGGACGACCACCGCCGCCTCCGCCGACCACTTTAGCAGCCGCTTTCACGCAGTCACCGGCTTTGAGTCCCTGTTTTACCAGCTCCTGGTTAACGGCGGCCATCAAAGCGACTTTGCCGTCAATCTCGGTACCCAGGATCAGTGCGACCTGTTTGCCTTTCTTCCGCAGGTGGTCTGCCAGTTCTCGCAACTGATCGCGTGAGACATCTTTTGCGTGGTAGGCCACGATTTTGACATCATTCACGACAGGGGCTTCATCCAGCAGTTCATCGGCGGTTCCCGCCAGCGATTTACTGGAGAACTTGAGCAGCTGTTTTTTCATCTCCCGGATTTCGTCCTGCAGATGGGCGATCTTCTGGGGAAGTTCATCGAGTCGAGGCGCTTTGAGCTGACCAGCGATTTCCTGCAGTAGTTTTTCGCTGTTGCGCGTCTTTTCCAGGGCTTTCGGGCCGGTTAAAGCGTGGATACGACGAACGCCTTTGGCGACCGGTTCTTCGTTGACGATCTTGCAGAGCCCGACCTGTCCCGTGTTGGTGAGGTGGGTTCCCCCGCAGAGTTCGATACTGAAGTCGCCCATCTGGACTACGCGGACATTGTCAGGATATTTCTCACCAAAGAGAGCCATGGCTCCCAGGTTGCGGGCATCCTGCAGTTTCATCAACTGGGTGGTGACAGAGGCGCCTTCGGAAATCCGCTGGTTGATGATATCTTCGACCTGGCTGATTTCTTCGGGGGTGAGTGCCTTGCTGTGTGAGAAGTCGAAGCGAAGTGTGTCCTGTTCGACTTTCGACCCCCGCTGCATGGCGCTGTCGCCGATGACGGTGTGCAGGGCGTGATGCAGCAGGTGAGTGGCGGAGTGAGCACGCTGGATGCCGGACCGGCGCGGTTCGATTACTGTTGCTTTGAGGGTTTGTCCCTGTTCCAGTTTGCCTTCCAGCAGATGGCCGATGTGCAGAATCAATCCGCCGTTACGCTGGGTATTCACGACTTCAAATTTCAGGCCTTCTCCTTCGAGGTAACCCGTGTCTCCCACCTGACCACCAGCTTCGGCATAGAAAGGTGTCTGATCGAGTACGACCACGACGGGATGGGCATGGCCTTTTTCCACGACGGATTCCACCAGGCGATCTTCAGCGATAATGCCGACGACTGTGCCTTCATCAACAGTAGTTTCATAGCCTTTGAATTGTGTGTCGCTGGTGGTTTTGTGCAGAGCCGTCAGCGGACCTTCTGACATAACCGAATCGAGGAATGCCCCGCTGCCGCTGCCTTCCTTGTGCTGCTGCATCAGGTTGTTGAATTCCGTGCGATTGACGCTGATATTGTTTTTAGCAGCCAGAGCTTCGGTGAGTTCGATCAGGAAGCCGTCTGTCTGGTGCAGGTCAAAAGCGTCTTCACCGGCGATTTCCGATTTGCCTTCCTGTTCGGCTTTTTTCAGGAAGCCTTCGAAGCGAGTGAGACCTTTTTCAATGACGCCCAGGAATTGCTCTTCCTCTTCCTTGATGGTGTGCTGCACGTGTTCGACGGTCTTGGCGATTTCCGGGTAGGGAGTCTGCATGATGTCGACGACAGCGGGCACCAGTTGATACAGGAACGGCTCCTGTTTGCCGAGCAGATAGCCTTCGAGCAAGGCGCGACGGAGGAGCTGCCGAACGACGTAGCTTTCTTTTTCACGACCCGGATTGACTCCTTCATGGATACTGAAGGTGATGGCGCGAACGTGATCGGAGATACGACGGAGCGGACGACCCGTAGGTTTATCGAATCCATAGCCGGTGCCGACAACATCGCCGGCGGCCAGACAGAGTTGCTTCAGCGTATCGATTTCGAAGTTGCTCCGTACGCCCTGCAGAACGGAGGCGGTACGTTCCAGCCCCATGCCGGTGTCGATGTTTTTCTTGGGCAGCGGTTTGAGATTGTTGGGCGGATCGCCGACGCGGTTGAACTGGGTGAAGACCAGGTTCCAGATTTCGACGTTGTCTTTACCGCCGTTGGGGTGGTAGAAGATTTCGCTACAGGGGCCGCAGACACCGTCGGGGCCATCCGAAGGAGCACCGGCGGGCCAGAAGTTTTCGTGCTCGTTTTCGCGGCTGATGCGGTTGGCGGGAAGTTTGATTTCATCGTGCCAAATGTTGTAGGCCTCGTCGTCATCCAGGTAGACGGTGACGGAGAGCAGGTTGGGATCGAGGCCCAGATATTTCTTAGAGGTCAGATATTCCCAGGCCCAGTGAATGGCTTCGCGTTTGAAGTAATCTCCAAAGGAGAAATTTCCCAGCATTTCGAAGAAGGTATGGTGGTAAGCGGTGACGCCGACGTTTTGAATATCGCCGGTGCGGAGGCACATCTGACAGGTGGTGGCTTTCGTGAACTCCAGCTTGCCTACGCCCAGAAACTGATCTTTGAACTGGTTCATCCCGGCGGGAGTAAACAGAACCGTAGGGTCATCCCGGGGGACCAGAACGTCGGATGGTCTTCTGACACAGCCTTTTTCTTGAAAGAAGGAAAGATAACTCTCGCGAAGTTCGTCTGTTTTCATTGTTTCTTATTGCTTACTGTTTGGAAGAACGACCTTGCGGTCATCCAGAAGTTGTAATGTTACCGGTGAAGTGCTGGCCCGTTGTGCTTCCTGATAGAACGCGTCAGGCGTTTGTACCGGCTGATCATTGACCAGGCGGATGAACGTTCCTTCTGTCAGCCCGGCCTGTTGCGCGGGACTGTCGGGAGCGACATGCGTCACAACCACAGCGGGCGGGTAAGTGAACGGACTAAACGTATATTTTGCACGGGCAGTGGGATAATCGACTCGTAAACCGCGCCAGAGGGGATGCCGATAGCGGGTTTGTACAATCCCTTCATCATCCGCCACGGGCCATTTTCCCAGTTTCACTGTCAGAGTCAACTCACGCGGATTTTTTCCTCTCAAGATTTGCAGCTTTGCCTCGGTACCCGCGCCTGCTTTCCCTACTTCACGCATCAGGTCAAGTTCGTTGCGCAGCGGCTTACCATTGATTGAAAGGATCAGATCGCCGGTACGCAATCCCGCCTGTTCGGCCGGTGAATGCTGTTTGACGCCGCCCGTCTGAACATAGCTCGACTCTGTAAGGTTGACAGCCCCGGCAAGGTTTCGGTTCGCTTCATTGCGATCAATGGTGCCGGGGGTGATCCCCAGGAAACCATATTCCGGCTCGAGCCCGTTTGCCAGGCTGTCGATGATCCGCCGCGTATCCGGGTCGATGGGAATCGCGTAGCCTGCCGATTTTTCATAACCTTCCAGAGCGGCCAGGGACGTTGTGACTCCGATCAGATTACCATCCAGATCGAGCAGAGCGCCGCCACTGGTTCCCAGGTCGAGGTGTGTATCCACCTGCAGCAGGGTTCCGAAGTGATGGATGGTTTCTTTCTTGGACAGCTCCTGATTCAGGAAGTTTTTAAATATGGGGACGGGATAGCGATGGAAGTTACTCACAATGCCCCAGCTGGCACTCGGTGAACCATCACGGGCAATCGCGTAAGGGTTTCCCAGTGCGATCACAAACTGTCCCTTGCGGACTGATTCCGTGTTTCCATACTGGACCGGTTTGAGAGGGCGGGAAGCATCTGCTGCAACTCGTCCTGCGGGAACCAGGACCGCGAGATCACTTCGCGGATCGGCAGCAAGGAGCGTGGCATAGAATCCGCGACGGTCCTCAGTGTGGACGTACAGGCGATACTCGGGAACTTTCTTCTGCCCCGTGATCGGCCCTCCCTGAGTGAGATGGAAATTCGTCAGCACCAATACCCTTTGCTGATTGGTAGGATCCGGAATGATCACACCTGATCCGAATTCGGTGGGAATAAAATTCAGATCCTGTGGGTCATGGCTCAGATTCAGATCCTGATTGGGATCGAGTCCGAATGGAGCGGGGATGCGCGACTGGAACTGCTGTTTGCGGGTTTTGATTTTGGAGATTGCGACGACGGAGTGTTCTGCTTTCTCAATTGCCTTGACCAGCTGCTGCTGGACAGCAAAGGCGACAGCGCGGGCATCGGGGGACTGGGCCTTTAGATTTCGCGTCGGTAAAGAGAGCCAGCAGGCACTGATGGCAATGAGGCAAATCAGCGTGTGATGAAAACGAATCAGATTTTTCAGAGCTGCAGACATACTTTGCCTCAGAGGGGAGCGTCGGGAACAGAAATCACGCGGAAACCGAAAGCGCTGGTATTCGAATTGTCCTTATTTTACAGTGTTTTCGTACAGAACCCAATGCAAAACGACCTTGAATACCCGTGGGGCTTCAAGGTCGTTTCAGCATTAGCAGGTGTATTTGTCAGGCTGTGGCCAGCCGAGAGGATCAGGCCTCGACAGCTTCGGGTTCCGTTTCCGGTTCTTCCTCGGTGGAAGCAACCAGCCCCTGGGCTTCGAGGACCTTCTGTTTAATCTCCAGGCAGAGTTCGGGGTTTTCCTCGAGCACTGCCTTGGAACGGTCTCGTCCCTGGCCCAGTCGCGTTTCACCATAGCTGAACCAGCTGCCACTCTTCTTGACGATTTTGTTTTCCACGGCAAGATCCAGCAGGTCGAGTTCGAAATTGATGCCTCCGGTGGAGAGCATGTCAAACTCAGCAATGCGGAAGGGAGGTGCAATTTTGTTCTTGACGATCTTGGCTTTCATACGAATGCCTGTCACCGTGTCACCGTCTTTGAGTGTCGCGATACGACGGACGTCAACGCGGACAGAACTGTAGAACTTCAGTGCGCGACCGCCGGGAGTCGTTTCGGGGCTGCCGAACATGACGCCGATCTTTTCACGGATCTGGTTGATGAAGATCACAGTCGTTTTGGATTTGGAAATGGCACCGGTCAGTTTCCGCATGGCCTGGCTCATCATACGTGCCTGCAGGCCGACGTGTGAGTCACCGATTTCGCCATCCAGTTCCGCTTTGGGGACCAGGGCAGCGACCGAGTCGACAACGATGACATCGACCGAATTGGATTTGATCAGCATTTCAGCGATCTGCAGGCCTTCTTCGCCGTAGGTCGGCTGACTGACCAGCAGTTCGGAGATGTTGACGCCCAGTTTTTTGGCCCAGACGGGATCGAGAGCATGTTCGGCGTCGATAAACGCGGCGATGCCACCCTCTTTCTGGGCGTTGGCGATGACATGCAGGGCCAGGGTGGTTTTACCGCTGGATTCCGGTCCATAGAGTTCGATAATACGACCACGGGGAAATCCATGGCCTCCGAGTGCCAGGTCAAGGGACAGGGCACCACTGGCGATCGAGGGGACAGCGCGGGCGTTTTCCCCGGTGAGTTTCATGATGGAGCCTTTACCGAACGCCTGTTCGATTTGTCCCAAGGCGTTTTTGAGCATCCCTTCGGAATCATTGGTTCCGTTGTGACTGGGAGCGGGAGGGGTAGCAGCCCGTTTTGATCGTGCTTTAGCGGCCATTGAGGTCTTCCTTCAATAATATGCAATTGCCCCGCAAGTGAGTTCGAGTCGTCAGGCGAAGCAAGTGCCTAATTTATCGAGAATTGCGGGGACGCCTATTATTGAACGCCGTCTCGACCCATGGTTTTCAAAGAAGTGCCTGTTGTGAACAAAGATATATTATCTTGAATCAACTCCTGTCACAACGGCAAACATGAGACATTTATAGCTGTCGGCAATTATTTCAGATTATCCGCAGTCTGAAAAGGACTAATTGGCCGGAAAACGATGAAAAATTGGAGAAGACCGCTTCCGTTCAGGAGTCCTCAGCCTGTTGCATCAACATTCCCAGGTATGAGGTGCGGATGGGGGAGGAGAGCCCGAGTTGTTCTGCCAGCTGGATGACTGCAGCTTCGGCCTGTTCCAGTTCCGCTTCTTCTGCCAGAGTTTCTACTTCGGCAAAGGTGCCGAGCCCTTCGACTTCGTCAATGGTGATCTCGAAGTGACGCTGCTCGTGTTGAAACGAAAAGGGAGTCCGCTGTTTTTTCACATTTCGCACGGGCTGGAAGCCGAGGAGTTCGAGCATCTCTTTCAACTGGGCCAGAGCCTCGGGGCCCGTTTCGAATGCCAGCTCGATCTCTTTGCGGATCTTGCTGACCGTGGCCCGCTTCGGGCCTTTGTAGGTAATGTGATTCTCTGTGCCAATCCGGCGGATGCGGAGTGCTTCATCGGTTTCGACAAAGTTCCGACTGGGATGAGCGAAGTAGTAGTCTTCCTGATCCAGCGTCGCACCCTGCTCAGCACCAATCTGTTCGAGTTGCACAAGCAGCTGCGATTGATTGGGGATTCGAAATTTCTGTTCGATTTCCAGCATGGGGGAACGTCTCTGATGAAAGTAGAAGTCTGTAGTGTTGGTAACTGGTCCCGGATCAGTCCCGCCAGGGGTGTTTGATCTTTTCCCAGTAAGAATCGAATTCAAACTTCGGGCTGTTATCCAGATCGTGACACTGATAGCAGGTGGTTTTCTTGGCTTCGGCAAGCGTGACCCGCATGACTTTTTTGGCCTCTTCGACTTTGTCCATATCGATGAGTTCAATGTGTCCGCTTCCCGGGCCATGACAGTTTTCACATTGCTGTCCGAGCAGATGCGGTGACTGTTGTTTGTTGACGAAGCCGCTTTTGTAGCGGATGACTTCCTGCGGATGCCAGCCGGTGACGTGGCAGGAGAGACACTCGGGATCATAGATGCGGGAGATGATTTTATCTCCCCGTTCGATCTGATCCTTACGGCCGTTGATCAGGCTCTCGTAGGCATGGGCGTGGGCGGTCGTTAACCATTTTTCATAGGCTTTGGTGTGGCATTCACCACACTTTTCCGCTCCGACGAAGGTCGCTCCGCGGGGGTGGTCAATCGGCAGTTCTTTAGCAGCCAGATCTTCCTGCTTGAGGCGATCCTGATAGAACTGCATGTGTTCGGCCATTTTCGGTGTTTCTTTAAACCGCTGTCGGTCGAGAGAGATGACCGTAAAGCGGAAACGTTTCCTGGGATCGCCTTTGGCATCGGCGTCGGGATAGTAGCCGACCACGCCGGCGCTTTTTCCTTTGTGCCCTACGTCGACCATCATCGTTTTGCCAATATACTCGGGATCACCCAGTGGGTCTTCCACGCCGCCGGCAGTGAGCAGAATGTCGAACTCTGGGAACTGCTTGGCGAGTTCCTTGGATTCATCCTTGCTGGATTGCGACAACAATAACATCAGGTCTGGTTTGGTGGCCTGCATTTCTTTGATGACTTCGGGCAGAACTTTGGCGGGTTCCTGCCAGGTAATGTCTGGAAACTGTCCTTTGCGACTTTTCCCCAGAATGGATGTGACGGCGATTTTGACTCCATTCGTCTCAACAACTTTGAATTTGGTTTTGCCCAGTTCGGGGGTCTCCAGGACCAGGAGATTTGCCGCGAGGAAGGTTGGTGTGGTATCAGGCTGTGGGGGATCCGGATTGTGCAACTGCAGAAAGATGTCGGCTCCAAAACGAAGTTCTTCCGGTCCGAGGGCCACTCCGCCATACTTCATGTCTTTCATGGCAGCCAGTATGGTTTCGTATTTGATCTGACTCTGTCGGCGGTTGCGTTTGACCAGACCGCCCAGGTCAAAGGCAGTAACGGGCCACTTACGGTCTTCAATCTGCTTGAAGAGATTAGCGAGTAGTGAGACGCCGCCTGTCTGGTTTTGTGTGCAACCACAGGGTTCCAGATATCCGTGGCGTTCGCCGGTCAGGACGATAGCCAATTTAGGAGTGGGCCAGCCTTCGAAGATTGGTTTGGGCGGAGGTGTATCAGATGATTTCGGGGGAGTTTTTTCTGATTTGGCTGGCGTGTGCCCCGCGGCGACTGGAGTCTGTTTTTCCTCAGATTTAACGGTTGGCTGCTTGGGACTGGTTGTTTCCGCCGGGGTTTTCTCTGCAGACGGTTCTGGTTCTGTCTGAGCAGTGCTCTGCGGAGTTGTATCGGTGGCTGTTTCCGTGGTGGCGGGCGGTGTTGATTGCCCTTCGCATCCGAGAAGGAGAGTCAGTAAGAGTGCCAGCAGGCAGGTGAAAGAGGATTGTGGCAGGTAAGACATTCAGTGCGGCCTTCCATGGAATTGATTGAGTAACATAACGATGCAGGAGGAACTCCGCATGGTTTATCTTAGTTCAAAACATGGTTTTGCGTCAAAGTCGATCTACCTCTGGCCCGGGAGGTTGATCTGACAATTCAGATCCATCCCAGACAGGTGAACGCCTGGGTGTTCTGAATTGGTAACATATTGAAATTTATACTGCTTACAGTGAAATGAACTGAACCTTGAACTCGATGTTTTTGGCGCGGGGGTGGTTGGTGCTTAATTTCACCTTTGCCAGATTCCCACGGCCAAATGAGACAGGAGGTAGCCCTTCAGGAATGATAAATTTCAGTAAGTAGCGCTGTTTATTTTTGGAATCAAAGGATTCGTCTTTTTCGATTTCAAATTTGAGGGAGCCTGGCTCGATCTGCTGATCGAGGATTTTCAGTGGTTCGTCAAGCCCTTCCACGAACATGGAGAGGACCGCTGTTTTGCCTTTTTCTGCTGAAAACTCGCCCAGATTCAGATGCATACTGGCCGGATCCCAGCGGACGCCGAAAGTGGGGACGATGCGGATGGGGCCGGTGTGATTTCCCGAAACCTGGATGATGAAATCCCGGGTTCCCGGATCGGCGTCATGTTTATGATCATGTCCTTCGCCCTCTGGGTGGTCGTGTGGCTCGTTGGGGATGTCAGTTTTGAGCAGCATGCGTTCGTTGAAACCACCCAGGGGGAATTTATCCGGATCTGCGGTGACTTCAACCGCGTAGCCGGTCTTGGCGTCCACTTCTTTGAGTTCCTGTTTGGTGAGCGGTCGGAAGGTGGAAGAGAGGCCGGGGTGATCGGCTTCGATTTCCAGAATTTTGAATTCGTCCAGATATTTCGTATGAATCTTTCCGGTGTATTTAACTGGTTCCGTGCTGCTCATGACTGGTAAGGCCCAGTTGGCAGACCCCTGATAATCGCCCGTAAAGGAGATCAGGCTGTTTGCGGCTCCTTCGATCTGGAGTTTGATTTCTTTTTTCTCCGGATCATTGGTGTAAATCGTCGCGGTCTGGCCGAAGCGTTCCTGAGCTGCTTTAGGGGTCCAGGTGAGTTCGACTTCAATATGTTTGCCAGGCGGGACCAGATTGTCCTGCATCTCACTCAGAGTACATTTACAGGTGGTGGCCCCTTTCTGAACTTCGAGTGGAACTTCGCCTTCATTTTTGATAACAAATTTGTGGGACATGGACTGCCCGACTGCCATGCTGCCGAAGAAGTAGATCGGCTGTGGTACGACTGCTTTGGGATACGGTCCGTTAGGTGCGATTTTAGGACGCTTCTCATCCGGCTCGGAGGCTGGTTTGACGGGGGCAACTGTCTTGAGTTCACTATTGGTCCGGCCCAGCCAGACGGTACCCGCGAGGGCGATAAACAGAACAACCACAGTTGTAACAGTTCGAAAATTCATTGTGACACCAACGAAGAAAGAATTAAAATACCAGCAATAAAAACAAGTCTGTAATCAAACCTTATGTCATTATGAGCCCAAGCATGGTTGAGTTCAATTCTGATTCGTTTGTCTCTCGTTAATTATTTGTTTCATGCGACTTACCGTTTCGTCTGTCAGATATTTGTCCACGTGTTGTGCACTGCGGTTGGCCTGATCGAGTTCGAGTGCCTGTTCGGCCTGTTTCCGGCTTTCGCTGATTTGTCCCGCTGCGTGGAAGGCCTCCGCCAGCAGAGCGCGGTAGCGGGCATTATGCGGGTAACCGGAAACGGCCCGATTGAGATTTTCGATCGCGTCGGTCAGATCCTCCTGCTGATGAGATGCTTCGAACTGTTCATGGTACCGACGTCCCAGCTCAAAATAGTTGAGCGGACTCAACGGATTTCGCTGAATGGCTGCCTGTTTAAAAGAAACAGCCTCCTCGAAAGCCTGTCGATTCTGGACTCCCTCTCTAAATTTCAGCTCAGCCAGGGCCTGCCAGGGTTCGGGGGAGAACGGGTCCGCCTGACCGGCCTGACTGAATAGCTGTTGCGCAATCCGAGCCGACTGCCCACGCATGAGCGTCTGCTCTGCTCTCTTTACGAGCGATTGACTCTGAAATGTTGGCGCAAAGTCGCTCATCACGAATAAAATCAATAACAGACCACATAAAGCGAGAGCCAGGGTTTTCTTATGTACACTTTGGGTGGGGCGCTGTTGTGCTTGTTCCGAGTCGACCTGTTCTGAATTTTCGGGAGACGGAGCGGGTGTCACCGGGAAAGCCAGCGCGAGCAGGAGTAGCCAGGTCTGGGTGATGGCGGGCATCGCGATGCCACCCGCCACCAGTAGATGCACAGAGAGAGCGACAAATCCGGCTGCCAGTGAAAGGGGGATCAATGATGTAGGAGACAGATCCAGTACAGCTTGGTCGGCGGTCTGTTTCCTTCCGCCTCGCAGCAGGACATAAATGACAACCCAGCCGGGAAGAAACAGCCAGAGCACCGATTCATCGATGCCCGACAGAAAGAGCTGCAGAATCCAGAGCAGGGGAAATGTGAAAGCAAAACCCAGAACCAGCGCCAAACGCTGGAAGGAATCAGCTTCATCATTCACGGGAGATCTTGAGTCTGACGGCTGCTTTTGGAGCAGCGGCTTCAGGAACCACTGATAGCCTGCCAGCGTGATGATTAATAAAAGACCGGCCAGAGCAATCAAACCGGCATTCGCCCAGACGTCGAGAAACAGGTTGTGTGGATCGGCGATTTCCTCACTCGAACCGGGGAGCTTATATTTGAGATAGTGTTCGCGAAAATTGCCCGGACCGGTGCCCCACATCAGGTTTTCTTTAATGACGTCCCAGGTCCCGGTCCAGTATTCGATGCGGTACTGGAGTGACTTGGGGGCTTCGGAAAGAACGGCGCGGTCGAAGCCGCCGCTGAGTGTGGCGAGCAGGAAAAATCCGACCAGCACACAGGCAACCAGAGTGACGCCTGTGATCAGTTGTTTGCGGGAAAGCCGCTGCGTGGTCTGACGGAGGCGTTGACGTTGCAGCAGTTTCAGCAGACCCAGACAGACCAGGCCCGCCAGAGCCCCGCCCCAGGCACTACGACTTTTCGTCAGAATCAGACAGTAGCTTATGAGCATGGTCGAGATCAGGTAGACCGCGATCTGGAACCTGTTACGATCCACTGGCGGACTACCTTCGGTTCTGGGGGGCAGGAGACTGTGGACACTCAGTCCTACGGCGATCAAGAACCCGACAGTGAGCAGGCCGGCAAAGGTGTTAGCCAGGGCAAACATACCCAGCGGTTCGCTACTGTCCAAGAGGCGCGCTTCGAACTGCTTTCGGCCGCTGCCACTGAGGGCATTCGCGGGGACCCCCATTGAGATGAGTTCGTGTTGGAATTTCGCCTGCGTTTCTGGAGTGACGGCGGCATCGTACTGCTGCCTTACCGACTGATATTCCCGGGCGAGCTGCTTGTACATCCAGTGATGTTGCCAGATTCCGTAGAGGGAGAGCAGGACGATGGTGGCCATGAAACAATGCAGAAAGGTCATCCGTTGAGCGGGGAACCTTACGATGCGGCGGAATAGAGAAAACGACAACCCGAGGGCCATCCACTCCCAGAGCATGTGGAGGGCCGCCCGTTGTTGACCTTCATAAAAGAGGATCATTACCAGGACTGACAGCGCCTGCCCCAGTACCAGCAACCAGACAGCTGCGTCAAACCGGTCGAGTCGTAGCGAACGGGCGCAGTCGGTAAATTGAGACGTGAAGAACAGGATTGCGACCAGAAACCAGGCCAGCACGAGCGGGAGTGTCTCTCCCTGGGGGGCCGATTCCGCCGGCAGGAAATAGCGGGCGGTGATCAGTAATCCGGTCAGGAAGAGCAGCTTGGCGTCGCAGAAAAGTCCCAGCGAAATCGGTGCTGCATCCGGTAGTGCAGTGCTGGACGCCTCTGGTTGTGATCGGTTTTGCTTTCGGCGTTTACTCATTCCGATTTTTCCGACCTACGTTCTCCAGAATCGTAACGATGGACAGCACGCAGAGAATCATCAGGATAATCAGCAGTGCCGCGTTCCAGGAGGAAACCTCATACAGGATCAGGCCTCCGACACCGGTGGTGAGTGTCGCCAGGTGGATGGTCAGCACGGTGTCCCGTTTGCTGAGTCCCAGTTCAACCAGGCGATGTGAAAAGTGACTTTTATCTGCATGGAACGGGCTGCGTCCTTCCTTCAGGCGAATAATCATCACCGTACAGAAATCATACAGGGGAATCGCCAGAATACAAAGGGGGGCCAGAATCACGTGGCGGGCACCTTCGGACGCACCTGCAGAAGAGTTCCCCGAATAGAAGGTTCCCAGAACCGTCATGGTGGAGAGCAGTAACCCGATGAAATAGCTGCCGGAGTCTCCCATAAAGATTTTTGCCGGGGGCCAGTTATGACAGAGGAAGCCGGCGATGGCTCCCGCCAGAACGAGCAGGACACCTGCTACCAGCCAGCGTGGTTCTCCAGTGTAACGCAGCATGATCCAGGCGAAGAGTACTGCAGCGATCAGGCCGATACCCGAAGTGAGTCCATCCATATTGTCCAGGAAGTTCAGGGAGTTGACGAGCACGATAATCCAGGCCACCGTGAGTACCATCCCCACCCACGGTTGTTCGACAAACAGGGTGCCCCGCACGCCTCCCAGCACCAGGCCGATGGCGACGAGTAGTTGAATGATCAATCGGGGTTTCCAGGAAATATTAAGTTTGTCATCGAGCAGGCCCATGACAGCGAGGATGGTGCCTCCGCCCAGGACCATCCAGAGTTGCTGGGAGCGATAGAGGACTCCTTCCAGATGCGGAGCCAGTTCGCGGGGAATCCACGCGGGAGTGCTGCCTGACTTCAAAATGATCCAGGCAATCAGTTGAGCAGAAGCGATGGGAATGATCACCCCCATCCAGATGCCGACACCCCCTCCGAGCGGGGTGGGGGTGACATGCACTTTCCGCTGGGCAGGTTGATCGATGAGTCCCCAGCGTGGGGCCAGTTTGCGCATGAGTGCCGTTGCCAGAAAGGAAATGACAAAGGCCGGAACCAGGCAGGCAAATACGAAAAATAACATGACTGTGGATTATCAGCTTGGGTAAGAGAGTTCTTGCAAGTTACGTTCAGAGTGCTTTATCAGGCCGGGAACGACACACTGAATCAAGTGATCCACATACCGACCGGCATGCGTCCGCTGTCGATTACCAGTCCCTTCCAGGTTGATGGACCCCTAGTTTGGCTGAATCCACGCGACAGTGGTAGCGAAAAATGCATTTCTACTCCGTTTTCGATTGATATATCTGGTGCAGGAATTACAGTTGAACTGACTCCTATAATCCGAGAACCCACTCAACATTCCAAAGTGTTCAGACCAGGTAAATGAATCCACTATTCGAGGAAGAATTTCGATTTAATCAAGCCAGCCGTCCCAGCTGGGAGTCGAGCCAGCAGCATCGAAGTACCGTAACCCGTTACCTGAAACAACTGTCCTCTGTACAGGGGGATCGGCTGTGTGTGCTGGGGGCGGGGAACTGCAATGATCTCGATCTAAACCAGTTGTTGCAGGTCTACGACGAAATTCATCTGGTCGACCTGGATGAGAACGCACTGGAGTATGCACTGGAAGCCCAGAACCTCTCAGAAGAATCGGCGGTTTTCTGCCATACAGGTGATCTGACCGGAGTCGGTGAGCAGCTTGCGGAATTATCCCGGAAAGAGGACACGACACAATCTCTGTTGGATGAAGTCCTGGAAGAGCTGTCGGGATCGAATCCGCTGGAATTGCCCGGTCCGTTCGATGTGGTCTGTTCCACCTGCATTTTGAGCCAACTGGTGCTGCAGGTCATTCATGCGGTCGGGGAGACCGATCCCCGGTTCGAGGAATTAATGCAGGCTGTCCGCGCACAGCATTATCGCACGATAGTGGATCTGATTACGCCGGGGGGCAGCGGCTTGATCGTGAGTGATTTTGTTTCATCAGAGTCGGCTGGTGATCTGAAACAGGTTCCCGACTTTCAGTTTACGCAGTACCTTTCGCAGCTGCTTTCGTCGCGTAATTTTTTCCACGGTGTGCATCCCGGAATCCTGCTCGCGCAATTGCAGGGTAAGTCGCCCCTGGCAAGACAGGTTTGCAACCTGGAAATGTTGCCACCCTGGCGCTGGGATCTGGGCATGCGACAATACGCGGTGGCCGGGATCCGCTTTGAGCGGATTCCCGAAGCCTGACCGCTGTTGGGATATTGCCGCTTACTGCTTCTGCTTCTTCGGTGCCCGTTTCTTCTGAGGCGTGCCGCTGTTCCGCGGTTTCTGATACAGAGACGGGGGATCCTTCTGGACCGAACCGGTGTCATCGGGAACCTGATACTGCTGCTGGAGACTTTTGAGTTCTGCTTTCAGCTCTTTGACAATGGGGGCATAGGCGGGATCATCGTACACGCTGCGCATTTCCTGGGGATCCTTTTCCAGGTCATAGAGTTCCCATTCACCCAGATTGTAGAAGTGAATCAGCTTGTAGCGTTTTGTACGGACCCCGTTGTGCCGACGAACCATATGGGCGGAACGGCGGTCGTTGTAGAACTCGTAGTAGTGGTAATACAGGCTTTTGCGCCATGCAGTTTCTTCGCCTTTGAAGAGGGGGACCAGGCTGACTCCCTGCATGTCGGAGGGGATGGGGGCTCCGGCAATATTCAGGAAGGTTTCTGCAAAGTCGAGGTTGGAGACGAGGTCTGTGTTGACACTGCCCGGTTTGATGACGCCGGGCCAGCGGGCCAGCAATGGCATACGGTAGGATTCTTCATACATGAACCGCTTGTCGAACCAGCCGTGATCGCCGAGATAGAACCCCTGGTCGGAGGAATACATGACGACGGTGTTTTCAGCCAGTCCGGACTTTTCCAGATAGTCGAGCATGCGGCCCACGTTATCATCGACGGAGGCGACACAACGGAGATAGTCTTTCATATAACGCTGATATTTCCAGCGGACCAGATCTTTGCCTTTGAGATTGGCTTTGCGAAAGGCCTCGTTTTTCGGTTCATAAGCGGCGTTCCAGACCTTCAGTTGTTCTGGAGTCAGATTTTTGGGAGGGGTTAGTTTCAGGTCGAAATCGGTCATCGTCTTAGCGATGGTCATGTCCTGTTGTCTGGCTGCGGTGCCGCGACCTTCGTAGTTGTCAAACAGATTTTCCGGTTCGGGAATGGTGACGTCGTCGTACATGTGCAGGTGTTTCGGGCCGGGCTGCCAGTTGCGGTGCGGGGCCTTGTGCTGGAACATCAGCATGAAAGGCTTGTTGGGATCTCGCTGGTTCTTGAGGTAGTCGAGTGCCAGGTCGGTGATGATGTCAGTGGTGTAGCCTTCGTGTTTAACACGCTCCCCATTGCGAATCATGGGAGGATTGTAGTAGGGCCCCTGGCCGATCAGGATCTCAGAGTAATCGAAGCCGGTGGGATCGGAGGCGAGGTGCCATTTCCCGACAATGGCGGTCTGGTATCCCTGCTTGCGGAGCAGCTTGGGGAAGGTCTGTTGCGAACCATCGAATTTGTTGCCGTTCTGTTTGAAGCCGTTGAGGTGACTATGTTTTCCAGTGAGGATCACGGCACGGCTGGGGCCACAGATACTGTTGGTGCAGAAGCAGTTATCAAACCGCATACCTTCACGGGCAATCCGGTCCAGGTTGGGAGTCTCGTTGACCTTGGAGCCGTAGCAGCTCATCGCGTGTGAGGCGTGATCGTCAGTAAAAATGAAGAGGATGTTGGGACGCTGTTTTGAAGCTGCAGCGAGTTTCTGCAGACCGTGACCTGTGAGCAGCAACTGGCTCAAACAGAAAGCGGCGAGCAGAGTGAATGTGAAACGGAAAGGGTGTTCTAAGCGCGGCTGCATCGGGTTCGTCCTCAAGCTGGTGTAGGAATGATTGTGCATGCAAATCGTATCTGAGTTTCTGGATTGATTTCTATCATGCAGTTTACAGAGAGGAAGTGCAAGTTTTCACATCGTCTGAGGGGGCGTCGAATACGAGATATCAATTTCTGATGATGTATAAATTACAGTGTTTTTCAGAGTAGAAAGTGCAGAAACATCGGTCCTTCGTATACGAAGTGAAAAATCTTCAGCCTGAAAACTGTTGTCTAAGCGGGAGATAGGAGAATTGCAATACTGAGGGATCGCCTTTGGTATGCGGCTTGCATTTGAACTTTTTCATAGTGATTTGTGTCTCAGAGGATTGAGGCCTGTTAAGAAACTGACTGCAGCCGGGCAATGGATTGCTTGCCCCACCGGTTAAAAAAGGAATTGATCATGTTAGAAAACGTTTCTCCCAAAGTTGTTCACAAACTGATGGCCGCTGAAGGATACCTGGAACTGGGAATGCCCATTCAGGCTCTGGAAGCGCTCTCGACGGTTGAAGAGGCCGGCCCCCTGGAAGCGATGCGGCTGTTTCTGATTGGCGAATCGTATCTGCGTCAGGAACGCTACCACGAAGCGATTGAGCCACTGCATCAGGCTGCCCGCCTGTTTCCCGTAATGGAAAGTCGTAAGGCCTGGAGCTCCCTGAGTGAATGCTTCCGACTGGGGGGCTATCACGAGCTGGCGGAAGTCGCACTGCTGACTGCTGAGGCGGTCGAGGAAATTGAATCCTCGTGCGAAGTCCTGCGGGCGCCGCGCGAAGAATTTCCGCGTTGGGAATGGATGCAGGTCTCTTCCCGAATGAGTGGATCGGTGGGGAGTAACTGGCGTGATCTGCCCCGAATTCCCCGCTGATTTGCTGAGAAAAACTCAGAAAATATTTCTGAGTGTCAGATTTAGAATCTTTGTAAGTGATTGTATTAGAATGAATTGTGTGATTTGAACGAATTACAGAATCATATTTGAGTTTCGCGATGTGTCAGCTATACTGCCGCTCCCAGGCGGGTTTCTTAATCACTCTCAATTAAGGTCGCCCGCTGACTGATACCGGGTTTTGGTCGGTTCTACAACCGATGGGCTCTGTATCTCCTCCTGGTCTTGATTCCGTCCTGGAATTGGCCTGCATTTCCCACATTACAATTTAGTATACCTGCCTTTGTTTTTTCATGTGCGCATGAAGGAACAGAGATTGCGTACTGATGTGCCTTTCACACAGTCTTCCGGGCTACTGTCTCTCGGTATTGACCGAACTGCCAGTGGAAACCGTGTGGATCTACTCTGTGCTGAACTCACGATCGCAGAAACTCATGTTTGATAAAATTCGGTTCTTCAACAACAGGATTTCGATCTGGTTGCTGGTGCTGCTGCTCCCCTGTTTATGCGGGTGCGGTAAGATGATCAGCAACAGCGCGACCGAACAGCTGCTGACATCTGATGCAGTTGATCAGACGATTTCACATCTCGACTTCAGCACGCTTTCGAACAAAAAAGTCTTCTTTGATACGTCTTATATCAAGAATATCAAAGGGGTCGGGTTTGTGAATGGCGACTATATCATCAGTTCTCTCAGGCAGCAGATCGTGGCTGCGAACTGTCTGATTCAGGAAAAGAAGGAAGACGCGGATTACATTATTGAAGCCCGCGTGGGAACCCTGGCCACGAATGGCCATGAAGTAAATTATGGGATTCCAGCCAGTAACATGCTTTCCTCAGCTGCTTCGCTGGTCCCCACAGCTCCCGCGATTCCGACGATTCCGGAAATCTCGCTGGCGAAAAAGAACAATCAGATCGCGGCTGCGAAAATCAGTGTGTTTGCCTATAACCAGAAGACGAAGGAGCGTGTCTGGCAGTCTGGTGTGCTGCAGGCGAAGAGTACGGCCCGCGATACCTGGATTCTGGGAGCAGGACCTTTCCAACGGGGATCGATCTATAAAGATGGAGCTCAGTTTGCGGGGGCCAGGATTGAAATCCCCATTGGCTCAGGTGATGATTTCAACAATGATAGCACGGTGGATTACCTGGAGCCTGCGAAGTTCATTGAGACATCAGATGCCGCCAACGAAATTCCTGCTGAAATCAAGGACCGCAAAGTAAAGACGCTGGCCGAGTGGATCCAGGAAGAGTCGACGGAAAAAGACAAGCCGAAAGAAAAGCCACAGAGCAAACAGGACGCGACAGCCAAGCCGAAGCAAGAGGCCCCTGCAGAGGCAGAGAAACAGGGCGGGAAGCAGGTCACCAAGGCTGAGCCTGCACCAACGGTCGGTGACAAACAACAAGTCGCGCTGGAGCCGGAAAAGTTTAAAACCGTGCTCTTCCTGAAACCAGAAGAAGCGAACGGCCATAAAGACTGGTTGCAGGGCGATACCTCACGCCTCTCCACTGTCTGGCCGAACAGTCCTCAGGCTGAGTCCGATGCTGCCTCTCCGAAAACGGAAGCCGAAGAAAAACAGGATTTAGAACAGATGTTTCGGAAAATTCCCGCCGAATAATAGTCCGTTTTTACGTAGTAGGTACATAGGCCTGTCAAAGGGCAGCAGAGGGTGCTGACTTCGATTCCCATGCCGGAAGTGAACCGGTTCCGTTTCTAGATTGTCTTTAGAAAAGCCTTGTGGTTGTGCAGTTTTGATTCGATCTGCCACCAGATTGATACCTGAGCGACCGCCAAATTGGCACTGTCTATGCCGATTACAAGGCTGCCATGATGTGTTAAGTGACAATTATTTATGGGTTTATGGATTGCTTTTGTTGCAGGGAGGCAGATTTGGCACATTCTATGCAATAAAATTAAACCAGCAGACCCGTCGAGACGTTTCAAAATGATGGGAGACGGAAAACGGGTCGAGAGATTTTAATTTCCCCTGAAATTCAACCAGCGTCTTCACCTGCTGATGGTGATATGGGAGGTTATGATGATGATTCCTCGAATTCCTCAAAAAACAGTTCGCAGACTGATTGCTGCAGAGGGTTATCTGGAACTGGGGATGCCCCATCAGGCACTCAGAGAATTGGATAAAGTGACTGATCCAGGATCCCTGACGGCGTCCTTTTCATTCCTGCGAGGGGAATCTTTAAAACGGATCGGTCGTTTCTCGGAGGCGATCAAACCCTTACAGTACGCGGCAGATTTGCTGCCGATCCCGCACAGCCAACTTCCCTGGAAATCACTGGGAGCCTGTTATCGGGAAAGTGGCCAGAGTGATCTGGCGGAAACAGCCGAGCAGACGGCGGATGAAATCGCCTCGGAAGCGAATATCCATCTGCGTTTTGAACCACTGGGATCGCAATACAATCCCGTCGTCCACCATGAAGTGCATCTCACCATCAATTTTGAACCGATGCCTGAAGAAGAACAGGCTCAGTCAGACGAAGATATTCTGCTCGAAAATGAAGAGACTGAAGACTTCGGAATTGATCCGGAAATCGAATGATGTCGATTTACTAACCTTTGTTTATGAAATGACTTGCTGAGAATCTTCTCCGTAGAATTACCACCTCAAGATTGTGAAGTCCGACCTGTTGTAGTACCGTAGAGTCTGCGGTCTGGTGACAGGTCGTTTTTTATTGATCCTGCAATCTTTCAAAACGAGGTGACGTGCCCGATGCATGTTCTGATACGTTCTCGAAACGGGCTGCTCTGCCTGTTTACATTCTGTCTGCTTTCTCTGCTGTGTGTCACTGTTTCCCCAGCTGCCGAAACGCGTCCGAATATCGTGATGATCCTGGCAGACGATGTCTCCTGGAATGATCTGGGCAGTTATGGTCATCCCTCGATCCGTACTCCTAATCTGGATCGGCTGGCCAAAGAAGGTCTGCGTTTTGATAACGCTTATCTGACCATCAGCAGTTGCAGCCCAAGTCGCTGCAGTGTGATCACCAGTCGTTATCCACACAATACAGGAGCCCCGGAACTGCATACGCCGCTGCCGGAAGGACAGGTATTGTTTCCCCAGCTACTGCGCGATGCCGGCTATTACACGGTGATCTCCGGCAAACAGCATATGGGCCCGTACGCGTTGACGTCCTTTGATCATGTCTCCAAGGGAAAAGGACCGGGACGCGAAGAAGACTGGGTACCGATTCTCAAAAAACGGCCCAAGGATCAGCCCTTCTTCTGCTGGTTCGCTTCCACCGATGCACATCGTGCCTGGCAGAAATCCAAACAGACTCAGCCGCATCAACCAGAAGATGTGGTTGTGCCTCCGTATCTGATTGACAGTCCGGAAACGCGGAAAGACCTCGCCCAGTATTACGATGAGATCAGCCGTTTGGATTACTTCACCGGTCAGATTCTGGATGAACTGGATGCCCAGGGAATCGCGGATAATACACTGGTGCTGTTCTTCGCTGATAACGGACGTCCCTTTCCCCGTTGTAAAACCAGACTCTACGATAGTGGTATCAAAACGCCGATGATGGTTCGCTGGCCCAAAGTCATTTCGCCGGGAACCGTGACGAACAGTCTGGTCAGTACAATTGACCTCGGGCCGACCTTTCTGCACGTTGCGGGAGTCAAAGCGGATCCACGGATGCAGGGCGTCAGCTTTGAGAATCTGTTTACCGATCCGAAGGCGAAGGTCCGCGACTATGCATTTGGGGAGCATAACTGGCACGTTTTTAAAGCCCACGAACGCATGGTTCGTTCCGGTGACTGGCTCTATATCAGAAACGCGTTGCCGGGGCAGCGCAATCTGTGCGTGGAATCGATCGACTTTCCTTCGGGCGAAGTGTTATGGGAACGTTTCGAAGCTGGCAAGTTGAATAAAAATCAGAAGGATGTGTTTCTCAAGCCCCGTCCACGGGAAGAGTTATACAAGGTCAGCCAAGACCCTCACCAGTTTGAGAATCTGGCGGATAAGCCTGAATATGCGAGTGAACTGGCTCGTCTCCGCACAGTGCTGGATCAGTGGGCTGAGCAGACAGGGGACACGATTCCCGACAATCCGACTCCGGACCGCAACCAGCGTCCCGGGGAGCCGAAACCGGGTGAGTTTGAACATCGCGAGATGCCCGGCGATGCTCGTGACGCGCAAAAGGTCAATCAGCCCGGTCCTGTATTGGCAGACTGATCTCGGATGCGATGATGACTTCAATCCTGTCGGCACGGCTGGTGCCGACGATTAAATAACCCGCTATTAAAATCAATTGACAACTTTGAGACTTTAATTTGGAGAGAAAGTATGAAACGCAATCAAGTATGGGGTTTAGCCCTGGCATGCCTGGCGAGCCTCTGTCTGGCAGGTTCGGTACAGGCTGGTGAATCTGGCTGGGTCGAGCTGTTCAACGGCAAGAATCTCGAAGGCTGGACACAGCATAACGGAACGGCGACCTATAAGGTTGAAGATGGGACGATCGTGGGAACGACCTCTGAAGGCAGCCCCAACTCATTCATGTGCACCAAAAAGAACTACGATGATTTCGAACTGGAATTCGAAGTCAAAGTGGCCGACGAATTGAACTCCGGCTGTCAGATTCGCAGCCAGCAGAAAGACGGCGATGGTCGTGTGAATGGCCCCCAGGTTGAGATCGAAGCCAGCGGTAAGAACGGGGCCGAAGCCGGTTATGTGTACGGCGAAGCCACCGGCCGGGGCTGGTTGACTCCCGAGGATCGTCTGAAACCACATAAAACCATGAAAGATGGTGAGTGGAACAAGTTTCGGATCGTTGCTAAAGGTCCCCGGATCCAGACCTGGATCAATGGTAAGCAGATCGAAGATCTGACGGACGAAGCGATCTATAAGACGCATCCCACAGGCTTCATTGGCCTGCAGGTACACGGCATCAAGAAGGGGACCGGTCCCTATTCGGTTGCCTGGAAAAACATTCGGATCAAAGAACTCGACTAGTTCTGAAGACCGAAACTGAAATAAAAAAACAGGCCGGCAGGATAGATTTCCTGCCGGCCTGTTTTGTTTTGCGAGTACTGAATTCGTTCTATTCAGGTACGTTTGCGGCTTTATATTCTTCCGCTTTGCGGGCCGCGAGAGCATCCAGAATGGGGGTGATGCCTGCGTCGAGGGCGATCATTTCTGCATCGTCTGCGGTCCGCCATTTGGTTTCGATTTCGCCGTTTTTGAGTCCCTTACCGCCGATGACGACGCGATAGGGAATCCCAATCAGGTCGGCGTCATTGAATTTGACACCTGGCCGGGCGTTACGGTCATCAAAGAGGACGTCGATGCCGGCTGCTTTGAGCTCTTCGTAGTAGCGCTCTGCAGTCTGCATGACTTCGTCATCCTTGGTGTTCAGAGGAATGACAAGTACCTCGTAGGGAGCAATTGAAAGCGGCCAGATCAGGCCTTTGTCATCATGCTTTGTCTCAGCGAGACCGGCGATGATGCGGTTTACGCCGATGCCGTAGCAACCCATGATAATCGGATGACGTTTCTCTTTTTCATCCAGAAAGTCGGCGTCGAGGGCTTCTGTATATTTTGTGCCCAGTTTGAAGACGTGACCGACTTCGATGCCATGCACGATCGCCAGAGGTTCCCCACTTTTGGGGCAGGGATCACCGGCGGCAGCGTTTCGCAGGTCGTAGGTGGTTTCCAGTTCATAATCCCGGCCCACGTTCACATTGACTAAATGGGCGTCGGCTTCGTTCGCACCGGTGATGGCATTGGCGATCAGGGGGACGTCATGGTCGGCGATGATCTTGCATTTGATTCCCACAGGACCGGCGAAACCGGTGGGGGCACCGGTGACTTCCCGGATGGTCTTGTCATCAGCCAGTTCGACAGTGGTCGCACCCAGGGCACGGCGAATCTTGCCTTCGTTGGCTTCATGGTCGCCGCGAATCAGGACAGCCACCGGTTCGTCATCAGCCTGGTAGATCAGCGTTTTGATCATCTGTGAAGGTTCACAGCCCAGCATCTGGCTGACCTGCTCAATGCTGGTTGCCTCAGGAGTAGCCTGTTTTTCCATGGTCCCTGCATCAGCGGGGGTTTTGATTTCAAGGGTGGGACGACCGGTGTCGGCCCGTTCCATGTTGGCTGCGTATCCAGAGGCTTCGCAGTATACGATCGAGTCCTCGCCGTTTTCGGCGGGGATCATGAATTCATGCGAGGCATCGCCGCCGATGGGGCCGCTTTCTGCTTCTACGGGCAGGTACTTCAGACCACAGCGGGCAAAGATGCGGCAGTAAGCGCGGTACATGCGGTCGTAGATTTCATCCAACTGCTCTACGGAAGAACTGAAGCTGTAGGCGTCTTTCATCAGGAACTCACTGGTTCTCAGCACGCCGAAGCGGGGGCGTTCTTCGTTGCGGAACTTGGTTTGAATCTGATAGACGGTCAGCGGCAGCTGTTTGTAACTGCTGATGCAGTGACTGATCAGGTCGGTGACGACTTCTTCGTGTGTGGGACCGAGTGCCATAGGGATCTGACGATTTCCACGGGGGACGTTGAACTGGATCAGTACGGAGCCAAATGCATCTTTCCGCTGTGTGCGTTCAAACAGACCCAGGGGTTGCAGAGCGGGCATGTGGAGTTCAGCGGCGCCGGCGGCGTCCATCTCTTCCCGCACAATCTGGGCTGCTTTCTGGATCGATTTCCAGCCCAGGGGGAGGTAGGTGTAAGCGCCTGCCATCAACTGTCGGATCAGTCCGGCGCGAAGCATCAGCTGATGGCTGGGAATTTCCGCATCGGAGGGGACTTCTTTAATCGTGGGGATCAGCGTATTTGACCAGCGCACTTGAATTCCTTAAGTGATTGAAGAGTAGGTGTTTATGTTACTAGTGAGTCGGCCGGGGGGAGTCTCGCTTCTTCAGCCGACTGATGGCCGCGTATTCTAGCAGAACGGGTTCAACTCCAAAAGGTTCGCCCTGGTGGGGGACAAAAATATTCGGGTGAGATAAATGCCTGTCGGACAATGGCTTGTCGAGACGGGGGATTCAGATCGGGCTGACTGGGGCTGTTCTTAACAATCGGAGAGCAAATAGGAGAGAGTTTCAGATCAGACAGGTGTCGGACTTGTTGAGCAGGATGGATCGGCTTAAGATCGTTCTATTGTGTTTCTTAGCGAAACTGAAGATCGACCGCTGCGTTTGAATTGAGATTCTGAAAGCCGATTCGAGATGTCTCGACAAAATATAAATCAACTGAAAGACGGGGATACTGTAAACGAGGTTTATCTGTTAGTTGACAAGCAGTTACGAGCGAATCGGAATGCAAGTCTGTTTCTGTCTGCTGATCTGAGAGATGCGTCGGGTGTCGTCAATGCGCGGATGTGGAATGTTGTTGAAGATCGGATGCAGCACTTTCAATCGGGCAACTACGTTCAGGTGAAAGGTAAAGTGCATCTCTTCCAGGGGGCACTGCAGATCATCCTGACCTACATCGAACCGGTCTCCGCGGAGAATCTGGACCCGGCCGAGTTTCAACCCCAGGCATCACATGATGTGCAGGCGCTGCTGGCGCGGTTACGTGAGATGCTGCTGGGAATTGAAAATAACGAGGTCCGCACTCTGATGGAGTGCTTCCTGGTTGATGAAGCGCTGATGGAAGAGTTCTGTCGGGCTCCGGCCGGTGTGAAGACGCATCATGCCTACCATGGCGGGCTGATCGAGCATGTGGTCAACCTGATGGAGACCGCACATCGGATCGCGGATCTGTATCCCAAGGCTGACATGAGTCTGCTGCTGGCTGGTGTGTTCCTGCACGATATCGGTAAGGTCCGCGAGTTAGGCTACGAGAACGAATTTATTTATACCGATGAAGGACAGCTGCTGGGACACCTGATTATTGGCGTAGAAATGCTGACCGAGAAGATTCGCGCTTACCAGGAAATGACGGGAGAATCTTTCCCCAAGGAAGCGGAATTACGGCTGAAACACATGATTGTAAGCCATCATGGCACCTATGAATTTGGCAGCCCCCGCCTGCCGATGACTCCAGAAGCAGTCGCCCTGCATCATCTGGATAACCTGGATGCGAAAGTCAATGAGTTCGCGCGGTTCATTGACGATGATCTCAATTCGACATCCAGCTGGACTCCCTATTCGCCTCGCCTGCAGCGAAAGCTGTTTAAGGGAATGACTGAGGACTGAGTGAATGCCCGATTTTGAGAAGAAGATTCTCGAGTACGTAGCCCGCCCCGGTTACACACCGATTCGGGAAAAAGCGCTGCTGAAAAAAGTGGGAGGCTCCAAGTCAACTTCTTCTGAATTCGAGCAGGCCATGCAGAATCTCCAGTCCCGCAAAGAGATTCTCGTCTCCGATTCGGGGCTGATTCGCCCCGTGAAAAAAGAGGGTTGGATTGCCGGGATTATCAAGAAAATCAATTCCGGGGCCGGGTATCTGATTCCCCATCATAAGCCGGATGACATCGCCCACGACCAGCGTCATGCCGGCGATCTGTATATTTCCGAGCGGGATATGGGGGATGCCCAGACCGGCGATGAGGTTTATGCCACCGTGATCAATCGACGCCGCAGCGGGGGCCAGATCTGTGGTCGCGTCGTGGAGATCATCGAGCGGGCTTCGACGACATTTGTCGGCACTTACTTCGAAACACAGGGCGAAGGTTATGTGCATGTGGACGGCAAGATATTCAACTCGCCGATTCATGTGGGCGATCCGGGGGCGAAAGGTGTCGAACCCGAAGATAAGGTCGTCATCGACATTCTGCATTTCCCTTCAAAGAGCTACCTGGGACAGGGAGTGATTTCCAAAGTCCTGGGGCCACACGGGAAGCCAGGCGTTGATCTGCTGTCCATCGTCTACGAATTCGGCATCCCGATGGACTTTCCGGAAGAGGTCCTGGAGGCGGCTCGAGAGCAGGCGAGCCTGTTTGATGAGACAAAACTGGGGAATCGCCGCGACCTGACCAACGAGACGATCGTGACGATTGACCCTGCGGATGCCCGGGACTTCGATGATGCAATTTCGCTGACTCAGAACGAGCGCGGGCACTGGGTGCTGGGCGTGCATATTGCTGATGTAGCGCACTTTGTCAAAGAGGGGTCTGTACTGGACCGTGAGGCCCGGCGGCGGGGAACCAGTGTGTATCTACCCGGCCAGGTGATTCCGATGCTGCCTGAGATCATTTCAAATGGTCTGGCCAGTCTGCAGCAGGATCAGGTGCGTTTCACCAAATCTGCGTTTATCGAATTTACGTCGGATGGCGTGCCGGTACATACCGAGTTCGTCAATTCCGCGATTCGGGTCAAGAAGCGGTTTGCCTACGAGCAGGTACTGCCCATCATTCAGGAGCGTGACGAGGAAGGGGACCGGATACCCCGGGACGTCCGCGAGCTGCTGAAAAACATGCATCATCTGGCAATGATGCTGCGAAAACGCCGCTTTGCTGCCGGCGCACTGGAGTTGCACCTCTCCGAAGTGCGGCTCACCTTTGACGACAAACATCGTGTGAGTGGTGCCGTTGAACGCGAGCATGATGAAAGCCATCAGATCATCGAAGAGTTCATGCTGGCGGCGAATATTGCGGTCGCGGAAGGACTCAATGATCGGGGACTGCGGTTTTTGCGTCGCGTGCATCCGTCGCCTGACTACCAGCGGCAGGTGGAATTCGCCGAGTTTGTCAGCGCACTGGGTTACACGCTTAAAAAGGCCCAGAGTCGTAAGGACCTGCAGCGTCTGATCGAGCAGGTACATGGAACCGCCGTCGAACAGGCCATCAATTATTCCATGTTACGCAGTCTTAAACAGGCAGAATATACGGATGAAGAGCTCGGGCACTATGCTCTCGCCGTCGAGCATTACTGTCACTTCACCAGCCCGATTCGGCGATACCCGGACCTGACAATTCATCGCATGATCGATGAAATTCTGGAGCGTCCCGACAAAGGGAAAGGGCAGAGCCCCCAAGGGCTGCGTCAACTGGGCCACGACCTCTCGTTGCGTGAACGTCGTGCCGAGTCGGCAGAACGGGAACTGACCAAGGTCAAACTGCTGACCTGGATGGTCGAAAATAAAATCAACACGCTGAAAACGATGATCACGGGAGTGGAGTCGTTCGGGTTGTTCTGCCGGGGTGTGGATGTGCCTGTGGAAGGCTTGTTGCACATCAGCCGACTGGGCAAAAACGATTACTTTCACCAGGATCCAGCCAAATTCAGTATCGTTGGAGAGCGGACAGGTCAGGAGTTCCGGATTGGCGATTTCCTGGAGGTGGAAGTCGAGAAGATCGATCTGGATCGTCGGGAGCTGGATTTCAGAATGCCCCGAGCGGAGAAGTCAGGTAAATCGAAGTCAAAATCAGACAACGGTAATTCGAAGCAGTCGGGTAAAAAGCCGACTCGGGCCTCTTCCAAGGGGAAGGGGGCTGTGAAAAAGAAGAAGAACCGTCCTGGGAAGTCGCAGCGGAGCAAAAAGAAGAAACGCAAGTAGGCTGAGTGCCTTTGAGAAGTGTCTGCAGGGTACGGATGTTTTACTTGAAACCGGGTAAGCTGGAGCTAAAAACAAGTAAGCAGAGTGGAAATTTGCAAAAGGACTCCAGTTTATAATTCTGTGAAGATTGATGTACGAAGGCGAAGAAATATAATAACTTAAGCTCTATAACGAATATGCATCGTTCAGCATCGGCAGATTCAATCAGGTCATACTGAGTGACCTCCACGCTGGTTGCTTTGTTTATAGATTTCACTATCACAATATTATTCACGGGATCTCAAGCAGATCACCGGGTGAGTGCTTGATTATGGTGACGAAATTGGCTGAGAAACAGCAATCCTCTCCGTCAGCAGGCGGAAAATCAGCGACGAAGTGGATTATGACCCTGCTTTCCTCTTCCATTGGCCAGAAGTTCGTGATGGGCATCACGGGACTTCTCTTGTGCGGCTTCCTGGTCGTGCATCTGGCGGGGAACCTGCTCGTGTATGTCGGCGCAGACGCCTACAACAAATACGCAAAAGAGCTGCACAGCATGATGCTGCTGCCGGTAGCGGAGACGGGACTGTTCCTGCTGCTGTTCGCTCACATTGCACTGGCATTCAAACTGACCAGCGATAACCGCAAGGCACGCCAGATCGCTTATCATGAGAAGCAGAGCAAGATTCAGGAGCCACCTTCCATTTTCGGACGTACTCCGATGGGGCGGACCAGTTCCTGGATGTTCATTTCGGGATCCATCATTCTGATCTTCCTGATCATGCATATGATCGACATGAAACTGCATCTGAACCCAACGGTCGACTACAAAGACCAGTCACCCTTTGGCATTATCGTGCAGGTTCTGGGCAGTGGTTTGAGTGCCCCGATTTATATTGTGGGAACGATTGTCCTCGGATTTCACCTGTCTCATGGATTCTGGAGTGCGTTCCAGTCACTGGGACTGAATCATCCCAAATACACGCCCCTGATCAAGAAACTGGCGATTCTATTTGCGATCGTCATTGCGGCTGGTTTTGTCAGTCTGCCACTCTGGGGCTTTTTTATCCGCTAACCTTCCGCCAGTCATTTGCGTCTGTTTAGCACCATCCAATAGATAGTTTCACACGTTCCGTTTTGAAGGTAGATATCATGGCCGAGTCGGCTACGACGGTTTTGAATTCTCGAGTTCCTGAAGGTCCCATGGCCGAAAAATGGGATCGTTGTAAGCAGGAGATGAAGCTGGTTAACCCGGCGAATAAACGGAAGAAAAAGATCATTGTGGTGGGAACCGGTCTGGCAGGGGCTTCTGCTGCTGCCTCACTGGCTGAACTGGGCTACCAGGTACAATCGTTCTGTTTTCAGGACTCTCCCCGTCGGGCTCACAGTATTGCCGCCCAGGGGGGGATTAACGCCGCCAAGAACTATCCTAATGACGGCGACAGCGTCTGGCGTCTGTTCTACGATACGGTGAAGGGGGGCGACTTCCGGAGCCGTGAAGCCAACGTGCATCGACTGGCCCAGGTCAGTAACAACATCATCGACCAGTGTGCGGCCCAGGGCGTGCCTTTTGCCCGTGACTACGGCGGGTTGCTGGCCAACCGGTCCTTCGGTGGGGCCCAGGTATCCCGTACCTTTTATGCCCGCGGGCAGACCGGACAGCAGTTGCTGCTGGGGGCTTACAGTGCTTTGATGCGGCAGGTGGGAACCGGACGTGTCAAGCTGTTCCCGCGACGCGAAATGCTGGACCTGGTTGTGGTCGACGGCGTGGCCCGGGGGATTATCGTCCGTAATCTGATCACCGGTGAGTTCGAGACCTATTCGGCCGACTGTGTATTGCTGGCGACCGGTGGTTACGGAAACGCCTTCTACCTTTCGACTAACGCGAAGGGTTCGAATGTGACCGCCGCCTGGCGGTGTCATAAACGGGGGGCGTTCTTTGCGAATCCCTGTTACACACAGATCCACCCGACATGTATCCCCGTGAGTGGCGATTACCAGTCCAAGCTGACTTTGATGAGTGAAAGTCTGCGAAACGACGGCCGGGTCTGGGTTCCCAAATCAGCTGATGATAAGCGTCGCGGTAATGAAATTCCTGATGAAGAACGGGACTATTACCTGGAACGACGTTATCCCGCCTTCGGTAACCTGGTGCCTCGTGACGTGGCATCTCGTGCAGCCAAGGAACGCTGCGATGCCGGTTACGGTGTCGGTTCGACCGGACAGGCAGTCTTCCTGGATTTCCGGGATGCAATTATCCACGACGGAAGACACGTCATCGAAACGAAGTACGGCAACCTGTTCCATATGTATCACAAGATTACCGGCGAAAACCCTTACGAAGTGCCGATGCGGATTTATCCCGCTGTGCACTATACGATGGGGGGACTGTGGGTGGACTATCATCTGCAGAGTACGATTCCCGGTCTGTTCGTGCTGGGCGAAGCGAACTTCTCGGACCACGGTGCCAACCGGCTGGGAGCGTCTGCTTTGATGCAGGGGCTGGCAGACGGTTACTTCGTCGCTCCTTACACAACCGGTCACTTCCTGGCCTCCAACAGTCTGCCTGAGGTTTCAACCGAGGATGAGGCGTTCAAGGCAGCTTTGGCGAATGCCCAGGACAGAAACTCAAAGATTCTGGGAGTCAATGGAACGCGTTCGTCTGACAGCATCCATCGCGAACTGGGACACATCCTCTGGGAATACTGTGGTATGTCTCGCGAACGCCAGGGGCTGGAAACAGCCATGGGCAAGATTCGTGATCTGCGGGATGAGTTCTGGTCGAGCGTGAAAGTGCTGGGCGAGGGCGAGCAGTTGAATCAGAACCTGGAACACGCTGGTCGTCTGGCAGACTTCCTGGAATTTGGTGAGTTGATGGTGCGAGATGCCCTCGTGCGGGAAGAATCCTGCGGTGGTCACTTCCGCGAAGAACATCAGACTCCAGAAAACGAAGCGTTGCGTGACGATGAAAATTTCTGTCACGTGGCTGCCTGGGAATTCACAGGGGTCGGCAATGAGCCGGTCGAACACCGAGAACAATTAGAATTTACTGAAGTACCTCTGGCTACGAGGAGTTATAAATAATGAGCGAGACTCTGGATCTGACGCTCAGAATCTGGCGCCAGCCTGGCCCCGATGCCGTCGGGCGTTATGTCGATTACAAACTTACCGACATCTCCACGCATATGTCCTTCCTGGAAATGCTGGACGTGTTGAATGAGCAACTGCTGCAGCAGGGCGAAGAGATGGTTGCCTTTGACCATGACTGTCGTGAAGGGATCTGCGGGATGTGCAGCCTGATGATCAACGGGCAGGCACATGGTCCGGATTCAGGCACAACCACCTGTCAGCTGCATATGCGGCGGTTCAAGAATGGCGACACGATCGTGATTGAGCCCTGGCGGTCGCAGGCATTTCCTGTGATTCGCGACCTGGTCGTCGATCGCAGTGCTTTTGACCGGATCATCGAGAAGGGGGGCTTTATCTCGGTCAATACCGGGAATGCTCCCGATGCGAACAATATTCCCGTTCCTCTGCCGGTCCAGGAGACAGCCATGGATGCCGCAGCCTGTATTGGCTGTGGTGCCTGTGTGGCCGCCTGTAAGAATGCTTCAGCCATGCTGTTTGTTTCTGCGAAGGTGTCACATCTGTCGACACTGCCTCAGGGGGCTCCCGAGCGTGCGAGCCGTGTGCAGAACATGGTCGCCCAGATGGACGAAGAAGGCTTTGGAAACTGTACGAATACGGAAGAGTGTTCGGCTGCATGTCCCGCAGAGATTTCGGTTTCCAACATTGCCCGTCTGAACCGCGAATACCTGCGTGCAAAGCTGTGTGCAAAAGACTAAGCACACGACGGAATGATCTTTCACAAAGCGAGGGGACCTGCGGGACCCTCGCTTTTTTTATAGGGGGTCGGCAGTTGGTTTTGATTAAATTAGGATTTTTAAGATTCGCGGAGTCTGTTGATTGCGAGATAGTCCGGGAAGTTCCACAATAGTCGACAGCGCCTGAATTCCCCTTTATCAGTCCCCATTTTAAAGTCAGAAGAGAGAGCTGTGTCTGAATCTTTACTCACTACTGCCTGCCACCAGTGGCACGTTGATCATGGCGGCCGAATGGTCGATTTCGCCGGCTGGGAAATGCCTCTGCTGTATACGAATATCACCGATGAGCATCACGCGGTACGCCAGGCGGCAGGTTTGTTTGACATCGCCCACATGGGGCGGCTCTTTTTCAGTGGTCCGGATGCATGCCGCTTCCTGGATCATCTGCTGACGAATAACGTCGAATCACTAAAGCCGGGACAGATCCGCTACTCGCTGGTGACCAATGCATCCGGGGGGATACTGGATGACGTACTGGTCTATCGATTTTCCGATTTCTATCTGCTGGTTGTGAATGCATCCAATCGTCTGAAAATCGTCGACTGGATCGAACAGCGGCGGGAAGGCTTCGATGTGCAGATCGATGACATGACCTGCGAGAAGTTCATGCTGGCCCTGCAGGGACCTGCTTCGCTGGGAATTCTGAATCCACTGGCTGAGGCGGAGCTGAGCGAAATCAAATATTATTACGGCGTGGAAACCAAAGTGCTGGGCGTGGATGCTCTCGTGAGTCGGACCGGATATACCGGGGAAGACGGCTTCGAGGTCGTTGTTGATCAGGCTGAAGGTCTGGCACTCTGGGAACGACTGATGGCCGACGGTCAGAGTGCAGGACTGGTTCCTGCGGGGCTGGGATGCCGCGATACGCTCCGTCTGGAGGCCGCTATGCCCCTGTATGGGCACGAACTGGACGAAGAGACCGATCCCTTTACAGCGGGCCTCAACTTCGCTGTGAAGCTGCAGGCGGCTGATTTCGTAGGTAAAGAGGCATTGATCGCCGCCAAGGCTCGTGAAGATCGTAAGGTACGCATTGGTTTCACCCTGGAAGGGAAACGGGCGGCACGCGAAGGTGCAGAGCTGTACGATGGCGATCAGAAGGTGGGCGTCGTGACGTCTGGGTCCTTCTCACCGACGCTGGATCTGCCACTCGGCATGGCTTATGTCGAAGCCGCGTATGCAGAACCAGGACAGGTGCTGGAAGCGGATATCCGCGGTAAGCGATTTCCGGTAAAAGTGACCGCACTGCCGTTCTACAAGCGCGACACTTAGAGAACCACAGGTCACGCGTAGCCGGGAAGGTATTTTCGGCTACGCTGAAGCTGGTTTCTTCCGTTCAGCTTTCTGCAAAGTGGCTCGAATCACCACCAGTAGAAAAAGAGCGTTTCAGGCAAGCTTAAGAACCGGAAGCGTTCGTCTTCTGTTCTTTTTTGGAAACATAGTCAGTGTCTGCCAGAACTTCCTGAGCAACGTCGCCGACGAAGTTGTCGATCTGTTTCTTTTCCTTGCCTGGCGCTGGTGCTCCGGCATTCATGCCGACACCTGGTTGTTTGAAGAAGGAGGGAGCCATGTCGATGATGGCGCTCCAGTAGGTCGTGAAGACCGGGTATTTGACATCGGGGTTCTGTTCTTTGTAATCATCCATTTTCTGCAGGAGCAGGTTGTGGGCGATTTTCGGATGGCGGTGATGCGGTCCGTGTACAAAGATGTCAAAGTTGAAGTAGGTGCAGAGCTTCGTGATGATATTATTTCCCACGACCGTACGGGTTCCCAGCATGGGATCGTAGCTGCTCATTCCGAGATGTTCTGTGAACTTACGGGTATTCTGGTAGATCCCTGCGAGATAGTGGGGCAGAACCCAGACACGCAGCAGACCGATGAGTGCACCGTAGTAGCCGCAGAGAGCGATCACGGAACCCCAGAAGATCACAATCGCCGCGTATTCGTAGCGAATGGTTCGACGGAGTTTGGGATCGGTCAGTGGAGAATCTTTGTGCCAGAAGATGCGACCGTAAATGAACGGGGCCATGAACAGACCCAGAGCCAGGTCGAACCAGACAAATACTCTGCGAAAGCGGAGTGATGTGTTCGGGTCAGAATAGGGCCAGAGTTCCCAGTCGCTCGGTTTATTCAGGTAGGCGTGGTGGCGAATATGACTCTCACGGTAAACCGTATAGGGCACGAACATCGCTGTTCCCAGAATCCGCCCCAGCCAGATGCTCGCATTCTTGGAGCCGGAGAGCGTATGGTGAGAACATTCGTGGAAGCAACTGGTCCAGCAGAACAGACAGTAAGAGATAAACAGTGTCAGAAAGATCTGCCAGCTGATGGCATCAGTGGGCCAGTAAACGGCAAGACACCAGATTGCGATCAATCCGACAGGCAGGAACAAAAAACGAGGGATGGTCGTTTTTTCTTCTAGTGCTTTTAATTCCTGTTCGGTGAATTGTGTTACGGACACGTTGAGCTCCGGTCTAATAAACTACCAGCACGTTTCTAATATTTTATTTAACCAGTTGTGAGTAACGGCGCTGCGTTACAATGAAATCAAGTTAAACCAGTTAAAATGTTACTCACAGCAAATCTGTGAGTCAACTTATCAGAAATTTCGGCCATTCTCTTTATTTACTACATCATGTCTTGTGATCTCGCGCTCATGATGCAATTATTTTTTTTAAGTCGGACTATTCGGGAGTAATATTTATTTTGGGAGTGTTAGTCCAGTTAAGTTGATTTTGGGGAAATGCGGGTTCTACCGCAAATCTCTCCCTCTAATTGTCGGAAATTCATTATTATAGCTGGTTTAAGGAACTTGCACTTGAAAAAAGTGCGGAAATCCCAATTTTTCAAAACCTGCAGGTTGAGTAGAAATTGTAGTCAGACCTGCGATAATTCAAACCGATATAAGTCTTCAATCACCCCGCCCGGGACAGGGGCCCTTCCCGTTTTGCGTTAAATTTTTTGGGAAAAAGATCTCAGGAGTTAAGTCTTTCCGATGCCAGAATATTCAAATTATCAAAAGGATGTGATCAAACGTTACTATGACAATCGGGATTCGATTGATCAGCAACGATTGTCTGAGCTCTGTACCAATCTGTTTTTGACGGAAGGCAAAAAGAAACAGAAGCTGTGGGAGAAAGCTCAGGAGATCATGGAACGCCTGAATGTCCCTCCGACCCGCATTGATCATGTTCTGAAGTCCGCCGATCCAGCCATCCTGGCAGAAGTCGTCAAGGATCTGGAGTCCGGGGCGATTCGCTAGCGAACTCCGGCAGGAACTCAATCGCCGGAATCGTCCATGACGGTGCAGAGTTCCTGCTTCGGCGCGGGGACCGCGCTGTCCTTGCTGATGCTGTGATTCGTCGTCAGCGTGTAGACCAGTGCTGTACACGTCATGACTGAGGCAGACGTGTAGAACATGGGGTAGAAGCCCCAGTTATCGATGATGCCCCCGAGGATCGGAGCGAAGATAATCGCACCTGCGTCGAAAAAGCCCAGCACAATCGTCGTTCCCGTCCCACGATATTGGGGCGGAAACGATTCCGTTCCGAGGGAGACCACGGCCGGGAAGAGCAGAGCGTGTCCGAAGCCACAGAGAATCGCGGGGCCAATCAGCATCCATTCCTGAGTGATGGATGGCAGGATCGTATGTCCGATCGCGTGCCCCATCAGGCCCATGGTGATCATTTTGGTCCGACCTACCGTCGTTCCCCAGCGGCGGGTGTAGATGCGAATGAAGAAGGCTGAAATCGCATAACCCAGGAAGAATGTCCCGATCCCGCCCAGTCCACGTTGAGAGACGAAGCGGGTTAAAAAGACGCTGATCACGGTAAAGCTGAGGCCCATCATGATTGCAACCACCATCACCTGGCCCGGCCAGTAGCGGAACAGGAGCTGGTGTGCAGCAGGGGTGACCTGTGGTCTGCGGTGGACATCGTTGTGAGTGACGTACAGGACGATCAGGAAGTAACTGAAGCCCAGGAATGCAGGGATACCGAACAGGGCGTAAAACTGGGCATTGCCGGCGGGGAGCCAGCGCATCATGAGGTCACTGACCTGGGTTCCCAGGATCATACCGACGAATCCGCTGCTACCCAGGCTGCCAATGACTTCGGTCCGCCTGTGATGTGGGACTTTCTGCTGGATATGTACGACGGAGCAGGTAAACATGCCTGCGATACCGGTCGCAAAGCACATTCGCAAGGCGAAGATTTCCCAGCCCAGGCTACGACAAAGTGTCATGCCGCCGGTTCCGACGACGAAAATTGCTGCAGACAGGGCCCAGAGTTTTCTCACACCGTAGCGGTCGATGCCCTGACCGAGAAAGAAACGGCCGATTAAGGCGACGAAGACGCCGCAACTGACAATATCACCGACGCGCTCTTCGGTACCGCCCAGGTAGGTAACCAGATCCGCGAAGCGGAAGGTGATTGCATTTGCGGTCACCAGCAGCACGTTGGCCAGGTAACAGAACCAGAACAGCCGGTTGTATATAGGTTCCTCTTCATCTGAGGGAATTACAGGTGTGATAGACATTCGTTTTAATTCAGGTTAGGACAGATTGCCGGACGTTGTACCAGTCTTTCGTTCGGAAACAGAAACGGTTTCCGCTCACAATTCAGGATCAGCATGTCTGATTCGGCGGGATCAGTCCGAGTCCTGCAAGCGTCTTGTGAGGCTCTCTGGCGGGTTCACAACGGGGAGACACAGCAGTGTGTCTTCGAGTTCGTGATTTCGAGGGATGTCGCGACTCACTTTCTGGCGAGGTGTCGCAGATGTCGGAAGTACACCACATCCATGCCAGCATTCTAGCAGAGTGGGGCCGATCCGTCTAAGGGGGAAATGTTAAAGTTTCGCTCAGAGGGTGTGGAAACCAGTGATTCCAGGGGGTAGAACAGGCCTGCGGGGTGGTTTTAGAGCGCCCCTCGGGGCGGTGATTGCTGAGTTTAACCACCGAAGGCACTGTAACGGCGGATGCCCCGCTGGAAGGCGATCCGATTCAGAGAAAACAGGACGACAATCCAGACCACTTCAATGGACAATTCGATGATCAGTTCCTGATGGGTATATTTCCCCAGAATGACGGTCCCGGGAAAGTAGGCCAGGTATTTGAATGGCAGCAGCTGCATCCACTGACTCAGCGGTTCCGGAAAGAGATCCAAGGGGATCATGTGGCCCGAAAGGAAGTAGTTGAGCATCATATAGATAAAGATCAACGAGCTGACTTCCAGGAACCAGAACGCAATCAGGCCGATCAGTGACTCAATCAGGAAACCGACGAGAAAGGCCATCAGCAGGGAGAGGATCCAGGCGAAAATTGTAAAGGCATCCGGCCAGCCCGAGAAGTAATCCCGACAGAGGTAGAAGAGCAGGATAAACGGACCGAGGGCGACCATATAGTACACCAGCTTATGAGCCATGCGGGCCCAGAAGAGATAGCCCAGCATATCGATCGGCTGAATCAGATATTTTTTAATCGTGCCATCCCGCACATCGTTGGCGATGCCGTTGGCCAGGCCGGGCATGCTGGAAAAGGCACGTCCGATCATTACCAGCAGGTAGTAGGCGACCATTTCCTGGTAGTTGTAGCCTTTAATATTACTGATCGGCTTAGACGTGTGGATGCCGTAAATGGCGCCCCACAGGAAGATCTGAGTGACGATCGGCAGGAAGCGGACGAAGGTCGCGAAGACGAAATCTCCCCGGTACACCAGTCGTTCTTCGATTGATGTTTTGAGGATGATCCAGTTGGTCCGCAGGCTGGCGATCATGGTTCTTTATGGAAATGCTAAGAATATGTTTACTGGTGGCAGACGGAGTTACTCGGTTGTTGTAGGCTCCAGGCTCTGGGCCTGCTGGTAGTCCGGCGTCTCTTTGTGTTCGGTAAAGACTTCTGCGATGACCTCTTCCAGGGGGCGTTCCTGGACGCCGACATCGAGTATTCGGTATTTCGCGAGCAGGCTGGAGAGGATCTCCGGAATTTTATTCCGGGGGACTTTGAGTTTCACGCGTGGCGCTTCATTTTCGAGGACCTCACCCCATTGTGAGAAGTCGCGGGGCATGTCATCACCGTCAAACTGGACGTCCATAATTTTGTAATTACTGAAGCGGTCGAGAATGTCGCTCAAGGGGCCATCGTGCTTGATGCTCCCCTGGTTGATGATGATGGCCCGTTTGCAGAGGGCTTCCACATCTTTCATATAATGACTGGTGAGTACGACCGTCGTCTTCTGCTCATTCTGGTAGTATTTCAGAAACTCCTGCACGCGGCGTTGTGAAACGACATCCAGGCCGATCGTGGGTTCGTCGAGCAGCAGAACATCAGGGCGGTGCAGCAGGGCGGCGATGAGTTCCATGCGCATCCGCTCACCGAGGGAAAGTTCGCGGACCGGCTGGCCGATCAGATGTTTGACTTCGAGCAGGCTGGTGAGTTCATCAATCCGGCGATCATACTGCTGTGGGTCGATGCGATAGATCTCTTTGTGCAGCCGGAAAGATTCCTGTGCCGGAAGGTCCCACCAGAGCTGGTTCTTCTGTCCCATGACCAGCGAGAAGCGGCGGCGGTATTCGTTTTCGCGTTTCCAGGGAACGTGTCCCAGCACGGTAGCTTCGCCTGCTGAGGGGAAAATCAGGCCTGAAAGAAGTTTCAGGGTTGTGGTTTTGCCTGCGCCATTCGGACCGAGGAAAGCGACGATTTCCCCCTGTTCGATGGTGAAACTGACATCGGTCACCGCGTGAACGGTTTTATGATCGCGCTTCCAGAGGCCTTTCAAAGAGGCAAAAACCCCTTCGTTTTTCTGGTAGACTTTGTACGTTTTCTCGAGATTTCGGACGACAATGGCATTCATGCCATCATCTTACGGTACCTGCTGCGATGGGTCGAGCGACAAAACCAGCGATTCAGAAAAAACAGACAGGCAGGGGCCTTTGCTCTAACCCGGGGTTCTCAAGACGCTTTTTGCGCGAGTTCTGTACGGATTTGCCGGGCAATCAGCGGGTCGATCATGGCCGCCGTCGCCAGATGAGTGGCCTGGGCACCGGCATTCAGGAACTCTCTGACATCCTCTGCTGTACTGATGCCGCCACAGGAAACCAGCTCCGGACGGTTTACATTTTGAGGTAAATCTGCGATCAGTCGGGCAAAGCATTTTAGCTGATGCAGAGAGGCTTCACGGGTAGCGGTACCGCAGATTCCCCGCTGCTCGCCGTTGAATAAGGGAGTGCCCCGGGGATCGGTGACCGTAGTGGCGACACTGTTGGTCATCACGATTGCTGTCACGAAGGGAGCGACCGCCTGCAGGAAATCACGGGCGGTCTCTTCCTGAGTTAGATGTCCGATTTTGATCAGGTAGGGAGTGTCGCCGATCGCCTCTCGGACGCGGCTGGCAACCAGAGTGGCAGCCTCAGGTTGCTGATATAACTGTCCGTCGCGGGTGCAGACATTGGGGCAGGAGAAGTTCGTTTCAATACAGTCGGCACCGCTCTCACGGGCCCAGCGGGCACAGATCGCGTAATCTTCGGCGAGATCTTCCAGGGACCAGCCGTGCTGCAGGCTGCCGACGACGGAAACGGACAGGATTTTTTCTTCAGGCAGTAACTCACGGGTACGAGTGATATCGTCACGCCAGATTTCCGGGGCAGCGGAAGGCATACCGAAAGAGACGGCCCAGCTTCCCTGCATCTGATCGGTGAGGGTGACCTGCGATTCCTGTCCAGTCATGGAGGATGCAGTCACCGGCTGCAGGTTGGGAAGCGGGTAGCATTCCCGTGCGGAAGAGCGAACCGTTTTGTAGGTCAAAACATCGAAGCCCAGGCTGGCATAATAGAGGACCCATTTTCCATTGAGCAGCGGACCGGCGGGGATACCCAGTGGGGAAGGGACGGGGAGCCCGCAGAAGCTCCAGTTGCCGGGAACAGCTGGGATATCGAGCTCCTGCGGTGCAGGCGCATGCGCGTAGTTCCACTGGTAAGTCTGCAGGCGATCATAGCGGGGCAGGGAGGCAGGGTTCTGCATCTGGTATCCTGAAGAAATCTAGCAGCGAATGAAAAAAGCTCCGACCCTCAATTGAGAGTCGGAGCTACCGGGGGGAATCATATCCAGTGAGACTAGCGTTGGACTGTGTTCATATTTTTGAGCACATTCATGTAGTCGACAGTGATATTCAGGATCTCATCGTTGTAGTGATCCTTCTTGAAGATATCTTTGTCAGCTGCTTCGTCCTTCTTCTCGTCTTCTTTTTTCTTTTCCTCTTTGTCGTTCGACAGTTCTTTACGCCGTTCGGCTTCGACCAGAGAGATGGTTTTCTGATTTTTCTTTTTCAGATACTTGTTGATCTCATCCTGGGTTTCTTTGAAGTCTTTGTCAGCCACAACACGTTTGGTGCTGGCCTGCTTCAGGTAATCCAGGATTTTCGGACTGACCATTCCCAGTGATTCGTGTGGAGCGATTTCGGTTTTGTCGAACTCCATCGCATCATCCAGGAAGGATTCACCCAGGTCCATATTGTCGATCAGCGAAGGCAGAACGATGTCGGAACGGACGCCCCGGTTCTGAGTACTGTCGCCGTTGACGCGGTAGAACTGGTTGATGGTCAGTTTCAGAGCACCCAGGTCCTGGCCTTTGAGGAAGGAGAACATCTGGTTGCTGACCGGCATTACGTTCTGTACCGTTCCTTTACCGTGAGTGGTGGTATCACCGATGATGATGCCCCGCTTGTAGTCTTTGATGACGCCGGCAAAGATCTCGGAAGCAGAAGCGGAGAGGCGGTTACAGACCACAACCAGCGGACCGGTGTAAACTGCACCCGGTTCAACGTCGCTGTGGATTTTGCGTTCGCCGTCCATCTGCTTAACCTGCACGACAGGGCCTTCGTCAACAAACAGACCGGAAACTTCGATGGCTTCGCTGAGTGCACCACCACCGTTGAACCGCAGATCGATAACAACGCCATCGACGCCACCCTGATCACGGAAGTCGTAAAGTACCTGACGGACATCGCGGGCGGTACTCTTGAAGTTCTCATCACCCCGTTGTGCTCCACGGAAATCCCGATAGAACGAAGGGATGCTGATCACGCCGATACGTCCGGTCTTGCCGGGGAGACGTTCTCCGGTATCGATGATTTTCCCTTTGACTTCGGAAGTGCTCAGTTCGATCTTCTTCCGGGTCAGTTTATAAACTTCCATGGCATTGTTTTTCTCTTTTTTGACCCGCAGTTGAACTACGGTGCCTCGTTTGCCACGGATATAACGTACAACTTTGCTGAGTTTCATTTCGACAACATCGACGAACTCGCCATCTTCCTGGGCAACGCCAACGATTTTGTCACCTGCTTTAAGGCGACCGTCTGCATCGGCTGCACCACCGGGGACGATTTCCGCAACGACGGTGTAACCTTCTTCAGAACGCAGAGCGGCACCGATCCCATCGAGGCTGAGTTCCATGCTGATCCGGAAATCTTCCAGTGTCTGGGGAGACATGTAGCTGGAGTGAGGATCGAAGCAGTGAGTCAGGGCGCTGAGGTACATCTCCAGTTTCTCAGGCTTTTCAGTCTGAGCCATGGTGCGGAGATTGTTGCGATAACGTTTGTGTAACTGCTCGCGGGCTTTTGCGAGTTCGGTGTCTTCCAGAATCAGGTTGAGCAGATCGTATTTGACCCGTTTTCTCCAGCGTTCGTTCATCTCGTTCTGATCTTTGGCAAAATCGAGATCTTTGGCATCGACGATGATCGATTCATCGACGGAGAAGTCATGATCGACATCGACGAGCTGCTGGGCGTAGTCCATCCGCTCCTGCAGACGCTGGAGGTAGAGGTCAAAGGCATTGTAAGCAAAGCTGACATCGCCGACGGCCAGTTTGTCGTCCAGCTGGTCCTTTTCCGCCTCAAATTGCTCGATGTCGGATTTGTAGAAGTAGAGCTTCTGTGGATCGAGCTGCTTGATGAAACGTTTCATCAGTTTCGCCGAGATCTCGTCATTGATGGGTTTGCCGCTGATATGGAACCGACTGACCATGGCACAGACGCGTTTGGCTGTGACAGAGTCATTGGAAGAATCAGAGACAGAGGCCTGCTGAGCGAAGATTGCGGTTCCCAGCAGGAGAACCATGCAGAGACTGAGAGCAGAGGCTGCTTTTGAGGGAGGATTTAACTTCATAAGTTTCGTCCGTTATCTGAAATTCATGTGAAAGAGAAAGCATCAGTGAAGCCGACGTGACACCGGGAATTCACTTATGTAAGCCATTTGATATTATAGGATCTCGGAAAAGAGGACAAGATGACATTTTCCAGTTAGGCGTCTCCGATCTACCTGACAGCGGCGGATTTAATGAATTGCTGTTGTCAGAACGAAGGTTCTTTTGAGACAGCAGTTCCGTAGGTCTTATTACGCATCTGGGTGTAGATCTGTTGGTCAAACCTGAGGAAATTCTGTCGCGCTGTGTTCCCGGATGGCGCAGCAGGTTTTGTCCGGTTCCGGTCGGCTCGATCCAATGAGATATTAAAGGCCGCGCAATATCCCTAAGTGTATTAGAGGTAATGGATTGCGTTATTGTTTTTCGTCGGGTGGCTGTGGTTGAAACAGCTTTCCGAAGATTGACAGGCAGTTCTTCCAGTGTTCCTGAAATTCTGCGGAATCAACCGGGTGTCCGGAAATCAGCTGCGCCAGCTGGGGCAGCGTGGCTGGAAAAAAGACCAGGGCGGTAAAAATCAACATCAGGCAGACCGGGTCAAACTCGTCAGAGACGATGCCCGCTTCCTGCGATTTTTTTAGACGGTTGATGTGATTCTGGTAGTATTCCCGTCGCCAGGGCTCATCGATCAGGGGAGCGCCCGCATTCTGCTGGGCTTCATTCAGTAGAACGCGAACATAGTTCTGGTCGCGTAGATTCTCTTCAAAGTAGTACTGCAGAATCTCGGTGATATCGATGGGGATCTTTTCGACGGTGTCGCTGCGTTCCTGGAGTTTGTTTTGCAGGGCGGCTTCAAAGAGGCCCTGTTTATCAGTGAAATAGCGATAGATCAGTGATTTGTTGAAATTGGCCTGGCGGGCGACCGCCTCGATCCGGGCTCCGCCGACACCCCGTTCGGCGAACTCTTCAATCGCCGCCTTCAGGATGGCTTCCTGGGAAGAGACTTCTTTTTTGGGGGAGATTGCACTGGTATCAGTTGACGACATATTTGCTCCATTCCTGGCGGTTTGAAAGAGTATACCTGTCACGCCTGTGGTTGTGAAGATTCCCAGAATGGGGGAACGGATCAGCGGTTGGTTCCATCGAGAAATTCCTGAAGAATTATATTGAAATCGAAAAACCGAGTCGCTAGCATGTGTATTGTAACGGTAACGTTACCGGTGATCTATTGGTTTTTTAGACAAAATCAGTCGAATTTTCGTTCACATTTAGGGTGAACACGAGGTTAATCACTTTAGAAAACGTCACGTCTAATACCTGATACAGGTCTGTATCGGACTAAATAGCTGAGATGCGCGGCGGCTTCCCGAAGGGGGAGATCTGCTGCAGCCACTACTTCAATTCTGTTTGAAAAGAATGTTCCGAGAGCACGCGACTTTGTAGCTCCCAGTCTGTTTGAAAGACGGGGGGGGCGACAAGGGATGCACTCTCATACTGTGTTCGCGTCATGTAATTACCAGAACCGGTTCTGAGAATCGGTGTTCGATAATTTGATCAGGCACTTTTCATACTTTTACGGAACTACGAGGAGTAACGCTATGGTATGTCGTCAACGTCTGAAGCGAGGCTTCACTCTCATCGAGTTGCTGGTCGTGATTGCCATCATTGCAATTCTGATCGCACTGTTACTCCCTGCAGTTCAACAGGCCCGGGAAGCGGCCCGTCGCACGCAGTGTAAGAACAACATGAAACAGTTCGGTCTGGCGATGCACAACTATCACGAAGCACACAGCACGTTTCCGCTGGGGACGAGCGTTAATTTCAGCACTTCTTCCGGGGGCGGTAACTTTATCTCCAACGGGATCGTGATGATGCTACCCTATTTTGATCAGACCAACCTTTCGAATCTCTACAATCAGACGAGTGCCTGGGAAAACCAGTCCGCTGCTGCAGCCCGGACTGTGGTGCCTACGTTTGTCTGTCCGTCAAATGTCGGGCAGAACCCGATTACCGACTCTGCTTTGGGGGCCTTGGGGCTGCCTGTGGGCAATACATTTGGTATCACCACGTATGCGCTCTGTCGCGGATCAAATATCGGCTGGTGCAGTTCGAGCAATCATCCCAGTACTGTCAGAGGGATGTTTGACCTGAACCGCGGTGCCAAGATGCGGGATATCATCGACGGTTCCAGCAATACGATCGCGATGGGAGAAGCAGGGACCGGCCCTCAGTTCAAGTTGTGTGAAGGACAGGGTTGTACCACAGCGGTCTCCCCGGTGGTTGAAGCTTCTCAAGCCTGGATTGTTGCACAGCCACCCAATACTGACTTTAAACCTGTGCTCGGGGCCCGGGCCAGTATTTTCGGGAGTACGGCAGATCGCATCAATAAGAATGCTACTACAGAGACACTGATTGATCTGGGAAGTTATTCCACCTGTTCCTTGAGTGGCGCAGACGCGACCAGTAACTTCCGTAGTCAGCACATTGGTGGCTGTCATTTCCTGTATGCCGATGGTTCCGTGCATTTCATCAGTGAAAACGTTGACCTGGGAACCTACCAGGCGCTGTCTACGATTGGCGGAGGCGAAGTCGTCGAGACTCCGTAAGTCACAGGAATGGTTTGAGAAAAATGAATCGGTCACTGATACCCAGCGCTCTGTCAGGGAGATTATGATTCAGCAACAACCACACGTCTCTGACGAAGCAGCGCCTGCGGTTGCGCAGGCGCTGCTGGATCTGACGACAGGCGATTCCCCACGCTCGCTCCCGCTGGAGGAGCGGATGCGGTTGACACGTGAATGCCTTTCATGCCTGTCAACGGTAGCGCAGGAGTGGGTGGAACTGTCCTGCCGGGCCAAACGGATTCCTGGAGCGAGCCCGGTTCGTGCAGAGGAAGTGCTGGCGGGACCGGTCTCGGTGGCCCGTTACCTGCAGGTCCTGCTCTTGAGCTTCGAGTCCATCGCACGGACGGGAGCACCACCACTGCCGGGAACGCCGCTAGAGTCGAAGACGGGGCTGACTCGTGTCCCCGTGTTTCCAGCGTCCGGCATTTATGATTCACTGGTCTTTTACGGATTGAAAGCAGAAGCCTGGTTAAATCGCACTGACGCAAATAGTGGGCTGTTCGATCTGTCTGTTTTGGAGAAACATGCTCTGCCTTTGACCCTGGTGCTGGGGGCGGGAAATGTTTCTGCGATTCCTGCGACGGATGTATTGACGAAGATCCTGCAGGATGGAGAACGGGTTCTGTTGAAAATGAATCCGGTCAATGAGTATTTACAGCCGGTGTTTGAGCAGGCCTTTCAACCGTTGATCGCTGCGGGGCTCTTGCGGATTGTCTGTGGTGACAGCAGCACCGGCGCGTCACTGGTCGAGCAGCCGGTGTTCGAGCGAATCCATATTACCGGTTCGACGCAGACGCACGATGCGATTGTCTGGGGCGCGACTGCTGACGAACGCAGTACGCGGAAGGAAGAGAATCAGCCGCGTCTCCAAGTGCCTATTACCAGTGAACTGGGAAATGTCTCGTCGTGGATTGTGGTTCCCGGCGAGTATTCTGAAAAACAGCTGCGGTTCCAGGCGGAAAACGTGGTCGCCTCGATTGTGAATAATGCTTCGTTCAACTGCCTGGCCACCAAACTGATCGTCACTGCGGCTCATTGGAAACAGCGCGACCGTTTTCTATCACTAGTTGAAGAACGGCTGTCACAGATACCGCCCCGCTATGCCTATTATCCGGGAGCGGCAGATCGCTGGGCCCGCTTTGCCGGTGAGTTGCCTCCCGATGAAGATTATCTACCCTGGAAACTGATGCGGGATGCGGATCCCCGTGAATCGCCTCAGCTGTTTCAGGAAGAGTCGTTTGTCTGCGTCTGTACGGAGACGGCTCTCGGTGGGGATTCGGCGGCTGAATTTCTGGAACGTGCCGTTTCGTTTGTGAACGAGGATGTCTGGGGGACGCTCTGTGCTACGATTACGGTACCGGACCGGTTTCGCAAACAGCAGGCAGATCAACTGGAGCAGGCAATTGCCCGGTTGAATTACGGCGCGGTTGCGATCAACCACTGGCCGGCATTGAATTATGCGTTCATGACAACCCCCTGGGGTGGGGCTACTGGAGCCGACCTGCGGGATGTCGCCAGCGGGATCGGAAATGTACACAACACCTACTTCCTGGCCGGTGTGGAAAAAACGGTTCTGTTTGGGCCGCTGACTTTGATTCCGCATCCGGTCTGGTTTGCTTCGCATCCCCATCCGGAAGCGGTGGGCTGGCGATTGTTTGATTTATATACCCGACCTTCGCTGGGTGGTTTGATGAAGGTCGGGCTTTCTGTGGTGAAGCCTTAGTTCTATTTTTCTCTTCGATGCAGGTTGATTTCCATGAATATGCTTTCTCGCCCGGGCACTCGAGTTCACTCTATCATGCTGTTGTGTCTGTGGACCGGTCTGGTCTGCCTGACCACAGTCTCTTCTACACATGCGGCCGCGCCGAGAGAGCTCAAACCGGCCACATACACGTTCAGTCCGGGGCCTGAGTTTCAGTTTGAATTCCAGGAACGCCTGATCGAAGCGGTGCCGGGAGATATCCTGGAGCTGAAAGCGGGGACCTACCATCTGCATTCGGGACTGAACCTGGTGACGGATAATGTCACAATCCGGGGGGCGGGCCAGGATAAGACGATTCTCTCATTCAAAAACCAGCGGGACGGCAGTTTTGGATTGCTGGCCAGCGGCGATAACCTGGTGCTGGAAAATTTTGCCGTCGAAGATACGAGCCATAATGCGATCAAAGTCCTGGGGGCGGAGAACGTAACCTTTCGCGGGGTGCGTACCGAGTGGACCGACGGACCGAAAACAACCAATGGTGCGTACGGCCTCTACCCGGTTCAGTGCAGGAACGTGTTAATCGAGAACTGTATCGCGATTGGAGCCGCGGATGCAGGGATCTATGTGGGGCAGTCGACCGATGTGGTCGTACGCGGTTCCCGCGCGGAAGCGAATGTGGCGGGGATTGAAATCGAGAATACGATCAACGCCGACGTGTATGATAATGTGGTCACGAATAATACCGGCGGTCTGCTTGTATTCGATCTGCCGGGACTGCCCCAGAAGAACGGACGTCATGTGCGGGCGTTTCGGAATCATATTTTTAAGAATAATCTGGCCAACTTCGCCCCGAAAGGGAACATGGTGGCTTCCGTGCCCGCGGGGTCGGGGGTGCTGATCATGGCGACCGACGAGGTTGAAGTGTTTGAGAATCGCATTGAAGACAATCGCTCCTTCAGTGTGTCGGTCGTCAGTTTTCTGATCTATGGCAAGAAGCTGAAAGATCCGCATTACGATCCGTTTCCGGAGCAGGTTTATATTCACGACAACACGATTAAAGGGGGAGGCACCGATCCGGATGGCGAGTTGGGACTGCTGCTGAAATCGATCGTGGGGACTCCTCTGCCCGCGATTGTCTATGACGGTGTTATGGCGCCTAGTCAAAAGAAGGGGAAGCAGGCAGCGAAAACGAAAAGCCTCACACTGGCTAACAACGGAGAGGTTGGATTTCTGAATATCGATTTCAGTAATCTGACGCCCGCGAATATTGCGACAGGCAAATACCGTCCGAGTGGAGATCTGGCACCGTATGAAGGCAATCAAGAGTCATTGCAGCCGGTCAAACTCAAGCCTCATGGGGCTCCCAATCTTTCGCAGAACACTACTTTGAACGTGTATTACGATGCACCCCGCAAGCTTTCTGAATTGAAACTGTTCAAAGGAAATGGAGCCGATCAGCAGCCGGCTGCCGGTGTGATTCCTTACGACTTAATCACGACTCTGTTTACCGATTACACTTCCAAGCACCGGTTTATCCGACTCCCGCCGGGGAAGCAGATCAGTTATCAGCAGTCGGGGGTGCTTGAGTTTCCAGTGGGCACGATGCTGATCAAGACGTTTGCCTATCCCAAAGACATGCGCGATTCGCAGACGGGAGAACGACTGCTGGAAACGCGAGTCGAGTTTCTGGAACCGACGGGCTGGTATGGTTACTCCTATATCTGGAATGAGGAGCAGACGGATGCCGAGTTAAGTCTGGGAGGGGGAGAGGTCGAAGTCGACTGGATTCATGCAGACGGCCAGCCACGTTCGACGCGGCATCTGGTGCCGAATGCGAATCAGTGTCTGAGTTGTCACAGTCACCACGATAAGTACGTCCCCATCGGACCGACGGCTGCGAACCTGAACCGGATGTTCGACTATGCCTCCGGGGCAGAGAATCAGCTGGCCTACCTGAAACGCAATGACCTGATCAAGGATTGCCCGGAGCCTGATGCGATTGAGCGGCTGCCGGCTTTTGCTGATGCCCACTCGGGTAATGTCAACGAGCGGGTGCGGTCGTATCTCTCAGTGAATTGCGGACACTGTCACAGTCCCGGTGGAAATGCACGGACCACGGGGCTCGATCTGCGGTACCTGCAACAGGATCCCGCGAAAATCGGTGTCTGGAAAACGCCTGTGGCAGCCGGACGGGGTTCCGGTGGACGCAGTTATGACATCGTTCCCGGTGCGCCGGAGAAATCGATTCTGATGCATCGTCTGCAGTCAAACGATCTGGCTGCACGCATGCCTAACATTGGGAACCGGATTGTGCATCAGGAAGCGGTTGAACTGATCCGGCAGTGGATCAGTGAAATGGAAGCGACGAACGACGAAGCTGCGCAGTAGCGAAGTAGATCACATGGCCCGCTTGTGTTCGTAAGAGTGGCTGTCCTGAATGATCAACTGGTTGCGCCCCTGTTTCTGAGATTGAGTCAGAGCATGGGCACCCCGTTCGAGGGCCAGCTCTGCTGAATCGCCGGGTACGCAGGTGATGTAAGCCAGGCTGGCAGTGACCACGACTTCCGGGCTGCTGGTTTCCAGACGGAAGTGGTGATGGCGGATAGCATCGCGGATGAGTTCGGAACAGGCCTGTCCTTCTGAGACGGTCAGTCCCGGAAAGAGGATTGCCAGGGTATCTGATTTCCAGACACAGATCACATCCTCGTCCCGGATTTTATGCAGGACCAGGCGAGAGAGTGTCTTCATGAACTTGGCAGGCGCCATCAGGCCGAAGCGGTCTTTGAGCTGTTCGTGTTGATTCATCTGTACCAGTAGCAGGCCGCTGTTTTGTTCGGTTTCCGTTCCCGCGAGCAGCATCATTTCCAGGTTCGCTTCAAAGGCGGACGCGTCCGGGAGCTTGATGTGAGTCTGTTCGGGCTGGAGTGCCCATTGCATCGCAGGAAATTCCTGCAGCTTTTTCCTGTCTGTTTTGGGAGACGCTGATTCTGCTGCCGGATCGGGTGTTTTGCGTTCGACGAGGCGACCGACCAGGTCGAGCAGTCTGGAACGCTTCTGATTCAGTTCGGCAGACTGTTCGCGAGTCAGGATGGGACCTGGATATTTCTCAAGCAGGGCACAGGCTGCGTAGGCGGTTTCCAAAGACTTTTGTACGTGCTGGTAGCAGTTCTGAAGATGTTTTTTCGCGCGACGGAAGTCGCGGTCGGTGCTCCCTTTGCCCAGCAGATAGCCGGCGACGAAGCCCAGACTGACGGCAATCAATAGACCGACACCGAAGCAAATCAGGATATCTGACGACAGAGAGAACAGGCTGGCTAAAGGGATCGCGGTCATGCTTCACTTCTCGATCAGGAAGGAAAACAGAGTTTCAAAGGATGAGAATCAACGTACTCACACGTGCGGCGAACCGGCCCGGTTGATCGTCGTACACCTGAAGCTTACCGCGCAGAATGGAGGGATGTTGCCGACAAAGCTTACCCGATCCGAAATCCCGCGGTGGGGTGGCGCGGGTTGTGCCGGTTATCGGGTGATTTGTGCAGCGGGAGCTGGATGAACGATGCTCCCGTTCGCCGTGATTCTATTTGAGTTCGCTGTTCTCTTCAGCGGGGCCTGCCTGTCGGGGGGGCGCCTGGGGATCGAGGAACTGGAGGCTCAGGACGATATCCGCGTCCCGGTCTTTGAGTTCTCCCAGCAGTTTCTGATCGACGGTGAAGACGAACGAAATCTGACGTCCTGAGGGATCTGCACAGAGGTAATAGATCCAGTGCACGGGGACGTTATTGGCTTTGCCGGCGACCGTGACACGATGAATGTAACGACCGTCGTCGGTCTTCAGATTTTCCGCTTTGAGGATTTCGATCAGTTTATCGCCCAGCGAAGTGCGGATGTCCTGATGGAACTGTTGCTCGGAAGTATGTTCGCCTGCTTTGACGGACGGGATCTTGGAGATGTTGGCCTGTGCGATGAGGCTGCCTTTGTCGAGCAGTCGCAGAACGGCGACCTGTCCTGTCTGGTGAAACACATACCAGTCGCGGGGGAGCAGCAGTCGTACGTTCCAGGGCGTTTCAAAACTCAGGTATTTGGATTCGGGACTGGTTTCGAGAGGGATCGAGGCCACGACTTCTTCGGTGAGTTCTCCCGGGCTGGCTGCCAGGCTGCGGTCCCAGTTGACGTTCGCGGTGACTTTCATCCCCGGGCTGACGGAACCGACCGAGCGTTTTTCCGTCTGCTCCAGTTCCAGGTGACTGATGAAATTTTCGTCAGTGCGAAACTGAAATTTCCCTTTCACATCGATCTCAGTCTGGGCACCTACGGTCGCGCCTTCGATCTTGCCTTTAAAGGTGATCGTGGCGATATCGTCGGCGACGGAATCGAGCTGGCAGGTGAGTTCTGATTTCAATACGGCTTCCAGTCCGGTCAGTGACTGCAGAACCCAGCGATCGGGAGTCCAGACTTCGCCGACTTCCACTTCCGACTGAGGCAGCAGGGCGAGGACGGGCAGGGAGTCGCCGGGGGAATTGAGCAGTTCGACTTCCGAGGGGAGCAGGTTGCTGTTCGGCGAATGCAGGGAGAGGCCTTCTGTTTGACCCTCAGCAACAATCAGACGATGCCGATCACTGCCGCGGGCGAAGGTTTTCTGTCCCTGAACGTCGATGGTGGCTGTCGCAGTTTCGTAGAAGCGAACCGAGCGGAAGGCTTCGGCATCGCGACCGGTGCCGGGTAGACGTTGTTCGAGGTATTCGAGCTTTCCATCCACATCCAGTTCGAGCGAACGGGCCTTGGCAGCGTTGACTGCGGTTTCCAGCTGACCTTTGACTTTGATCGTGGAGTTGACTTTGAAGGTCCGCGGAGTCTGGGCCGACTCCTGGAGCTCATAGGTTTCCGCGGAGACCGCCTGGGCCGAGAACAGCAGGCAGGCTGTTGTCAGACCGAGGCAGAAGAACTTCACGATGGATGAGGGCAGGGCTGCATTCAATGACGACATGCGGAAGGCTCCGTAAATCAAGCGTCCATACTGATTGGAGAAGGAAAGCCGATTTGTTTACTCGTTGATCAATAATCTGGACTGCTGAGCCATCTCACGCGCTGCGGCAGAAATACCTGCCACATCCAGTCCCAAATCAGCCAGGAGTTCCCCACGATGACCGTGTTCGATAAATCGATCGGGAATACCCAGACGTCTGAGGTGCTGCGTGTTGATGCCGGCTTCGTTAGCCGATTCCAGCACAGCGGATCCAAAACCGCCACAGAGTGTACCTTCTTCAACGATAATCACAAAGCCCGATTCCTGCAGGGCCTGATGGATGACCTCGGTATCCAGGGGTTTGGCGAAGCGGGCGTTGATCACGCCGACATCGAGCCCCTCTTCCCGCAGTTGTTCGGCGGCGCGAACACAGTCGGTAAACAGGGATCCGAAGGCAACAAGCATGCCATCTTTGCCCCAGACATAGACTTCGGACTTGCCCAGTTCGACAGGGGCAACCTGACGTTCCACCGCATCGGCGGCTGCTTTGGGGTAGCGAATGGCTGTCGGGCCATCGAAGGTCAGCGAGAATTCCAGCATGCGTTCGACGTCCTGGGCATCGCCGGGGGACATCAGCACCATGTTGGGGAAGCACCGCATGTAGGAGTTGTCGAAGGCACCATGGTGGGTCGGGCCATCTTCGCCGGCAATCCCGGCGCGGTCCAGACAGAATGTGACGGGCAGATTCTGCAGGGCCACTTCCTGGAAAATGTGGTCGAAGCTCCGCTGCAGGAAGGTGCTGTAGATATCGACGATCGGTCGCAGACCGGCTTTGGCCATCCCGCCGGCGAATGCGACCGCGTGGGCCTCACAGATACCGGTATCGAAGAAGCGATCGGGGAAGGCGTCACGAATTTTGCCCAGTTTATTGCCGGCACACATGGCGGCGGTGAGCACGACAACGCATTCGTTGTCGGTCATGGCCTGGAAGATCGAATTGCTGACGACGTCGGTATAAGCCTTGGATTTAGCAGCCCCCGGCTTTTCGATGGGAACGATTTCGTTGTCTTCGTTCCGCTGAAACGGAGCCGGTGCGTGGAAGGAGACCGGATCGTTAGTGGCTGGCTCGAAGCCATGCCCTTTTTCCGTCAGTACGTGGAGCAGAACCGGGCCTTTGATGTTCTTGATCATCTGCAGGTAACCGGACAGTGATTCAATATCGTGTCCGTCTACCGGGCCGATGTAGCGGAAGCCCATTTCCTCGAAGAGCATCCCGCCATGCAGGAAGCCTTTGACGGCTTCTTTGAAGCTGCCCAGTGTGTTTTCCATTGACTCGCCGACGACGGGCAGCTTATTCAGCAGCCAGGAGACATCGCGTTTGAGACCGTTATAGAAGGGGGCGACACGTGCTTTATCCAGGTACTTGGCGAGTCCGCCGACACGGGGGCAGATTCCCATTTTATTGTCGTTCAGGATGACGAGAACATCCTGGTTGAGGCCGGCGGCGTTGTTCATCGCTTCGAAGACCACGCCCGAAGGGAGTGCGCCATCGCCGATGACGGCCACCGATTTGCGTCCCGGTTCGCCGGCGAGATCGTCGCCTGCTTTGAGGCCCATGACGGTCGAGACACTCGCGCCGGCATGCCCAGTCATGAAGAGGTCGTATTCACTCTCTTCCGGGTTGGGGTAGCCCATCAGGCCCCCTTTGCGGCGGATGCTGGAGATCTCTTCGTAGCGGCCGGTGATCAGTTTGTGTGGGTAGATCTGATGCCCGGTATCCCAGATAAGACGATCCTTGCGGAAATCGTACGCAAGGTGCAGGGCAATACAGAGTTCGACAACTCCCAGGTTACTGGCAAAGTGAGCCGACCGGTCTTCCACCACGGTACACAAAACTTCACGTATTTCGTCTGCCAGTGTTTCGAGTTCAGACCCGGAAAGCGTTCTCAAATCCACGGGGGATTTGATCCGGGGAAGAATTTCGATTTTCATCAGTGATCTCGTTCTAATATAAAGTGGGCCAGTTCTTCCAATCTTTGGCCGTGGCTCCCAAGTGGGGCGATCGAGAGGCACGCTTCCTCAACTAAATTTTGGGCGCGTTGGCGACTATCTTCAACGCCAATCAGCGAGGGGTAAGTTAATTTACCGTGATCGGCGTCTTTTCGCACGCCTTTTCCCATTTTTTCTTCATCACCTGTTAAATCAAGCAGGTCGTCAGTTATTTGGAATGCCAATCCTATGCAGGTTCCGTATCTCTCCAGGTTTCGCAGTAGTTCGGGGTCGGCGCCTCCGATGCGGGCCCCCATGGTGAGGGCACTGCAGATCAGTCGACCGGTTTTGCGACGATGGATGGCTTCCAGCTGTTCGAGCGTGGCTTCTGTCAGGTGTTCTGACTCGAGATCCGCGACCTGTCCACCGACCATGCCGACGGCGCCAGCGGCATTGGCCAGGTCGACACAACAGTCTGCTGCAATTGACTTTACTTCAATTTCACTGGCCAGCAGTTCAAACGCCCGAGTGAGCAGGGCATCGCCGGCAAGAATTGCGTTGGCTTCCCCGAACTTGATGTGACTGGTGGGCATGCCCCGACGGAGGGCATCAGCATCCATGGCGGGGAGGTCGTCATGGATCAGCGAATAGGTGTGCACCATTTCGATCGCGCAAGCAGCGGGGAAGGCGGATTCCGGGTCTCCGCCGCAGGCTTCACAGCTGAGCAATACGAGGATGGGACGGAGCCGTTTTCCCCCGGCAGAGAGGCTGTAAGACATTGCCTCTTTGAGAATGGGTGGGCAGTCGGCTGAGGGATCCAGGGCCGCGTCCAGACGCTGGTTGACCTGTTCCTGCAGACTGCTCCACATGGCTTTGAAGGACGGGGGCTGACTCATACCGTTACGTTCTTTGTGTTGAAGAGAGGACGTGTTTATGTATCTGATTCGGCTGCTGTCGCGAGGTCCAGGCCGATCTGGCAGGCTTTGAGATATTCATCGATCATCAGTGTTTCGCTGGTGGTATGAATATCCTGCTGGCCACAACCGAGGGTGACGGTGGGGAAGCCGTGGGCGGTCATCCAGTTGGCATCCAGTCCGCCATTACCGATGGTAAGGTCAGGAGTGCCGCCTCGTTTCCGGATCGCCTGGCTGGCGGTCTGGACGGCGGGTTCGTCTGTGGAGAGCCGGAAGGAGTCGTATTTTAAGTAGGACTCGAACGAAACACGGCCTTTTTGTCCGGCGCTGTTTTTCGTGGATTTGGCTGCTTTTTCAAAGGCTTTTTTGAATTCTTTGAGGATGCGTTCGCGGAAGCGGGGGTTATGGCTGCGGGCTTCTGCTTTAATCGTGAGCTCCGGCATGACGACGTTGGTAGCTGCTCCGCCGGACAGGACGCCGATATTGCTGGAGCCTGAGTCTTTCCCTTTGACAACCAGTCCGTGCCAGCCGTTGGTAGCGAGATCGTCGATAGCTCTTCCCGCGATGACGGCGGCACTGACGCCGAGTTCGGGGTGGGCACCTGCGTGGCTGGCGAGTCCGTTGATGTGAATCAGCATGCCCGAATCACCGGTGGCACCGATGCAGACCAAGTCGGCCAGTTTGCCGTCCCAGTTGAAGCACATGGCAGGTTTGCCCAGCTTGCTGGTGGTCAAATGCCGCACGCCGACCAGGCCAATCTCTTCCTGCACCATCCAGACGAAGGTGAGAGGGGGGTGGGGCAGATCCTGTTCAAGGATGGTGATCAGGGCGTTGAGAATCACACTGCAGCCCCCGCGGTCGTCAGCTCCCAGAGCGGTGAGCGGGCTTTTGGAATGGATCAGCTTCCCTTTTTTGACCGGTTCCGCTCCGACACAGAGGGGAACTGTGTCCATGTGGGCCATCAGGAGCCGCCGTGGTCCTTTCACCGTACCGGGCAGTTTGACGATCATGTTCCCACATTCACCACCAATGCTGCTCTTCTTATGGGCGGTGTCGAAGGTGATCTGTTTCTCCGGGAGACCGGCGGCGATGAGTCTGCGCTGGATCTCGGCAGCGATCTGGCCTTCCTCTCCGCTTTTTCCGGGGATGGCCATCAGCTCGGTGACAAGCTGTAATGCCCGCTTGTCATTGACTTTAGGTGTATTGGTTTTGGGTTGGCTCATGGGGCTCTCGTCCAGATCGAAGGTGAAATGGTCGTCTTCTAAAGCGTCAGAAACGAACCAAAGGATGATGCAAGGTACGTACTCGGCTCTGTTTTTTCAATGCGGAGCCGTCGTCGTTTTCGCGTGCGAAGTGGCTCTGACAGACTCATATTGCTGTATTTACCGATGAAACTTAGAATCCCGCCTTCTTGATTCGCCGAAATTCCGTAACGGGGCACGGACGCCTCGGACAGAATCTTAGCAGCGGTATTCTGATAATTGAAAATGATCCGTTCTCGCCTGCGCTGGCTCAAGCATTTAACGCTGGCACTGCTGACTCTCGTCCTCCTCGCGGTCGGGAGTGAGGTCGCGTTACGTATCGAGGAATACCGGCAGCAGGAGAGTGTCAGCAGTTATGACGCCGACGGTTTTCTGATTCCCTCTGATGTCAGCTATCACCGCATCCGTCCCCTGCAGCAGGTCACGCGGAAGCATCCGGATACCGAAGAGGTCGTCCAGTTTTCGATCAACAGCATGGGATTGCGGGGCAAAGAATATGCGATTCCCAAGCCGACGGGCGTGTACCGGATCCTCTGCCTGGGCGGGGAGACCGTCCTGGCCCCTGAAATGGCAGACGAGGATACGTTCTGTGTGAGGCTGGAGCAACTGCTGCAGAAACAGACTCAGCTCAAGGTGGAAGTGATCAACGCCGGGGTGCCCGATGCCTGTCCGCTGATGTCTTATCTGCACCTGAGGCATTCGCTGTCAGGGCTGCAGCCGGATCTGATCCTGTTTAATTTTGATATGTCCGATGTTGCCAATGATCACGCATTACGCCGCTTCACGCAGATCGGAGACACGGGCGTGCCGCTCTGTGCGATGCATCCGCTGTTTGAAGAGATGAATGCTCCCGAGAAGCTGGAAAGCCATTTCCTGGTCTACCGGTATCTGCTGAGATGGTTAGGAGATTACTGGGTTCAGAATCAGCCTGCGGGACTGGATCGTGATATCGATACTCCCCAGGGGACTTATCTCTGGCTGGAAGATCATCCGCCCGACTGGTCCGTGTATGTCCGTCAGACGCTGGAGCCGATACAGAATATTCAGCAGATCTCACAGGGAACCTATTCTCGGTTCATTCTCGCGACTTATCCCAAACCCTGGCAGGTTTCCGAGTCTGCGATGAGTGGAAAAAACGCGCGGGCCGCGGTGGGAGTCCGTGACGGGGTGAAGTACGGCAGCCGGTTTCCCTTTGAGCTGCTGGAGACGTATTCCAAGCAGTTGAATGTGCCCTATTGTGATACTTCGCCTGTCTTTCAGGCGATTCAGAACCCGGATCGTTATTTTCTAGAGAACGTTCCCCAGTTCTCGCGTGAGGGGCATGCGTTGTATGCCCGCGAGCTGGCACTTTATATTTTAAAGGAGATACCCGGCATCTGGTCTGATCCGGTTCCTTCGCCTTCTGAGCAGGCGCCCCAACAGGCGCTGGCTCCGCTGCGCTGAGAAAACCGGTGAGAAAGATGAATAAACGGACTATAACAACTATCGTGATTGTAGAGGCAGTTCCGCAGCGGTCTGATTCATCATCAGGCTATCTGGGAACAAAGAGACAGCGGCTGGTTTGAGGGGCTTCCCTCAACCCGGTGCAGAATGGCAAATTCTTTGATTTTCAAAGGGTTTAAGACAAAACTACGACCTACCTTTTACTTATGTGAAGTCCGCTTCTCAGGGCAGCAGGTAGCGAAAAATATTCATCGGTCGATGCAATGCGGAAATTTGATCTGCAGAGGTCTCTGAGCCGTTACTGCGGGACCGGTTTTGAAATTGATTGAGGAAAGATTTTCATGAGTTCATACGAGACCGCATGCCGTTACTTCGACCAGGCTTCCCGTCAGGTGGGGCTTTCGCGGAACATGCAGGAGCTGCTCAGGACGCCGGAGCGCGAGGTCAAGGTAGAAGTTGCGATCGAACGCGACAACGGGGAAATTGCCACTTACATCGGTTACCGTGTGCAGCACGACAGCTCCCGCGGACCCATGAAAGGGGGACTGCGTTTTCACCCCGAAGTGGATGGCGATGAAGTGCTGGCCCTGGCATCCCTGATGACGTGGAAGACCGCGCTGGTCAATATTCCTTACGGAGGAGCGAAAGGGGGCATCTCGGTCGATGTGTCCAAGCTGTCCCAGGGAGAACTGGAACGGGTGACCCGCAAATTTATCGATAAGATCTACGATGTGATCGGTCCCCTCAAGGATATTCCGGCCCCTGACATGGGAACCAACGCCCAGGTAATGGCCTGGATTATGAACCAGTATGAAAAGTATTGTGGCTTCAACCCGGCGTGTGTGACCGGAAAACCGCTGGAACTGCATGGTGCAGACGGTCGTGAAGAAGCGACGGGCCGCGGCGTGGCGATGATCACGCGGCAGACTCTCGATCACATGAAGATCGATCTGTCCGGTGTGACCGTGGCGATTCAGGGATTCGGGAACGTGGGGAGTTATACCGCCCACTTCCTGGATGAATTCGGGGCCAAGATTGTTGCGGTTTCCGATGCCAGCGGTGGGATTTACTGTGCAGATGGCATCAACATCCCCAAGCTGATTGAGTACTGTAAAGATACTAAGGCCGTGCGCGGGTTTCCTGAGACGGAAGCGATTTCGAACGATGAAGTTCTGGCTTCCAATGTGACCGTGCTGATTCCGGCAGCCCTCGGGGGCGTGCTGACGAAAGAGAATGCCAAAGAGGTCCGGGCGCGGTGCATTATTGAAGCCGCCAACAACCCGACCGATCCGGATGCGGACGAAATTTTCGCGAAAAATGAGGTCGTGGTGGTGCCCGATATTCTGGCCAATGCCGGCGGAGTAACCGTCAGTTACTTCGAATGGGTTCAGAACCGACAGCACTTCAGCTGGGAAAAAGCTCGCGTTCGTTCCGAGTTAGACCGTATTATGGATGACAGCTTTGAGCTTGTCTGGAAGATTGCCACTGATAAAAAAGTATCGCTTCGCATCGCCGCCTACATTCTGGGCATTGGTCGTGTGGGGCGGGCCACCGTGATGGGAGGCATCTGATCGCGGTTTTTAAAGGGATCACAGCCATGATCTGGTAGTGATCAAAAGCTAACTTAATTTTACACCAGGCGCTATAGAAGAGGTGATATAAATGGTTTCCACAGAGCAGCTGATCAATGACTGCGTGTTGTTTCAATCAGTCACGCCGGAGGAAATGGACGAATTGCTCGACCAGGCTGAGACAGAGGATTTTCCGGAAGGAGTCCGCATTCTGGATGAAGGTAATTCGACACGGTATCTCTGGATCATTCAGCGCGGTACCTGCGAGGTTCGCAAGCAGCTTTCCAACGGAGATGAGCAGACATTGACCGAGTTGGGACCCCTGTCCATTTTTGGTGAAATGTCCTTTTTTAAACCGGCTCCGCATTCGGCGAGCGTGGTGGCGACTTCCGATGTGTCCATTGTGCGGATTCCCTGGAAGAACTTCGATCAATTGCTGAAGGCGGGAGTCAGCGGGGCGCAGAAAGTCGTTTATAATACCGTGCGAATCATGTCTGACCGGTTGAGGACCATGGATAAATGGTCAGCAGAAATGGTTGAAAGCTGTGGTACCAAGAACAAGAATGCGGAATGGCACGAGTTTCGTTCTAAACTGTATTCCGACTGGCAATTCTGAGCAGAGGTCTCTCCGGGAACTCAAATTCTTCCGGAGAGCGTTTAAAATAGATAAAATTAGAAGGTTATCAGCGCGAAAAGTGATCCCGCGTTGACACATTTCCGCTGATTGCTGATACTTCGGAATGCGGAACCCGGTTCGTCTGGACTGCGGTGGGCGATACAGAAGCGCACCGGCCGGGGAAAGTCTGTGTCAATATTTTAGAGAATCCACATTCCACAGCTGTTGTCTGTTTCAGATTAACCCGGTGGCAGGGGCCGGTGAATCCCTGCTTAGATCGCTTGAAGTTATGAGTAGTACGACCGAATTAGACCTGGCGCAATACACAGAACAACTGGCTCAGCAGGCCCGCGCTGCATCGCGTAAACTGGTTTCCGCTAATGGGAATCAGAAGAATGCCTGGCTCCGCCGGATGACCGAACTGATTCGGGAACGGACTCCTGATTTACTGGCTGCGAACGAACGCGATATCGAGCAGGCTCCCGAATATGGTTTGTCGGAAGCGTCGATCGACCGTCTGCGATTGACCGCAGCGCGGCTGGAGGGCATCATCACGGCGCTGGAAGAGATCATGGCTTTGCCTAATCCGGTTGGTGAAGTGATCGACAGTAACATGCGTCCCAACGGTCTGCTGGTAACGCGGGTGCGAGTGCCTCTGGGCGTGGTGTTCTTCATTTATGAGTCGCGTCCGAATGTGACCATTGATGCGGCCGCATTATGCGTGAAGAGCGGCAACGCGGTGATCTTACGCGGCGGAAAAGAAGCCTTTCACAGCAATATGGCCTTTTATCAGCTGCTGCAGGAAGGCCTCCGCGACGTGGGGCTGCCTGAGCAGGCCGTCCAACTGGTGGAGACCACCGATCGCGAAGCGGTGGGGCATTTTCTGAAGTTGAACAAATACATTGATGTGACCATTCCCCGTGGTGGTAAGGGGCTGATCGAGCGTGTGGCCCGCGATGCCACGATGCCTGTGATCAAGCATTTCGACGGGATCTGCCACGTCTACCTCGATAAGACGGCAGATCCGGAACTGTCGAAGCGGATTACAGTCAACAGTAAGTGTCAACGGCCCGGTGTGTGTAATGCCGCCGAGTGTCTGCTGGTGCACGCTGACGTCGCAGAGACCTTATTACCCGAAGTTGCGAAAGCACTGCTGGATGCGGGTGTTGAGCTGCGGTGTTGTCCCCGGTCACTGGAACTGGTGGGAACCGGAGTGCCTGCGACCGAGGAAGATTATGGCACCGAGTACGGGGCGAAGATCCTGTCGGTTAAGGTCGTTGATGATATGGATGCTGCGATTGAGCACATTCATAAGTACGGTTCGGGGCATACCGAATCCATCATTACGACCGAACTGGCGGCAGCAGAGAAGTTCACGACCGAGGTCGATTCAGCGGCTGTGATCGTGAATGCCAGCACGCGTTTCAATGATGGTGGCGAGTTCGGCCTGGGAGCGGAAATCGGCATCAGTACAGACAAATTTCATGCACGGGGCCCCTGTGGGCTCAACGAATTGACGAGTTATAAATACGTGGCCCACGGAGCAGGGCAGATCAGAGAATAGAGGGGATACAAGTTTTTGCGACCCGGCCGGTGAGCCTCATATCCCGGCGGGCTGTGAATTACAGGGAGGCCAGGGATGGCAGACGTACTCAGTCAAAATGAAGTGGAATCGTTGTTATCGGCGCTGGATCCATCTGCCGGCTCTTCCGGTGGAGGGAGTCGACCGGCGGCCCGGAATACCGATTTCAATTCCCAGATCAGCATCTACGACTTCAAGCGCCCGGAACGCGTCAGTAAAGAGCAGATGCGGGCGTTTCGCGCTTTGCATGAGAGCTTCAGCCGGGAGTTCGGGGCGGCACTCAGCGGGATGCTGCGGTCGATTATTGAAGTCAAACTGATCAGTGTGGACCAGCTGACGTATTCTGAATTCGTCTTCAGTCTGGAAAACCCGACCTGCTTCAACCTGCTCGAGTCCGAGACGCTGGACGGGCATATTATTCTGGATATCAGCCCTTCAATTATCTTCCCGATCATCGACCGGCTGCTGGGTGGGGATGGCCACACGCACGGCGCCTATCCCAACCGGGCTCTTACCGAAATCGAAATCCGCCTGGTGTCGCGTATTACTGGCCTGGCGATTGAGGGGATCGAATCTGCCTGGAGCAACCTCTGCGACTGGAAGCTGCGGGTTTCCCAGGTGGAAAGTAATCCCCAACTGGTTCAGATCGTGCCGCCGAACGAAGTGATCGTGCTGATCTCTTTCGAAGTGACGATGGGGGAGACCCGGGGCATTATCAACCTCTGTATTCCCTTCAATACGATTGAGCCGCTGTCAAATAAGCTGACTTCAGATACCTGGTCGGCTTATAAGAAGAAAACGCCTGACATGCGTCAGCAGTTGAATCTGGAAGCGAGTGTCTCCAAGTCCAAGATTGAGATGAAGGTGGAACTGGATCACAGTCGGCTGACTGCGGGTGAGGTGATGAATCTGGCGGTCGGTGATGTGATCATGTGTAACAAGGGGAGTGCCCAGAGCCTGACGGTGGAAATCGAAGGGGCGCCGGTCTTCACGGCTTATCCGGGTGTTTATAAGGGGCATAAGGCGATCAGCATTGAAAAAATGCTGGCGGTACCCAAAGATATCATCGAGCAGCGAATCAAGCAGGCGGAAGCAGGCCAGGCCTGACGCGGACGAACACGCTGGATGTGTGATCGTATGTTTACATTTCCCTGGTTGAGCCACTGCTGAATGACCTGCAGCGGGAGTCATCGCCCGCGAGATTGATGGATTCCGAGCGTTCACGTCGACTGGAGAACGCGAGTTTTCGGGAAATCGGTTTTTTTCTCTGCAGGAATACGGAATTTACTCCCGTTTCGGTGGAAAACCAGAGGGGAGGCTGATTATACTGCCCGATCAATCTACAGCGCTACCGTTGTGGTTTCTGTTTTTATGAACAGTATTCTTTGCTGTTGACCGGGTGAAACCTGGTCCGGTTAAGAGATATATAGATAGTGTCATTCAGGACTTACGCTTTGAAACTCTGTTGTGTCAGAGGGCCGGCGAAGGCTGAAGTCATTTACGAAGATTGAAGAACAATGCCCAAGCAAAAGACTCACAAAGGATTGAAGAAGCGTTTTAAGATTACCGCTTCAGGAAAAGCCAAGCACCGCAAAGCATTTCGGGGACACATTCTGAGCAAGAAGAGCCCCAAGCGGAAAATCGGTCTGCGTAGCGATGGCGTCGTGACCGGAACGGAAGCGAAGCTGATCGTGGAAGCCCTGCGTCCCGGTTCTTAAACCGTTCCCGATTCCCCAGACGACGGCACGCGGGGAAACAATCCTGACAGAATCCAGATTACACATTCAGTTGGAAAGTAATAATGCGAGTTAGCAAAGGTTCAGCTCGACGTCGAGCCAAGAAAAGACTGTTTAAAGAAGCCCGTGGTAATTACGGTGGCCGCAGCAAGTTACTGCGTACCGTAAAAGAAACAATCATTCGGTCTCGTGCTTATGCCTACCGTGACCGTCGGGTTCGCAAACGTGAATTCCGCGCTCTGTGGATTACCCGTATTACCGCTGCCTGTCGTGCTCGGGGTACGAACTATTCGCAGTTCATTAACGGTCTGTCCAAAGCAGGCATCACGCTGAACCGGAAGTCTCTCAGCGAACTGGCGATTTCTCAGCCTCAGATCTTCGATGAGATCGTCAAAGCAGCACAGGCAGCTCTGGCAGCATAATCTGCCTTTTCTGCTGAAATAAGCCAAATTCCAGCCGGATCTGTTTTTAACAGGTCCGGCTGTTTGCGTTGGTACCTGTCCGTGGGGAGAGCGAAAATTGCCATACGCAAAACGGGACGGATCTGGTAAATTCAGTCATCGTTCCCGCCTGTGGGCTTAGACAGGCCTGGGTTTCTCGTTTTAATCCGCAGGGAGGCAGGAGAGTATGACTCACTTGAGGCGAGTATCGTACCGACTGCAGCAGCTCCGAAGATTGCTGCTGGCGTGGATGCTGGGCGTGTCGTGCGTCTGTCTCCTGAATGCCTGCACTGGCGTGCGTCGTGTGGTGCCTGCTCCGCTGGTGTTTGAAGAGCAGTCTCAGAAGATCCTGGCGATCACTCCTTTGGGTACGCCGAAAGCCGAGGCGATTCAAAAGCTGACGGACGCCGGCATCAGTGGAGAATTTGCTTCCAGCCCGTCCATCTATTACTGCGATCTGTGGGAGCAGGAGAACGGAAACCGCTGGCACATGAATGTCGCGCTGCTGTTCAATGAGCAGGGCGAACTCTATAAGACGCGGCCCGCTCAGGCGGATGTCACCTGGCAGAGTGCGGAAGAGGCGGCTGAGAGTGAGCAGGCAGCCGGACAGGCGACGGAGCAGGTGCTCCAGTGAGCCTGAGGCTTCAACTGTCGACCGGGTCGGCGGGTTTTTCCAGCAACTGAATATGGCCCTTGCAGAACTTGCAGGCGGCGACAGAGCCCAGGTATTTGCGGGCGATGCGCAACTCTTCTTTGCAGTGTGGGCATTTCGTGTAGAACGCGGAAGCGACATGGCTGCGGGATTCGTCTGGAAGCTGGATCGTGGACTGACAGAAGTTGCAGCTGACCTGTTTGCCCAGATACTTTTTGTGGACCCGGAGTTCTTTGCTGCAGTCGGGGCACTGGAAGTAGAAGCCGATCGGAAAGGCGTCTATGCGGACCGCGAGTTCCTTGAGTGGGTGAAAGGCCGGAATCTCGACAGTGTCGTGTTCGAGGTCTTCATTCAGCAGCTCACGACAGGTCTGGCAGTGAACGAGGTTCGCAGGCATGTCCTCCCCACAGCGTGGACAGGGGCCGCCGGGCCAAGCGGGCATGGTCAGTCCTTCTTTTTCAAAATTTCAATCAGAGTCACTGACAGATTTGAGATGGCCCGGTATCTCGTCTGGAGAGTCTGTCAAAAGGAAATGGAACGGGCTTCCAGAGAACGCGGAAGCCCGTCATACCGTTGTAGTTGAATTATAACAGAACCCGTGATTGATATGAATCAGTTTTTTCTAATTCTGTATCCTTCACTCCAGTGCTTACTTTTTGGCTTCGAGGCAGTAGAGGTGCTTGAAGGTTCGCAGGAACATGCGTCCGTTGGCGACGACCACGGTAGCGTGGCTCTGGTCTCCGAGCTTGATTTTTTCGTAAGCTTTGAATTTGGGAGAGGCGTCGACCATGGCGACTTCGCCATTTTCGTCGATGCAGTACAGGACGCCGTTAATGCAGACGGGAGAGCTGCTGTAGTCGCCTGCGATACGTTCGGTCCAGACGTTCTTCTGGGTGGCGAGATCAACACAGCTGACCACGCCGGCATCGCCCCAGAGGTAGAGGTGTCCTTCATAGACAACGGGGGTCGGCACATAAGGCAGTTTGGTGGAGCGTTCGTATTTGATGTGGGTTTCCTTGATGTTTCCGGACCCGGTGGGATCGACGCCGTAGAGCAGCTTACCGCGACCTCCGCCGCCACAGGTCGCGAAGATCAGTCCTTCGCCGTAGACGGGTGAGGAGACGGTTCTCATCGGAAATTCGCCGGTGGTCCAGTTGACTTTTCCGTTTTCCGGGTTGAGGCTGCTGATACCGGTGGCCCCACTGACGCAGATCAGCTGTGGTCCGGTGTTGGGGTGTTCGATGATAATTGGAGTCGCGTAAGAGGTTCTCCGGACGGCCCGGTCGGCTTTCCAGACGATTTCGCCGTTGAGTTTGTTGAAAGCGGTGACCGAGCTGGGCCCCTGCTGATCGTTAGTGGCGATGACCAGGTTTTTGTAGATCATGGGAGAGCTGCCGTGACCGTGCTGGCTGGTGAAGGAGCCCAGGTCGCGTTCCCAGATCTTGTTGCCTTTGAAGTCGTAACAGATGAGCATGTAAGATTCTTCGTCTGCGAATTCGACGTATACGTGCTCGCCGTCAGTGGCCGGCGTGCTGGAAGCCCAGCTGCCTTTACGGTGCTTGTGGCTCTTCTTCAGTTTGGTTTCCCGCTTCCACTTTTCTTCCCCGGTTTTGGGGTCGAGGCAGAACAGGTAGCGTGTTTCGCCTTCTCCCAGGGCGGCGGTGACGAACAAATTGTCTCCCCAGATGGAGGGAGAGGAGTGTCCGAGACCCGGGAGTTCCTTGTGCCAGGCGTAGTCCTTTTCGGTCCAGCTTTGGGGGAAGCCTTTCTCGCTGGAGAGGCCGGAACCGTCAATCCCCCGGAAACGAGGCCAGTTTTCGGCCTGAATCGAGGAAAACGCCAGCAGGCAGAAGCAGAGGGCTGCTGTGAACTTCAGGGCAGGAGAGAACGCACGGGAAGGCAGTAAATCTTTCATGGGAGATTCTCTATATGCGGAATTACAGGCAGGATGTTATTGAGATTTCACAGGATTAGCTTGACGAATTTTATGTTCTGGTGCAAGTTAATTGAATATAATATTTGTTGGGGCTATCGTAAGTAAACAGGGCGTACGGGTTTCGGCAATGTTTGCGAAACGCATGCCTGTCAGTTCTTTCATGAGGCATCAGGTGCACGGGCCGGAGGTCTGTGTGTTCTTTCCTGCGTAATTATCTATGCATAATTCTGAAAAACAAAATTCCAAGACCGCCTCAACGGTGGCCTACCTGATCGTGCAGGAAGTGGACGAACGGGGCAAGGTCTACCGTCTGGTGGACCGCCAGGTGACAACCATCGGGCGTGCTCCGACCAATCGAATCGTACTGGACGACGAAGTCTGCAGCCGCAGCCACTGTGAGATCTTCTACAGCGATGGTGGCTGGTACATTCGCGATCTGGGCAGCCGTAACGGCACATTGGTGCAGGGGCTCGCGATTTCGCAGGACCACCGACTGCAGGAAGGGGATGTGGTTGAGATCGGTGACAGCGAGGCGATCTTCACCTTCGATGTGTCGCGATTCTCTTCGCGTCCGACTTCGGACGGCTCGAGTGCGGTGATCGACAGCGAGACGATGGGAGTCGGGCAGCAGTCGAGCTGGGATGAGCTGAATATGCCCGAGATTGTTCAGCGCAAAAGCCACACCCGGTTTCACACGCCGCCCCCCGCGTCACAGATCGATCGGGATCGTGCCAGCCGGGAACTGGGGCGTCTGTATCGACTGGCCCTGGAGATGGGGAATGCCCAGTCCGAACAGGAGCTGTGTCAGATTGTGCTCAACGGTTTATTTGAAGGGACGAGTGCGGACATCGGTGCGATTCTGAACCTCGATCCGAGTAAAAGCCTGCCCCGCAAGCCGGAAAACCTGCGGGTGATCGCCTTTCAGTCCGTGGACGAACTGCCTTATCGGAAGCCGTCCGACTACCTTTCCAGGATGGTCTTCGACGAAGGGGACGCACTCCTGGCGCATAACATCGCTGACGACAGCAAACTCTCGACACGCGACAGCCTGGGGAAGATTCATGCCCAGAGTGTGATCTGTGCCCCTCTGCGCAACAAGAACGGGGTGGCGGGGCTGATTCACCTCTATTCTACCAACCCTGATAATCCGCTGGATTCAGAAGATCTGGAATTCACGCTGGCGCTCGCCGACCAACTGGCGGTTTCACTGCAGAACCTGAGTGAGAAGCTGCAGCTCTCAGACGGCCTGGCTCGGATGGAAGGGGAGAACAAGGCACTCCGCGAACAGCTGGAACTGGAGAGCGAGCTGGTGGGGCAGAGCCCGAGCATGGTGGCGTTGAAGGAACAGATTCTCCGCATTGCCCCGACGGATGCGAGCGTATTGATCCGGGGGGAGAGTGGGGTCGGGAAAGAACTGGTGGCCCGGGCGATCCACTTCAACAGTCAGCGGAAGAAGCAGCCGTTCGTCTGTATGAACTGTGCGGCGTTGAGTGAGGGGCTGCTGGAGAGCGAACTGTTCGGCCACGAGAAAGGGGCCTTCACCGGTGCGACGAGTCAGAAGCCCGGGAAATTCGAACAGGCGCACCGTGGGTCGCTGTTTCTGGATGAAGTCGGGGAGATGTCCCTGGCGGTCCAGGCGAAGTTTCTCCGCGTGCTGGAAGGACACTCCTTCGAGCGGGTCGGGGGGAGCGCCTCAATTGACGTGGATGTCCGCGTTGTGGCGGCGACGAACCGCGATATGGAGAAGGCGGTTGCCAAGGGGACGTTTCGGCAGGACCTCTATTTCCGGCTGCATGTGGTGGAGGTGAGCGTGGATCCGTTGCGGGTGCGTGCAGATGACATCCTGCTGCTGGCGAATTACTTCCTGAACCGGTTCGTGACAAAAACGGGGCGACCGATACGCGGGTTCACCGATCAGGCCAAGGATCTGCTGGAGTCGTATCACTGGCCGGGTAATGTCCGCGAACTGCAGAATACGATCGAGCGGGCTTTCATCCTGTGTACGAGTGATGTGGTGGATGCTGAGGACATTCAGCTTTCCGCGGTGGGGATGGAGAGTGATCCTCAAAGTGTGCTGCCGGCTGTGCACAGGGGCTTCCGGGAGGTCTCGCTGGAAGAGGTGGAGCAGGAACATATCCTGGCGGTGCTAAATAACACCAACTGGAACAAGTCCCGATCCGCTCAGATCCTCGGTATCGAGCGCTCGACGCTGGATCGGAAGTTGAAACGCTATGGGATCAGCCGGCCCTGAGCGGGCCTCTGAGGGGCTCTCAGGTGGGGGCTGGTGAGGCAGGTCCAGGTTTTGATTGATCGAAAAAATCAACATCGATCGGCTGCTGATCGGCAGTAATTGCCAGCACTGGGAGACTTGGGTCTATGGGCGATTCGATTTCAGAGTAGTTTGCAAAAATGTCAAAAATCTTGTTGACATTTTAGCATAAAAACTCAAGAATTGTCCTGTAAACAGGGGATATCAATTGGGTGTCCTCTCTTGCGGCGCCTAGCTGCAACCTTGAACTTTCGGGATGTTTTTTCAACACCAGAACTAGAAGAGTTTCCCGCCTGATAAAAACTTCCCACACCCTTGGAGGGTGTTGCTTTCAATCTCCCAAATAACGCAATGGAAGCGTACGCTACGAGCGATTGAATTACTCGGTTTGGTAGAGATGACTGAATTTTATTGTTCCACGTAGAAGGTTTGTCTGCTCATATGGTATGGGCTGAAAACCTGGGCTTATTAATTGTTGTTGGAGAAAGAAGAAGAGAATGTCGGCATTTTTGATGGGTTCAAATGACGTTGATAGTCTTTCATACGAACTTGAAGATGATCAGTCACTGGTCAGCTACGAAGATGGTGAATACCAGGACGAGTACTCGGAAGATGGCTATGAGCCTAACTTTGATGCTCTGTTTGGTGAAGAAGAGTATCGTCAGATGGGCATCAACCCGGACGAAGCTACTCAGGCCAAACCTGGTTCAGAACAGAAAGTTCTGATGCTTGCCGCTCGTTACGCTGCTGGCCTGCCTCTCTGGAATCACAGTGATTGCTATGATCACGGTCCCGGAGAAAACCTGCTGCAGGGTCTGCTTGCTTAAAACGATCGATCAGTTCAATCAACAGATCGTGATATTTACATAGAAAAGGGCCTTCAGAACTTTCTGAAGGCCCTTTCTCTGCGCCTGGAAGTCGCTCCTGAACCTCTGTGGCGGTCGTTTCGTCCCGAAACATCCGGTATAGATTGCCGGGTTTTTGCAGACAGGCTGAGTTCCTGCTTGGAATTGGGTCTTTGGTCTGCTATCATCGACTAGTGAACACTGCTTTTGAGATGGAAGTCTCGTGTTCGCATTCCGTGCTCTCCCTTCGCTACGAAACCCGTGGTGAACCTGCCTGAGAGTCTCCTGCTGAAACGATACCTGCCTGAGAAGACTTACCTGAAAACATCCAACCTGATTTTTCACACCGTAAGCTGAACCCGGTTTACGTAACCCACATTTAAATTTGTGCTGTTCACTCATCCACAGAGGCTGCAGACCACGGTCTGCTCGGGGTCGCTTTCCCGATTCTGCCCGGGTGATTGATGTTTGTATTTATTGATTTGAACCTGATTCTGGAGTAACCCATGAGCGCTCGCAAACGAGGATTCACTCTGATCGAACTACTGGTGGTGATTGCCATCATCGCCATTTTGATCGCTTTACTGCTGCCCGCCGTCCAACAGGCGCGGGAAGCCGCCCGTCGCAGTACCTGTAAGAACAATCTGAAGCAGATTGGTGTGGCACTGCATAACTACCTGGAAACACATTCCACGTTTCCCCCCGGGATTACCCGGGCACAGGGACATCCCTATGGACCGGTTGAAGGCTGGAACACCGGTAAAGTGCTCTGGTCGGCGTTTATTCTGCCTTTCATGGATCAGGGACCTTTGTATAACAAAATCAACTTTCAGGTTGCCGACCCGGGACGGAATGCGGTGAACGCCGAAGCGCGGAACGCGATTCTGCCCGTTTATCGCTGTCCCAGTGATCCGGGCGGAAAGAATCTGACCAACTCCAGTGCCGGCCCGAGCAACTACACGGGCTGTGTCGGGAACAGCCCCCTGGGAGCAGTTTCCGGCGGAGGCAGCTCTTACCAGAACAACGGGACCTCCGTGTTCTTCACCGACAGTAAGACGCTCATCCGGGATATCACCGACGGAACTTCAAACACAATGATGGTTTCGGAACTGCTGGTCGGGTCGGAATACCGGAACTACGGTAACGTCAGTGGTGGTGCTCTGCTGGATGACTGCAGTACAACGGCCAGTACCAACCGATATCGAGGGGAATCCTGGTTCAAAGGGGATGCCTCCATTCGCTGGGCTTATCTGACGGTCTTCCCGCCGAATCATGATCTGGCCTGCCGAACCTTCCAGGAATATGCAAATGCACCCGCAGCCAGTAAGCATGTGGGCGGCGTACACATCCTGCTCTGCGATGGCTCTGTCCGTTTTGTCTCCGACAACATCCACCTGGGGACCTGGCAGAACCTGGGGAACAAGTCGGATGATAATGTGCTGGGCGAATTTTAATTCCAGCCGTCTCCGATCCTTCTGATCGAATTGAGTTCAACTTCTGCAACCGGCTTTGTGATTTCAAAGCCGGTTGCTTCATCTGATTACAGTTACAGGAAATCAAAAATGGATGGGATGCGCCCGACCAGTCTCTGTTTTTTTGCGTTATTGTTGATGTTGGTGCCGGGATGTAGTGGGAGTTCCGAACTGCAGTTCTCCACTGCCTCGGTGGGAGGAAGCGTCAGCTTCCGGGGAAAACCTCTGGAGACGGGTAAAATCCGTTTCATTCCCGATGGGGAAGTCATTGATGGCAAAGTCGCGGGTAAGGCCGTGTTTGCTGACATCAAGGATGGGAAATACTCGGTTCCCGCCGAGAAGGGAGTCACGGTAGGTAAGAACCGTGTCGAGATTAAAAGCTATCGTGGGACCGGCAAGAAAATGGTCAGCTCCGCCGGTGATGGCGAAAAAATTGAGGTCGAAGAACAGTTCATTCCCGCGGACTACAATTCGAAGTCCACACTTTCTGCCCAGATTCAGGAAGGGGAGAATACGGTCGACTTCGAGCTGAAATAACGGCTCTCTGTTGCTGATGTTTGACCATGCCCTGTCGGCCTGAGAGAATTCAGGCTGGCAGGGCGTTTTTCATTTCCGGGTCACCACAAGCAACGGGGCATAGTCGATGTCGCTTTTTTTCAGAATGATCGGTTTCCTGGCGATCTGTTGTCTGTTGATGCTGCCTGTCCAGGGGGCGGAGCAGGGAAGCGCGGGGCGCATTGAGCAGGCCCGAACATTTATCGAGCAGTTAGACCGGGGGGAAGCAGTCCAAGCCGTCCAGGAATTTGATGCGGTGATGGCCAAAGCACTCTCCGCCGAACGGTTGCAGGCCCTCTGGGTGGCTCTGGAGCAGCAGCATGGAGCGTTCCAGAAGATTCTTAGCACACGCGTCGAAACCAAAGCGCCTTACGAGATTGTGCTGGTGAGCTGCCAGTTTGAGAAAAACCGTGTGATGGCGCGGGTTGTCTATGCGAAAGACAACCTGATCAGCGGGCTCTTTTTTAAGCCGGATGGGGAGTATCAAAGACCGGGCTATGTTGATCCCCGGAAATTCACCGAAGAACCAGTGGTAATCGGTAAAGGGCTCTGGGAACTGCCGGGAACCCTGTCGCTGCCAGTCGGGGAGGGGCCCTTTCCAGCAGTGATCCTGGTGCATGGTTCCGGTCCCCAGGACCGCAATGAGACGGTTGGCCCTAATCAGCCGTTCAAGGATCTGGCGCAGGGGCTCGCTTCGCGGGGGATCGCGGTGCTTCGCTACGACAAGCGGACTTACCACCATCGCCTGAAAATGGCCCTACTGTCGCAGCGAATCAAGGTCAGGGAAGAGACCGTGGAGGATGCGGCGCTGGCTGTCCAGCGGCTTGCCGGAGATCCACGCATCGATCCTCAGCGAATTGTGGTGCTGGGACACAGCCTGGGCGGTTATCTGCTGCCCCGGATCGCGGCGGAGAGCAAGGATGTTGCTGGTTTGATCAGCCTGGCTGGATCGGTCAGGCCGCTGGAGGATCTGATTCTCGACCAGACCAGGTATCTGGTCCAGCTGGACGGGAAAGTGACCAGTGAGGAGCAGGCGCAGCTCGATGCCCTGGCGGTCCAGGTGGAGCGCGTCAGGTCGACGGAATTGAACGAGTCGGTCTCGGCTGTGGATTTGCCTCTGGGCGTGTCAGCCAGCTACTGGCTGGACCTGCGGGGTTATCAGCCCGCCCAGGCCGCCAGAACACTCTCACAGCCCCTGTTGATCCTGCAGGGGGAACGGGACTATCAGGTCACCATGGAGGACTTCAGGCTTTGGAAAGAGGCGCTGGCTGAACGGGAGGATGTCCGCCTGCGTTCGTATCCCGGACTGAATCATCTCCTGATGGTAGGTGAGGGAAAGAGCCTCCCCGCGGAGTACCTGGTTCCAGGGCATGTCTCTGAAAAGGTGATACAGGACATTACGGATTGGGTAAAAGCGCTCAGGCCATTGTGAGAGCAGGGCTTCGGGAGGCAGGGGCTGGTATTCCTGCCTGAGTCTTGGGCAGATTTTCGGCAGACGCAAATAAAGGTTGCACACGGAATCTTAACTGAGGGGCCAGCGAAGATGTGGAGCGGGTTAAGATTGGGTTCAAAGTTGAATTAACTAAGTATATGCCGTTGCTTTGGATATGGCTTTTTTATATCACGGTGGGCATACCGTTTGAGCAGTTTTTTTGAGACTGTTCCCGTTTCGGCACATGATTCGCCATTGCTGGTATATCAGTATGAATCCCAGCCGACCCTCATTTATTTTAGTTGGATAATGGCTATGTCTTTGCAGATCTTACAAAAGCCCCGTCGTGCCTTTGCAGAAGAAACAACAATCCTGGACGGTCTCCGCAAAAGCCTGAAACCTGTCGTTGAACAGTCCGCATCTGTGTCGGCGGCTGCCAGCCAGTGGGAATCATGCCCGGAAGCAGAAGAACTGGAAACAGAGATTGTTTCCGGGACGCATCAGCAAGTTCGTAATATCAAAGTCCGCTGCGATCATGCAGGAATCACCGTTTACGGTGTCAGCTCCAGCTACTACCTGAAACAACTGGTGACTACAATCGTGCAGACCTTTGCCCCTTCGGTTCCTCTGATGAACCGGGTGATGGTCAAAGTGAAATAAGCCCGGGTTCTCTGACGCTGCCTGACTGGACCCCCAGGTAGTCTCTGACCCAATAAAAAAGCGACGTGAAACAGGTTTCACGTCGCTTTTTTTATTTTCAGACGAGCGGTGCTCAGTCTTCCATATCTTCAATTTCCAGGACTTCAAAGTGGAGTTTCCCAGAGGGAACATCGACTTCCACCTTGTCGCCGACTTTTTTGTTCAGCAGACCCTGGGCCAGCGGGCTGGAGGTCAGGATCTTCATGACTTCGCCCATGTAGTCCTCTTCACCCGGGCCGACGAATTCGTACTTTTCGTCCAGCCCATCGTCGAGGTTTTTTACGGTGACGACGGAGCCATAGGTGACCTGCCCTTTGGGCATGGACGATTTATCAGCAATATAGCAGCTGGCGAGTTTTGATTTCAGCTTGCTGATTTTCAGGTTAGTCATCCCCTGTGCTTCTCGCTGGGCATGGTATTCTGCGTTTTCTTTCAAGTCCCCTTCGGCCCGGGCATCTGCGATTCTCTGAGCGATATCAGGCAGGACTTCGTTTTCGAGATGGCGGATCTCTTCACGCAGTTTATCATAACCTTCTTGTGAGATTGGATGACGGTCCACTATTTTGACTCCCAATTTTCTAACGTCTATTTTTGATTCTACCTATAACAAAAACGGGCGACGCGGAGTGCCACCCGTTTTTGTAAATTCTGATTGAGTAAGCATTATAGCAGAAAACCTGCCTGCAATGCTATGCTATTTCGACCCATTGCTTTTCTTTTGCACTTTGCAGGACCGCGTCGCAGACTTTCTGGGTCTCGAGAGCGGAACGGAAGTCGGGCTGAGTCGGTTTGCCGGTATCCAGGCCCTGGAAGAAGTCGGCCAGGGCATTGGTGAAGGTGTGCTCGTAACCGATGGTACACCCGGGAACCCACCATTTATCCATGTAGGGATGCTCGAAGTTGGTGACGTGGATCCGCCGCCAGCCGGTAACGTGGTCTTCGACCTTTTTGCCGGTGGTGGGGTTGGCGTATTCGAAGAACTGCAGAATCTGCGGATCTTCCAGATCGAAGTAGACGGAGCCATCTGCACCATTCAGTTCGAACGTATTGAAGTTCTTACGTCCGCGAGCGTAGCGGGAGCTTTCAAAGGTTCCCAGTGACCCGTTGGCAAAGCGGGCGAGGAACATACAGGCATCGTCGATTTCGACCTTGGTCTTTTCGCCGGTTTCCTGGTGCACGCGTTCCTTGATGAAGGTTTCGGTGGCTGCGGAGACCGAGGTGATCGGTCCGTTGAGCCAGATAGCCGAATCGATGGAGTGGGCCAGCAGGTCGCCGGTCACGCCGCTACCGGCGACTTTGGCATCCAGACGCCAGAGTGTCGCACCCCCCTGGGGAACGTCTTCGGCGATGGTCCAGTCCTGCAGGTACTGGGCGCGGTAGTGGAAAGGGCGTCCGATGCGGTTTTCGTCCACCAGCTGTTTAGCGAGGGTGATCGAAGGGACACGGCGGTAGTTGAACCAGACCATGTTGGCGACACCCGCTTTTTCGATCGCTTCGGTCATGGCGACTGCTTCGGCGACATTCATGGCCAGCGGTTTTTCGCAGAGGACCATTTTGCCGGCTTCCGCAGCGGCGATAGCGATATCGTGGTGCGAGTTGTTGGGGGTGGTGATGTCGATCAGGTCGATATCGTCCCGTTCAATCAGTTTTCGCCAGTCGGTTTCGTAGGACTCCCAGCCCCAGTTGTCGGCGAAGTCTTTGATTTTGTCTTCGCTGCGGGCACAGCAGGCCTGCAGAACGGGGGTGTGATCGATATCGAAAAACTTGCTGACCTGACGATAAGCGTTGGAGTGGGTACGTCCCATGAATCCGTAGCCGATGAGGCCGACGCGAACTGGTTTGGTCATTGGTGTGACTCCTTGTCGTTTAAAATGAAAAATGCAGGTTTAAGTCAGTTGATCAGCGGCCAGAAATCAGGACCATCCGTGAGCGTTTCTGACGCTGATCATGGCTGCCAGGATATCGTTCCAGGTCTGTGGGTTCATCATGACTTCGTTGGAGAACATGCAGCCGTCCCAGCAGATGTGCTCGAATTTCTTCGTCAGCTCACCCTTGCCGTCACGCAGCCAGTAGCCGGCCCGTTTGGTGATGTCGAGCTTGCCGTTGGGATCGTTGGGCAGACAGTGACGACCGGTTTTATCGTGTGAACCGGTGCCATGTACGGTGCCGTCGTTCTGGGCGACGTGGAAGTCGATAGTCCAGGGACGCAGGGCATCGGTCAGAGTGGTATAAGCGGAATCGAAGGTGGCTTCGTCATTCCAGTCGAAGTCTTCGGGGAGCAGACGGTCTTCGGGAGCGTTGTAACCCATCAGGTAGAGCAGGGTGTGAGACATGTCTGCCTGGAAGCCGACCACGTCGGGACGATCGACCATTTCCAGCAACTGGACCATGCGTCTCCAGCTGTGCATGCCGCCCCAGCAGATTTCCCCTTCAGCGGCGAGTCGTTCGCCGTGATCGGCGGCGATGTCGGCGGCCTGTTTGAAGGTGGCAGCGATTTTCGCCTGGTTGCCATTGGGGTCGGCGACCCAGTCGCCAGGTCCGGCAGCGGAGTCGATGCGAACGACGCCGTAGGGACGCACGCCGAGTTCCCGCAGCTTCTTAGCGATGCCACAGCCTTTACGAACCTGTTCCAGGAACTGACCGCGTTCTTCGTCGCTGCCCATAGCGGATCCACCACCGGTGGGCGGCCAGACAGGGGCCACGACCGAGCCGATAACCAGATTCCGTGACTGAACTTTCTCAGCCAGTTGTTTGAGGTCATCGTCGGTGGAGTCGATGCTGACATGGGGATCAAACAGGAACAGGTCTGTTCCGTCGAATTTGACGCCGTCCACTTCCGCAGCAGCGGTGAGGTCGAGCATGGTATCCAGATCGATGGGGGGCTCGGAATCAGGGCCTTTTCCGACGACACCCGGCCAGGAGGCATTGTGAAGTTTGGGGAGGGTGTTGGCTGCGTTATCACTCATGAGAGGGTCCTTCATGTCTGCAGGAGGTATCAGATCGAAATAAAAACTGCCCGAGAGGTCGGGCAGTTGCGTGTGACGATTCAGTTTACTTGTGATGGTCGCCGACGTTTGGAGCGTCGGGGCAGGCGTCGGGACCGAAGTAACGGAGCGAGACGAGAGGCTCACTGCCGGTGTTTTCGATGGTAACGCCTTCTTTCGCTGTTTTTTCTGTGACGAAGACTTCGTCTTCCGTCATTTCGCCGAAGCGGATCATGGCGGGCGTCTGCAGCCGCAGGTTGCCGATTTTGCCTTCACCCTGGACGGTGATCCAGCTATAGGCGCCGGTATCCTTGAGGGTGAGTTTTGCACCCGGATCGACGGTCAGTTCCTTAGCGGTAAAGAGCTGCTCGCCATTGACTTTCCCGTAGACGACCCAGCGATCAACGTAACCTGCTGCGGCGGTATCGCCAATAGTGATCGGCTCGAGGTAGTTGTTCTCTTTGAAGTTCGGATCGACGTTGGCTTCCCAGTCGAGGGCTTCGACAAGGTAGGCGTTGTCGTCGTGCTTGTCTTCGGGGAAGTCCTTGGTTAGCAGGGAGCGGTGTACGGCCCGACCTTCCACCATTGACTGGTACATGCCGAAAACATCACTGCCCCACTGTGGTTCGTAGGTCAGGAGACTTCCGGGAGCGTGCAGGACACAGGGAGGAATCAACCAGCCAGTTCCTGGTTTGAGGCGGTATGCTTTGGAGAGATCCAGAATGCCGTTGTCCCCGTCGTTCCAGCGATCCAGGCAATCGATGACGTCCTGTTTGGTTGTTCCGGGTTCCAGCCCCATGAACGTGTAGGGGAAGTTATTCCCGATGGCATTCAACTGGGGTGGAAAATAGTAGGATTCCGGCTTCCCTTCCTGACCGACTTTGGCAGCCTGTTCGGAATTCTGGTGCATGTGGTGCGGAATCGGACCCATGTTATCGAAGAATTTCGAGTAGACGGGCCAGCGGTTGTACTTGCCCCAGATGGCGTCGCCGATGATTTCGCCGCCCAGTTCGCTGATGGCGTCTTTCAGGGTGAATTTTTCATCGCCGAAGACACAGTAGCTGAGGCCTTCGTCATCTGGTGCCCCTTCGTTGGTGGCGACCGTTGTAGAACCAAACCAGCGTTCATCGATCCCGCCGCGGTGTGTTCCGAGGGCATAGTAGTCATTGGGGTGCAGTTTGAGACGACGACCAGGCTGCAGGAACACTCGGGGAACCCAGGTAGGAGACAGTCGAAAAATTCCACCACCTTCAGACAGCGCATCGGCGGCTAGTTTGGCAACGTTAGACATTCTACTCTATTCTAAATCCGTGTTGAGCTAGCATGCGTGTCGGCGCGACCCCTGACGAAGAACTACCGTCCTGGCCATTTGAGAAAGGAACGCCGAGCGCCAGCGAATTGAATTGTCGTCGGTAGAAACTACCGGAATCGATCAATTTATTGTGATGTTTCAGGTACTTTTTGAAAAGGAAACAGAATTAATTTTGCCGCTTAATTTGAAAGAATCGGGGGCATTTGATGTGAGAGAGTTGACTTTGTTAATTCTAAAGAACCATTATAAATCAAGGGTTGCAGAGAACGCTGGTTCGCATCCGACAGTGGTGGAGTTCGATTGATTCTGTCTCGTGTGAAGCCCGCGTTACTGCAAAATCTGGAGAAAGCGGGCGATCCCCGGGGCAGGCAACCTTGTCGTCCCCATATAGCTGCTTAGAATGTACGTTTTGATTTTGTTCAGCGGGGCTCGCTCCGATCTGAACGGTTTTTGAGAACAGACCTGGAACGGGGAACAATGACCAAAGTTGCCATCATGGGAGCCACGGGGTACGCGGCTCTGGAACTGATCAAAATTCTGCTGCGAAATCCCGAAGTCGAGATCGTCGCGCTGACCACACGCTCAGATGAAGCACCGCATATCAGTGAGATTCACCACTCTCTCGAGGGGCGTCTGGATCTGCGTTGTGAGAATCTGTCAGCGGCAGAAATTGCAGAACGGGCCGACTTTGTCTTCTGTGCTCTCCCACACGTGGCCAGTATGGAAGTGATTCCGGATCTGCTTGCTGACGGCTGTCGCGTGGTCGATTTGAGTGCCGACTACCGGTTGAGTGATCCTGCGGTCTACGAGCAGTGGTATCATCATGTGCACATCGATCCGACCCGCCTGGGAAGCACGATTTATGGTCTGCCCGAACTCGGTGCGGACAAAATTCCCAGTGCCGATCTGATCGCCAATCCCGGCTGTTATACCAGCGCCTCGATTCTGGGACTGGCTCCCCTGATTGCCAACTCCCTGATTGAGCCGACGGGGATTATCATCGACGCGAAGAGTGGCGTCAGCGGCGCGGGGCGGAAACCGAAGCTGGGAACGCTTTACCCGGAATGTAATGAGAGCATCACCGCCTATGGTGTGGGAACGCATCGGCACACGCCGGAAATCGAAGAAGTCCTGACGACACTGGGCGGAACAGACGTGAAAGTGACGTTCACGCCGCACCTGACCCCGATGAACCGGGGAATTCTGGCGACCATGTATCCCCGCCTGAAAGAAGATACGAGCCTGGATCATCTGAAAGAAGTTTATCGCACCTTCTATGCAGATAAACCGTTCGTGCGCATCATCGACCGGCTGCCCGCGACCCGGGAAGTGTCGGGGACCAATTATTGTGATATTTCGCTGCAGTCCGCGGGGAACCAGCTGATTGTCTTTTCGGCAATCGATAACCTGATTAAAGGGGCTGCAGGCGTGGCGGTGCAGAATTTCAATCTGATGGCCGGTTATCCGGAAACGACAGGCTTAATTGTCTGAACCATGATTTCTTTCCGAGGAGAAGCAGTTGACTGCTGACATGATTTTGCCCCAGGGTTTCCGGTCTGCCGGTCTGGCCTGCGGGATTAAGGAAAACAAATCGACCTTCGATTTGTCGCTGTTTGTGTCTGATGAGCCCTGTGTGGGGGCGGGCGTTTATACCACGAACCAGGTTTGCGGGGCTCCCGTGAAGGTATCCCGCGAACGCGTGCCCGGCGATTCGGTGCGGGCGGTGATCATTAACTCGGGAAATGCGAACGCCTGCACGGGCGAACGCGGAATCGAAGATGCCCGCTGGATGACCAGCCAGGTCGCAGAAAGACTCGGGCTGGAAAGCGAAGAAGTCCTGGTCTGCTCGACCGGAATCATCGGACACTTCCTGCCACGAACACCGATTGAGGCGGGGATTCCCAGGGTGATCTCTGAGCTGGGGGCGGACGCGGAGTCCTTTCTGAATGCAGCCCGGGGCATGATGACCACGGATACTGTTCCCAAGCAGGCGACCCGCGAGTTATCGATTGGTGACAAAACCGTCCGCGTGAGTGGCGTGGCGAAGGGGGCGGCGATGATTGCTCCTAACATGGCGACGATGCTGTCGGTAATCATGACCGATGCTCCGTTGAATGCCAGCCAGGCTGATGCACTGCTCAGGGAAGCTGTAGATTACAGCTTCAACTGCGTGTCGGTCGAAGGGCATACGAGTACCAGCGATTCGGTCATTCTGCTGGCCAATGGTGCCTCGGGCGCGGAAGCACTTTCTACAGACGACCTGACTCATCTGCAGACGGCGATTATGGAAGTGGCGATGGAACTGGGGCAGGCGATCATCCGCGATGCAGAAGGCGCCGATCATTTCGTCACGATTGAAGTCTCCGGGACGAATACGCAGGCGGAAGCAAAAGAAATTGCCCGGACGATTGCCAACGATGCGCTGGTGAAGACGGCGATTGCCGGTTCGGATCCGAACTGGGGCCGGATTGTTTCCGCGACCGGTCGGACGAGTGTGAAGCTGACCGAGCAGGACATCGTGCTGCATATCAACGGGATGCTGATCTACGAAAAGGGCATGCCGGCCGACTTCGATGAAGAGGCGGTCTCCCGCTCGATTCGCGAAAACCGGGACGTTTCGATTCAGTTGCAGCTGCCTTTCGGGGCAGAGTCGATTGTGTTCTGGACCAGTGACCTGACCCAGGAATACGTGCGGTTGAATTCCGAATACACGACCTGATTGACGCCGATCGATCAGATCCAGGCATGAAAAAAGAGCGGGCGTTTCTCGAAAGAAACGCCCGCTCTCTGTTTAAAATCTCAGCACGCTGGCCCGCGAATGCATGCTGAAAGATTTCGCTGACGAATCAGCTTATTTTTCAGTGACTTTGAAACCTTTTTCGAAGGCTTTGTCATTGAAGATCAGTTTGATCTGCTCATCGCCGGAAGCTTTAGCGGCTTTGCCTTTGCATCCACCACAGCAGAATTTGACTTCAGTTCCAGCTACAGTCACGGCCTGAGCAGGATTGACAGGCTTGCCAGCGAAGGGGCATTTGACCTGTTTGGCTTTGCCGGTAGCAACCAGCTGCAGGTTGGCTTTAGCGGCAAACTTCTTGGGGTTTGCTTCGAAAGCTTTTTTGCAGTTGCCACAGCAGAGAGCAACGGTGGTGCCTTTGTAGTCAGCGGTGACGCTGTCTTTGGCGGGCTTACCGGCAACGGGGCAGATCGCTTTAGCATCTGCGGCGAATGCCTGACCTGCAAAAGCGACAACAGCCAGTACGGCGGCGATTGATAATACTTGACGCATGGTTTTCTCCTTAAGGGTAAAAAACAGTTTTGGTTTTTCTTACTTGAAACGTGACGTATCTTAAAGCGGTGTGCGTTCGGGACTCCTGCAGAAAGGCGGGGGCCGGTCAGGAGCGCACGTCATCATTTACATGATGAAATGCGGGGAACGGCACGGGTTGATCCGGCCGGAAACGGGGCGAACTAGATCAACCAGAGGCAGAAATGCGCGCAATGTTCCTCTGCAGAGCAGGGAACTTCGGTAGAATGCAGCTCACGAGATTGAGAAGCGGCCGGGCGTGTCGCCGGGCTCAGGGGAGCTGTCAGGTCAATCAGGTCCCAGTTACAACGGAGCTGTTGTGCCAGCTCAACCGATTTGACCGAAGTCGCGGTGGCGGGCTGAGAGAAGCTGTGCTGACACTGGCAGCCATTCTGCTGGCAGTTTAGCTGCTTCTGCTCTGTAGGGGCCTGTTTTTCCTCCGTTTTCGCAGTTTTACAGCAGCAGGATTTAGGTTGCGGCTGCTCTGGCTGCTTGTTGGCTTGTGTGCAACAGCAGCAGGAACTGGACTGAGATGTCTGTTTTTCGCCACATTCGCAACCTGAGACTGGGACGGCTGGCAGAGCCAGGGAGCCAATCAGGATCAGGACAAACAGGCGGTGAAACATAGACTTTCTCAAGCGGTGTTAAATCAGGCAAGTAAATATCAGGTGTGAAACTACATCATTTTATTTTTATGAGTTTTATTTCGCAAGTAGAATTTTTCAATTCTTTTTTTGGCTCTTTTCCTGAGATGGCTTTTCAGCGGCTTTCGCGGGATCGTTTTCCGGTGCAGCGGGGGCGGTGCGGCCTAAAGCGAGCACGTCAGCGTCGTAGAGATGGATTTTGGCGTTGTACATTAATATTTCCATCATTTTCTGTTCGTAGTCGACTCGGATGTCCCGAATGTTGGATTCCAGCGGTGCTTTCCAGTCGAGCAGCGTTTTGCCGGTCTGTTTATCCAGTGCTTTGAGATGAATAATACTGGTGGACCGATTGCCGGTTCGCAGGTAATCGCGCGAGACGAGAAGTGTTATCGGCAGCAGATTCTGTTCGTCGAGGACCAGGTGTTTCTTCTCGAAGTCCTCGGTCCAGATCTGTTTTCCGGTCTGGCGATCAAAGACGGTCAGGGAACCATTTGTGGGGACTGAGGGCACGCTGACCGAGATCGTGTTGCGTGCCTGGGAATTGCCGACCAGGTAGACACGGGCACGATCTGCGACGACATAAAGGTCATCGTGTTTGCCTAACTGATCCTTGTTGATGGTTCCCAGGTCCCGCACCTGACCATTTCTGAGGTCGACGATTTTCAGTTCCCCAGCAGGCGTGAGTGCCGCGAGGAAATGCTGGCTGCACATCGCGAATTTGGTTTCGCGGTCGAATTCCCGCGTCCAGGGCAGATGCGTCACACCGGGCTGGAAGGCGAAAATCGAAGTCAGGCGGGCATCGCGAATGGGATGCTTGATGTCGCCGGTAGGAATGATGCCGACAAAGTTGGAGCCCCCCTGGTAAATGGCGTGACTCATCAGGCGAATATTGGCCGGCAGTTCGCGCTCCTGTCCATCGCTGACGCGGAGGATCTTTTTCACTTCACGATTCCGCGAGACGAGATAGATCTGCCGGTCATCCCCAAGGACCCGGGTGTCCTGATCCACGTTTTCATGGGTCCAGCGGACCTGGCCGGTGCGGGTGTCGACAAGAATGATGTTGCGACGACTGTAGTAGCAGGTGTAATCGGCGTTCGCAGCGGCGATCATGCCGACGTTGCGAATCACGATCGATGGATGGTGCCGATGAATCAGAGACGATTCGGTTCCCAGTGGAGCGGGTGTTCGGTTGAACATGCTGCTGTAGTGGCGATTGGTCTGTTCCCGTTCGAGCTTCTGGCTCCAGATCAGCTTCCGGTCGACCAGGTCGTAGAGGTGGAGCATGTCGCGGTGCTGTAGTACCAGGTTATGGCCTACCAGTTCGCTTTCATTGAAGCTGGACGAACGGGCCTGCTGCATGGACCGCAGGGGCGTTGACCAGATCATTCGCTTGCTGAAGGTTTCAGTCATGGCCAGCCGGTTCTCGCGGGGATCGACGGTCAGGCTGTGTGTGCGGAAGAAGGGGAGTGGTGAGTCGAGTGTGTCGAGCGTCTGTTCGCGGGTTGAAATATAACGGCCCGAACCGCCGACAATCAGCTTGAGTTTTTCCGGACGCCAGTTGCTGGACTGCGGTCGCCGTTGTTCGTTGTCGCGCAACGTCTGCAAGGTGGCGACCATGAACTGTTCTACGCTCTGGTTATTGGGCAGACGGAGTTGAGAATCGAGGTTGGCAAGTTCTTCCAGGTAATGCTGTGCGTCGGCATCGAGTTCGTGTTTCAGGCAGAGTCGAACCATGCCTGCCAGGCCTTCTGCGGTGAGTTCCGGCTGCTTCTGCTGGATCAGGCGAGAGAGCCAGAGTTCAGCGGTGAAGAATTCTTCCGAAGCCAGGGCGCCATCGATGAGCTGTCTCAAAACCGGAATTGAGGCGGTATGAAAACCGAACTGACGCAGGAAGCGTTGCTGATCTTCGCTGTCGGCATTTGCGAGTTCCGCTGCCCGCTGATTCAAGTGTTGTGTGAACTGTTCCTGTTCTACTTTACTGGCCTGACTCCAGAGGTCTTCAGCCTGGCCGGCGATCCAGCAGTCAATCTGGACTTCAGTATTTTCATTCTGGAAGAACGTTTCTGCGGGGGCCTGTCCCAGTTCCTTGAGCAGTGAGAGTGTGCGGGAGAATTCGTGCCGGGCCCGGGCGCGTTCGATGAGCAGACGCTGCAGTTCCAGTCGTTCTTTTTCGGAGCTGACCTGCTGCTGCAACTCGGTGACCAGTTCATCGTGTTGCTGGAAGTCGGAGCGAATCAGTGCGGTCAGGCAGTGAACCAGTTGGTCGTGGAATTTTTTCTGATCTGCGTCAGGGAGCTGGCTGCGATCGAGCTGCTGCAGACGGGACCAGGCGGCCTGGTAGCGCTGATTCATGATCAGCAGTTCGGCTTCCTTGAAGAGTGCCAGCGGGCTGTTCGGGTTCTGCTGCTTAATCTTTTGGATCTGATTTTCAAAGGTCTGTTTCTGTTCGTAGCTGACCAGGCCGCGGGGGCTCAGTGAAAGAAACTGACCGTGATGCACGATCAGATTTCCCAATGGCTGGTTGGTGCTGGCATTCGACAGTCGATTGACGACTTTGCCTGAAGCGACATCAAAGGTCCAGACCTGTCCGCTCTGCAGGGGGACGTGCAGATGCTGGTCGGCAATCACTGCCTGTCCCGAAGGGGCGCCCGCCTGTTTGTCGTAGAGTGTCTGCCAGGCGTTTTTACCTGTTTTGAGGTCGATGGCGGTCACACTGTTCATGCCCACCATCAGCACTTTGCCATCCGCGACGCCGGCCAGGGAGACCATAGCTTCTTTGGCCCGTTTGGTCCAGGCCGGCAGGCCTGTGATCAGATCGAGGCAGATCAGCGACTGATCATCGGGGGGCGTATAAACGACTTTGCTGTCGATGATAATCGGTGCAGAGGGGCTCCAGCGATGATTAACGGGTTCGAAGCTGGTCTGTTCGAGGCGGTTGAAATGCTGTCCGTTTTCATCTGAAGCGGATGAGGTATACCGGGTCGACCACAGAATGGAGTGGTTCAACTGGCCGATAGCGGTGACCAGGCCGATGGTGGTCGGGCAGATCAGAATTCCCTGGTCGACGGCGACCGGTGCGATCCACCAGCGGCGGACCATATCCAGGGCGATATCCTGTTCGGGGTTACCGATCTGCTGAGACCAGAGTTCTTCACCAGTCTGCGGATTGAGGGCATAAACCCGAATCTCACGATCGCGTTCGCCGATGATGTAGAGTTCGTTGCCGGAAGGGGTAGGAGCACCGAAGAAGAAAGTTCCCGCGAGGGGCAGGTCGAACGGTTCATCGAATTTGACGCCTCCGACTTTCCAGAGAGGCTGACCGGTTTGCAGTTCGTAGGCAACCAGTTGATTGGATGACCAGAAGTCTTCCTCAAAGTCGCCTCTTCGACGGCGGAAGCGGTTCAGATTCCGCGAAGTGCCGCTGGCGCTGAGGTTCAGTCGCATGCTTTCCAGAATAAACAGCCGCTCGCCATCGCTGCTTTGGCTGCCCCAGTTGGCGTTGCGATAGATCAGGCTGGTCAGCGGGTGCGCATCGGGGTCGGTCCCATTGTATATAGAGAACGGACGCACGTCCGGTGCGGGATCAAACAGCCGTCGGGCCTCGGGTTCCTGTTGTCCCTTGAGCTGTGCTTTGATAAAGGACTCTTCCGGAGAGTTCTCCAGAGCTGTCTGCCAGAGCGGGGCTCCGGTCGCTGCGTCGATGACCTGCACTCCCTTCAGAGTGCGAAAGACGATTTTTCCATCGATGGCCAGGGGAGGCAGAGCCGGTACAGTGGCATGCTCGGAACTGGCCAGGTCTTCCTGGATCAGATCGAGCTGAGACTGGATCGAATGGTTGGAAGTCAGCGGGTAAGACCAGCGGGGAATCAGCAGCGGATCGGCCTGTTGGGCGCGGGCGGCATGGCTGGGAGAGCCGAACAGCATGGGCCATTCGTCCAGGGGGTGATTTCCGGTTGAGCCGAGGATCTGTTGTTTTTCGAGCCAGGTCAGCGGCTTTTCGGTGCTGCCTCCGATTTGAATCGGCTGGCTGAGGTCGACAGCACCGCTGGATGATGCCATCAGTTGCCGGGCCAGTTCCTGGTTGCCCGTCTGTTTTAGAATATAAGCGGCTTTCGTTTTCCATTGAGGAGAGCGGGTCAGGGGGGGCTGGTATTTCAGAAGTCGTTGCACGTATTGCTCAGCCAGTCCGAACTCTTTGCGTTCCATATGATAGGAGATCAGGTAGTTCATCGCGCGGGCGCCGGCAGCAGTGCTGGAGAAGCGGGTGGCGATTTCGGCGAACTGCTCGGGGGGCGCATTATTCTGCTGTGCGTCGTTGAACATTTTTTCCGCGAGGGCCGCATATTGCCGTTCGAATTTCTGCTGCTCTTCCTCGGGCAGGAGTTCCAGGAGTTCGTAGATCAGTTCCCGGTCGGTGATTAATCCCCGTTCCCCGGCGATGTGGACCGGGAGATTCAGGCTGTTTTCCAGCATCAACTGCAGTTTTTCGCGTGCGGCTTCCCACTGCTCATCCTGCAGTAACTGCTGTACACTTTTGAAGCGGCGTTCCTGTTCCAGGTCCTGCGGGTAACGGTAGTAGTCTGGTGTGCGTTTTTTGTCGGCTTCGTCTACCTGGACTTCGGCCGGCTTTTTCTTGCCGAAGATTCCCTGCAGGATCTGCTTGAGCTGATTCAGCGGGGGATTGGGTTTGGCCTGCTGCGGATCGTTGGGCTGAAAGGGCTGTTCTGCTTTGTCGTCTGCCTGGAGAGCAGGGGCCGATACCAGGATGAGACCGGTAATAATGGAAAAAGCGATTGTCCGAGTGAGACGGATAAAATGCATGCAGACTGCCTTTTGGGATATCGAGCGAAAGCCCCTGGTTCTGAGATGCAGAAGTTACGGGGCAGCTTGAGTTTTCACGCTGATTCCATTCTACAGTCAGATCAGGTTGAGCCAATACGGAATCTCGCCGATTTGAACATCGGCGGCTGAGTTTTTCTGGTGAATCAGGGGAAACCCGGGGTGGTCTGGTTGATCTCGCGTGGTGTTTTTGTGTATACTTTCGGGCGATCCTGAAGCAGGTCGTGATGTCAGGCCGGGCGTTTCCCGTCAATCAATTCCTGAAAATCAGGCTGTCTTGTGACTTTCAACCAAGATAGAGGGGGTGTTCGGTTGCAGATTTGTAAGCGGGAAGTTATTTTTGCACGCTTCAACTATAACGATCTGGTGAGAGACCAGCTGATGTAGTCGGCTGGACCCGCTGATTTTGTCTCCGGGGAGACCGGTTGGAATTGTCCTTTTCGGCCTGTTTTAAGGCCGATTTCGATCTCCGGTTCCACTGCGGAAGCCCTTTGAGACAACGGTAATATTACTGTATTCACGATATCGTGTCGGATTTATCGATTCAAAGTCTTTAATGGACGAGTGGTTCGACGAGATGTGTCGAGTCACTCTTCGAGGAATGTTGGGAAATGTCAGACGATTTTGTATTGCAGCGAATCAGTGCCTCCAAACGGGAAAAACTGGGATCCATTGAAAGCCGTCGCATCCGTCGTGCAGGGCGTATTCCTGCTGTCGTGTACGGACATGAGCTGGAGCCTGCCCATATCAGTGTCGACGATCACGATCTGCGTGATCTGATCAAGAACCGGGAACGGGTTTTTGAAATCGACGTGGATGGCAAAGTCGAAGAAACGATTCTGCGTGATCTGCAGTGGGACACCTTTGGCAGCTATATTCTGCATGTCGACCTGATGCGGATCAACGCATCTGAGCGGGTGACTGTCGAAGTTCCTGTAACCCTGCGTGGTACTTCCCCCGGTGCCCTCGATGGTGGCGTACTGGAACAGCCTCTGCACACACTGGAACTGGACTGTCTGGCTCACAGCATTCCGGACAGCATTCCCGTGCGAATCAACTCGCTGGAAATTGGCGATGCGATTCACGTCAGCGATATCGAAGTTCCTCGTGGAGCCAAGATCCATAACGAACCAGAGCAGGTTGTAGTTCACGTTCTGCCTCCGCAGGGCGTTCCTGAACTCGGGGAAGAAGAAGGCGAAGGTCCTGACGCTCCCGAAGTTATTGGGGAATCCGAATCAGAAGAAGCAACCGAAGAATAGTTGTCCCTGGTTCAATCGCGATCAAGTAATCAGTAGTTAAGAACCTGACGGGTGGCGTTGTGAAAGTGGTCGTAGGACTGGGGAATCCCGGTAGACAATACGAGCGAACACGTCACAATATCGGGTTTGACGTTTTGTCTCAGCTGGCAGACTGGCACGGTGTTGCCGGGTTCAAAAGCCAGTTTGAGGCGCTCGTCGGTGAGTTTTCGCTGGGGGGTGACAAGGTGTTACTCGTTGCCCCGCAGACATTTATGAATTTAAGTGGTCGCAGCGTTGCCGCTGTGACCAAGTTTTACAAACTGCCTGCCAGCGATGTCATGGTGGTCTGTGATGATATGAACCTGCCTCTGGGGCGACTCCGGTTACGGGGATCCGGCTCGGCGGGAGGACAAAAAGGTTTACAGGACATTCTCCAGAAACTGGGGACCCAGGATGTGCCACGCCTGCGAATGGGAGTGGGGCGACCTCCGGCCGGGTTTGCGGTAGCGGATTATGTTTTAAGTCGATTTCGGGATAACGAGTCCGATTCGGTTTCGCAGGCGGTACAAAACGCGGCCCGCGGGGTTGAATGCTGGGTCGAACAGGGCCTGGAAATCGCCATGAATCAGGTGAATGCACCTGAATGAAACACGGACCCTGGTTTTTGTGAAAACCGGTGGTCAAAACAAAATAGAGTCTGATCGTCAATCTGGCCTTAGGGCCAAATTATTCCGGGAGAACAGTCTTGTCTGTAGCAGAGAAAAAAGCGGTTATGGTTAATTACGAAGGTATGTTCCTGCTGGACAGCGGCAAATTTGCTGCAGATCACGAAGGAACCATTGCACACGTTCTGGAAATTCTGTCAAAAGCCGGTGCCGAAATCGTTGCTCACCGTCCCTGGCAGGATGGTAAGCTGGCATACGAAATCGATGGCCACATGAAAGGCCTGCACTACCTGGTGTATTTCACCATGCCTGGTAGCGGAATGGATGTTATCACCCGTTCCTGTCACCTGAGTGACATTGTGATTCGCCAGATGGTCATCAAGCAGCCTCAGACACTGTTTGATGCCATGGTTTCTGCCATCGATCCTTCCGCTGCACCAGAAACGGTTGGCGAAAGCAGCGATGATAGCGTCGACTACGATGCTCTCAACGACGACGATGATGACGACGACAGTGACAGCTAAGACGTCTGCATCTGGAGTCTGGAGCTGAAGAGGGCTCCAGGAAAGTTACCCGATTAAGTCATTCAAACTCACGGAGGCCGTTGATGGCCAGTTTCAACAAAGTCATCCTGGTAGGAAATCTGACTCGCGATCCGCAGGTGCGATACACGCCTGGAGGAAGTGCGGTTGCGGAAATTGGTCTGGCAGTGAACCGAAGCTGGTTTGATAAGAATTCCAATTCCCGGAAGGAAGAGACAACGTTTGTGGATGTGACCCTGTGGGGACGCACCGCAGAAGTTGCCAGCGAATATCTGACCAAGGGGCGTTCGGTGCTGATCGAAGGGCGTTTGCAACTGGATCAGTGGGATGACAAAGAATCGGGCCAGAAACGCAGCAAGTTGAAAGTGGTTGGCGAAAACATGACCATGCTTGGCGGACGTGGCGATGGCCCCGGAGGCGGTGGTGGTCCCAGCGGCGGCGGTGGCGGCGGTTATGGCAGCCGCGGCGGTTCCTCGCAGGGTGGTTCCTCCAGCCCGGCAGACTCCTTTTACGATTCACCAGGTGGAATGCCCGACGACGACGTGCCTTTCTAAGTGAAGGCCGTTTCAACGGAGCAGCACAACGAGTCAATTTTTATTCAAAACGATAGTAAAAACTGAAAATTACGGAAGTGATTGATAATGGTTCGCAAACAACGTAGCACCTCTGTGGTCGGTAGTTCCAAGTCATCTATCGAGGTTTTGCTGGCAGAAAATGTCGACAACCTCGGTGAGCAGGGTGACATTGTGCGGGTCAAACCCGGCTATGCCCGTAACTTCCTGCTGCCTTACGGCATGGCCACCATTGCCACTGAGCACAACAAGCGGATGGTGACACAGCACCAGAAGAAAGTGGCCGAGCTGGAAAAAGAGCATCTCAAATCGCTCAAGGGTCTGGCAGACAAAGTCAGCAAGCACAGCGTCACCATGGAAGCCAACGCCAACGAAGAAGGTCACCTGTATGGTTCGATCGTGGCTGTTGACATCAGCAAGTCCCTCAAGGAGAGCGGCTTCGAAGTCGATGCTGAAGCGATTCGCCTGGAAGGTCCGCTGAAAGAGCTCGGTATGTATACCGTCAAGCTGCAGCTGCACGAAAAGGTGAAGACCGAAGTCAAAGTCTGGGTCGTACCGACTGCAGAAAAAAGCTAACCCGTTTCGGCAGCAGGGCTGTCGAACTGCGTCATAAAAAACGAAGAGGTCCGGTTATTGCCGGACCTCTTTTGTTGTTATATGATGACGCCTGCAACACGACGTGCATTCACCCGGAGCTGAACGGGGGCTGCGTCGTGTGTTTTCATTTCATTGAGTCAAACGTTCCAGGGGATGGTCATGTCAGTTGCGGGCAAAGGAAATTTTCGCCGTCCAAAGCAGGAGTCTGTGGAAGAGCTGTTCGGTAAAGTGCCGCCACAGAACCTGGATGCAGAGAAAGCCGTGCTGGGCAGTATTCTGCTCGACAACGTGGTCATTGACGACCTCGTGCAGATTGTCAAAACCAACCATTTCTACAGCGATAAAAACGCGCGGATCTTTGCTGCGATTCTGCGCTTGCACGATGCCGGCGTCCGCGGGATTGACGCGGTGACGGTGGCCGAAGAGCTCGACTCCAAGGGAGAGCTGGACGAGGCCGGCAATGTGATGTACCTGCATGAGATCCTGGAGAGCGTCCCTCACGCGGCGCACGCGGAATACTATGCGAACATCGTGCGGGACAAATCGGTTCAGCGGGAACTGATTCACTCGTGTACCGAAATCATTCGGGAAAGCTATTCACCGCAGGGCGACACTCTGGAGGTGTTAAACAAGGCCGAGCAGAGTATCTTCAGTATTCTCGAATCGCAGGGAGAAGGGGATAAGATCGACATCAAGGACATCCTGATGGATGCCTTTGACCGGATCCACGAGCGAACCCAGAAAGAGGGATCACTGACCGGAACCACGACCGGGTTCGTCGACCTGGACGAACAGATCAACGGTTTTCAGCCTTCCGAATTGATCGTCCTGGCGGCCCGTCCTTCGATGGGGAAGACCGCGCTGGTCTGTAACTTCGCGGAAGCCGCCGCCGACGAGGGGGGCGTGGCGACGATTATCTTCTCTCTGGAACAGTCAAAGCTGGAACTGGCAGAGCGTCTGTTGTGTATCCGCTCGGGGGTGAACGGTCACGCGCTGCGTGCCGGGGACCTGGAGGATGACGAGCGGCACCGGTTGCTGGAGGCCTCTTCCCAGATCAGCGAGATGCCTCTGTTTATCGACGATAAGCCGGGGCGGACGATTCAGGAAATCAGTGCGATTTGCCGGCGTTTGAAGCGGTTGAGCAACCTGGGGCTGATTATCATCGATTACCTGCAGCTGATTGAACCGGAAGACAAGACGATGCCCCGTGAACAGCAGATCGCGGGGATCACGCGGCGTCTGAAGGGGCTGTGTAAGGAATTGAATGTGCCGACGATTGCCCTGGCCCAGTTGAACCGCGGTGTGGAGTTGCGTGAAGACAAGCGTCCGCGTCTGGCTGACTTGCGAGAAAGTGGAGCCATCGAACAGGACGCCGACCTGATCATGTTCCTGCACCGTCCTGACGCTTATGATCCGGAAGACCATCCGGGTCTGGCAGAAGTGGTTGTGGCCAAGCACCGTAGTGGTCCGACCGGGATTGTGAACCTGACGTGGCTCCGTGAATCAATGCGGTTCGGCAACTACACGAACCTGGATGTCCCTGAAGGGGGCTACATGGGAGATGATGGCGGAGGCGGCGGATTCGGTTAAACGCGCCTGGCTGCCACCGGTAATTCTGAAAACTGAGGAGGAGATGAAATGCGATCGACCTCTGAGTTGAAGTTGCGTGGCGTGGTGAAGTTTCTGGTGCTGTTGACGATCAGCGTCGCTGCTGTTTCCAGGATGCAGCCCGCTTTCCCGGCAGAGGAGTCTGACACGCAGGCGCTGCCCGGGAAAATTGAGCCGCCATTTGCCTGGAACCGGACCGATCAGTATGTGCCTCCCGATTTCGAAGCGTTTTTCCCGGATGACAAGGCAGCGGGCGCGCAACTGGACCAGATGATCGAAGGCAAGCTGAAGGTCTCCAGCATCGATGAGCGTCTGGCTTTGATCCGGCGTGGACTGCGGAACTGTTCACATCATCGGACCACACTGCTGGGACAGGTGGGGAACCAGTATATCTGGAATCGCAAAGAGCAGGATCCGAGGGCGATCGAACTGATGTATCACGCGAGTGTCAGTGACCTGCCCGGTGTTGCGCACTCTGCTCTCTATCATGGCCCAATGGTGGTCTCGGATCGTTCGGCAAATCTGGTGCGGATGCTGATGGAGCAATATCCTCAGATGCCCTGGCATGAGAAACACCGGATTGCCTGGGGGATGCGGACCTATGGCGACAAGGAGCAGACGCGAAAGCTGCTGTCAGGGCTACTGGATGATCACAGTCAGTTGAACGATCTGACGGTGGGAGCGACACTGGAGACCTGGCAGGCGGTGTTTGAGACCGATCCGCCTGGGTTAGAGCGGTTTGATGACCTGGGCCTGTGGATCATTGCTTTTCATCGGCCTGATGTTTCTGCGACACATCCCCGGGCTGCGGAGATTTTGCGTAAAATGGTGATGAAACCATTCGGGACTCGGCAGGATGCGGTACTGGCTTTTCTCACCCGGGTCGATGAGGGATATGAGACAGCCATCGTGCTGGTGAAGGGGTTGAAGAACCGTCGACTGCTGGAATATATCATTTCGAAGCGAATGCACCTCGAGCTGGACTGCAATGAGCTGTTCACGGCGTTGGTGTTACAGACGCGACGGCTGAATGAGCTGGCTCGCTTTCTGCCTGAGGGAAGCCCCCGGAGTAATCTGCCTGACTACACACGTCCTCCTGTGGGTGCGACATATGCGTATGAGGCGGCGGAATATGTGGCTCCTGATTATGAAGCCTATTTCGCGGATGATCCGGCAGCAGGCAAACAGCTGGATGATGTCTATGCGAAACGGGATCAGTTGAACCTGACTGATGCGGAACTGCTGGAACTGTTTCGTCAGGGTCTGCGGCATTCGAAGCATTCGAGGTATTCACCCAATCACATGATTGGCTGGATTTCAAGTGCACTGGGCTGGCCGCGCGATCCTCGACTGACGGAGATTTTTTATCAGGCACTCGATCCGACAGGACCACCCGGACTGCGCTACGCGGCGATCTATCATGGCTTTGGCCCGGGAACGAAGAAGACGAAGAATGTGCTGCGGGCGTTATTTCATGTCTATATGGCGCCCCCCTTTGATGCCACGACCAATCACAATATGCGCACGCGGATTCTGTGGGGTATGGGAAATCATGAGGATGACAAGTATTACCTGTCGACACTGTTTGCCCAGGCATTACGCGAACATGAACAGTTGACGGAAGTTGCATTGGGGCAGGCAGTCAGTGCTTACCGGCAGTTGACCGGATCGGAGCCACCCAATGCGGAGGATTATGCGTCCCGTGGAGTGTACGTGGTTATCTGCAGTGGTCGACCGGCGAGAACCCTGGAGGAGGCAGAGCAGTTGGTTTCCCGCCGCCTGGGGAAAAACGAGCATGTCATTCTGACGCAGGGGCTGGATGAGAAGGGGGAGAAGAATGTGATTGTGCTTGTGCGCGGACGTGCCGGCTTAGACTGGCTGGTCGAGAATCTCAAAGCCGAGCCGCATTTGCCGATCTATTTTGCCGGCCTGTTGACGCGGGAGATGATCGAGCGGGGCAAGTACTTCAAAGGCTTTGAAAAATATCTTCCCGCGGAAGGACCGCGGGAAGAGTAGCGTAAAAGGCGGTTATTCTGCTTCGTCTTCCGCAGCAGCATCGGGGGCGAAGCCGCGACGCATGGTGTTTTCGGTGACGTTGACCGGAACGAGGAACTGCAGCAGATAGTCGGGGCCGCCAGTCTTGCTGCCGATGCCGGACATCTTGAAGCCGCCGAACGGGTGGCGTTCGACCATGGCGCCGGTGATGTTCCGGTTGAGGTAGATGTTGCCGGCTACGATTTCCATGCGTGCCTTGTTCAAGTGGGCGGGGCTGCGACTGAAGACGCCTGCCGTGAGGGCGTAAGGCGTATCGTTGGCGATGGTAATCGCTTCGTCAAAGTCGTCTGCCTTGATGACGGCGAGGACGGGGCCGAAGATTTCTTCCTGGGCGATCTGGCAGGTGGAATCGACGTCGGTGAAGATGTGCGGGCCTACGTAGTAGCCTTCGTCTTCCAGGTCGGAGGTGTCACAGGCCAGGGCGAGGGTGGCTTCTTCTTTGCCGATCTCGATGTACTCCAGAATCCGCTGGTGGGCTTCTTCATCGATGACCGGGCCGACGACGGTGCCGGGATCTTCCGCGGGGCCGATCTTGAGGGCCTTGGTGGCTTCGACCAGGCGGCTGACGAAGGTGTCGTGAATCGATTCGAGCACGATGACGCGGGAGCAGGCCGAACATTTCTGGCCGGCGTAATTGAAGGCGGAGTGGATCACGCCGAGGACCGCTTCGTCGAGGTCGGCGTCGTCGTCGACGATGATCGCGTTCTTGCCTCCCATTTCCGCGATGACCCGTTTGACCATCTTCTGGCGGGTATCGGTATCGGAGGCGGATTCGTTGATCGCCAGGCCGACATCGCGTGAGCCGGTGAAGGTGATCATTTCCACGTCGGGGCTGCCGACCAGTTCGGGGCCGACTTCTTCACCGATGCCGGGGAGGAAGTTGACGACACCATCGGGGATGCCTGATTCGTGGATCACGTCCATCAGCTTGGCGGCGACAATCGACGATTGTTCTGCTGGTTTCATGACGACCGTGTTGCCTGTGACCAGGGAAGCGACAGTCATACCGGTCAGGATCGCGAGTGGGAAGTTCCAGGGGGCGATGACAGCTACGGTGCCGCGGGGACGGTAGAAGTAGACGTTCTCTTCACCGGGGACGTCACAGTGCAGCGGATGAGCCAGGCGGCGCATCTGGTTGGCGTAGTACATGCAGAAATCGATGGCTTCGACGACATCGCCGTCCGCTTCTTCCCAGGGTTTACCGCATTCAAAGACGATCCAGGCGGCCAGTTCGAAACGACGGCGACGCATGTTGGCGGCGATCAGTTCCAGGTATTCGGCGCGGTACTGGGGTTCGGTGCGCGACCAGGCGGGGAAGGCACGCCGGGCGGCATCGATGGCGTCGATGGCGTCGTCCGCGGAGGCGGAGGAGACGGTGCCCAGTGAATCGGACTTGTGAGAGGGGTTTCGCGAAGTGATCGTGGCTTTGGTGTCGATCGCGCGGCCGTTGATCAGCAGCGGGTATTCTTTACCGAACTGGTCTTCGACTTCTTCCAGAGCCGCCTGCATTTTCGTACGGGATTCTTCGAGGCTGAAATCGGTGAGCGGTTCATTCTGGAAGCCGTCGGCGTCTTCTGCCGGTTTCTGTTTGGTGGCGGTTTTCGCATGTTCGGACGGGTTCATCATCAGGGTCTCCAGGTTGACGTGCTCGGTAAAGCTTTGTCGAAGGAATGAATCGTTAGAGGTGTTTTCCAGCAGGCGGCGGACGAGGTAAGCCATGCCGGGAATCAGTTCGCCGAACGGCGTGTAAATGCGGACGCGATGCCCCAGCTCCGCAAAGACCTGGGCCTGTTCCTTGCCCATGCCATACAGCATCTGGATTTCATAAGCGGAAGGGGGAATGTCCAGTTCGTGGGCCGCGGCGATGGCGTGCGCCAGACTGCGGAGGTTATGACTGCCAAAGGCAGGTCGGAGCCACTGATGGTTTTCCAGCAGGACCTTGGTCAGTTTTTCGAAGTTGGCGTCCGATTCCCATTTCTGCTGGAATACGGGGATCGGCCAGTTGCGGTAGCCGGAAACGATGGTTTCGTAATCCCAGTAGGCACCTTTGACGAGGCGGATCCAGATCGGTGCTTTGCGTTTTTTGGCCCACTTGAGCAGGTCCTGCAGATCCTGTTCGGCGGCCGGCTGATAAGCCTGTATTACGATGCCGACGTTGTCGAAATCGCGGAATTCTTTTTCCATCAGCGTCTGCTTGAAGATTTCCAGCGTCAGCGGCTTGTAGGAGTTCTGCTCCATATCGACGTGCAGGTAGGCGTCGTACTTCATCGCCTGTCGGAGCAGTTTCCGCAGACGGGGCTGGACGACGGCCATCGTGCCAACCGGGTCGGTGGGCTTGAACTGGCTGCACAGGGCAGAGAGCTTGATGGAAACATTGGTGCGGGGCAGGTGTCCCTGGCTGTCCCAGTCGAGCTGCACATTTTCAGACCATTTCCGCACGCGGGGTGCGAGTCCGGAGATCAGATCCAGGTAGGACTGCAGATAGGCTTCGGCTTCGACTTCGCTGATGACCGCTTCGCCCAGCAGGTCGAGGGTGAAGGCGAAGTTCTCGCTGCGGAGGCGGTCGACGGTGTAGTGGATCTCTTCGACGGAAGAACCCGCGATGAAGCGGCTGGCCATGCGGCGGGCATTGGAGCGGGCGTTCAGGGCCAGGGCACGTCCGAGGACGGAATTCGGTTGCGAAAGTTCCAGACCGATGCGGGCCGCCCAGGGAAGATGCTTGCGGACATCTTCAAAATATTCCTGCAGGTGCCGTACGATGGAGTCGTGCGAGCGGAGCATGGGAAGCACGTCGACAAAGCGGAACATCTGCACTTTGACGGATTCGTCGGCCATCGCCCAGGAGGGGATGCGATCGTCCCACCAGCGCTTTTCGAACATGGTCGGCTCGCGCCGTTCCAGGTGCCCCCAGATCTGCTCACCGAGATCCCGGGTGCGCTGTTCGATTTGTTGATTCAGATCAGAAGACGATTTTTTACGTGCCACTATATATAACCTGCCTCTGAGTGCTCGAGGCACTATCTCTGGTAGATGGAATTTGTTTCAGAGACCATTGGCTGATGGTGTTTTTCCGGATTGCGGGTCCAGATTGATGACATCCTGTCAGCAATACTCTTACGTCAACGGTGCCTGCGACGTTGGAGCCGCCGGAACTGTTCACTGCGAAGCAGGTTAACAAATCCGCAAAGGCGTGGTAAGTGTGTCGGGTCGCTCAATCGGAACTTTTCTCCGCTGGCGGACGGGAATCGGGCTTGTCAGACCGGCCTGAGACTTTATTCTAAAGGAAATTATAAAAATGGGAAATCGGGCGGCTGTTCGACTTTGGTTGCATTGATGTTAAATGACCTGTGACTGATAATAGACGGTAAGACAAACTCACTCAGCGAGTCGAGTGCGGCTGCGAATTGAGCAAGATCAAGACAATTTGGAGAGGGACCAACCTGCGATGCGTGATTTTGAATACGAAGCACCTGTTTCCCTGGCTGATGCCGTCGGGTTATTGGCCAAAAGCAATGGAAATGCCCGCCCGCTGGCAGGGGGAACCGACCTGATCGACCATGTCCGCACCGGCCGGTTGACGACCGATCTGATTGTCGATTTGAAGAAGATTCCGGAACTGATGGCGCTGGAGCTCAACGATGACGGGCTCCGCCTGGGAGCCGCGGTTCCCTGTTACCAGATTTACGGCCACCAGGGGATCGTCGATAACTACTCCGCGATCACTGACAGCAGTCATATTATCGGCGGCATGCAGATTCAGAACCGGGCCAGCGTCGGGGGGAACCTGGCGAATGCCGGTGCTGCCGCGGATTCAACACCCGCGTTAATCGCTCTGGAAGCCACCGTCGTGATTGCCGGTCCTGATGGGACCCGCGAAGTCGCGGTCGAAGATTTCTGTACCGGGCCGGGCCAGAATGTGCTGGAACCGGGGGAGATCATTGTGGAACTCCGCTTCCCGGCTCGTCCTGCTCACAGCGGTTCGCATTACCGACGATTCATTCCCCGGAATGAAATGGATATTGCCGTCGTGGGAGTCGGGGCCTCCGTGGTTCTGGATGAGAGTGGCCAAAACTTCGTTTCGGCCCGCATCGGACTGGGGGCTGTTGCTGCGAAACCGTTCCTGTGTCAGGAAGCGTGTGATGCACTGGCAGGTCAGCCGGTGAATGATGAAACCATCAAAAAAGCGGCGGACGCAGCGAAGTCGGTCGTGCATCCGATTACCGACATGCGGGGCACCGAAGAATTCCGCATTCATGTGACCGGCGTGTTGACCGAACGTGTCATCAAACAGGCGGTGGAACGTGCTCGGGGATGATTCGTTTCTGCGAAGCGAAAACTCTCTCTTAAAAACTGAATCCCAACTGAAATTTTTAATAAGGACACTTCGATGGCGAAGAAACGGATCGTAACCGCGACTATCAATGGCCGTGAAGAGGAGTTCCTCTGTCAGCCTCGACAGACCTTGCTCGAAGTCTTACGCAATACACTCAACCTGACCGGTGCCAAAGAAGGTTGCTCCAACGGCAACTGTGGTGCCTGCTCGGTCGTGATGGACGGGAAAGCCGTCAATACCTGTATGGTTCTGGCGGTCGAAGCCGAAGGGACCGAGATCGAAACCATCGAAGGGCTCGCCCCCGGTGATGGTCTGGATCCGCTGCAGGAAGCCTTTCTGGAAAATGCAGCGCTGCAGTGCGGCATCTGCACCCCGGGCTACATCATGTCTGCCAAAGCGTTTCTGGATAAGAACCCCAACCCGACCGAAGAGGAAATTCGCTTCTCGATGGCGGGCAATCTGTGTCGCTGCACCGGATACGACAAGATTGTGCGTGCGATTCAGCAGGCTGCGGAAGTACGATGTGGACAAGCTGCCTCATGTGAAAAGGAGACGGTCTAATGGCGACAATCGATGAAACCAAAACAGATGCAGGCAGTGGTGATGCTCCCAAGTACAAAGTGATCGGCACGCGTCCGATTCGTCACGACGGGGCCGACAAAGTTACCGGTCGTGCGTTGTACGGCGCGGACATCAAGGTCAAAGGGATGATCTACGGTGCGATTCATCGCAGCCCGCACGCTCATGCCGTGATCAAGTCGATCGATATTTCCAAGGCGGAAGCACTGCCCGGTGTTCGCGCTGTGGCGACGAGTGCCGACATGCCCGAGCCCGGTGATAAAATTGCAGAACTCGGCGAAGGGGCCGTGAATCTGAATCACCTGAGCAGCAACAACCTGGCCCGTACCAAGGTGCTCTACAAGGGGCATCCCATTGCTGCGGTCGCTGCCGACAATATTCACATCGCACAGGAAGCAGCCAGCCTGATTGAGGTCGAGTACGAAGTGCTGCCTCCGGTGATGGACGTGCTGAAAGCGATGGAAGACGATGCTCCGGTACTCAACCCGGATGTGCATACCGAAGAAGCCGTTTCGGGAGAAATGGGCGACAAGCCTTCGAATATCGCCAAGCATCTCGTTTATGAAAAAGGGGATATCGCCAAAGGTTTCGCGGATGCGAAATACGTCGTGGAAAAAGAATTCCGTACCGCGACCGTGCACCAGGGTTACATCGAACCTCACGTGGCGACCTCGCTCTGGAACAACGACGGACAGATTACCGTCTGGACATCGACCCAGGGAACGTTCTCTGTTCGTCAGCAGGTTGCTGAACTGCTGGACGTGCCGCTGGCACGTGTGAAAGTCGTGCCGATGGAAATCGGTGGTGGCTTTGGCGGTAAGATTTCGGTCTACCTCGCACCGGTGGCAGCCGTGCTGTCCCGCAAGTCAGGGGCTCCGGTGCAACTCGTGATGGACCGGGCTGACGTGCTGCAGGCAACCGGCCCGACTCCGGGTTCTTACATTAAAGTCAAAATGGGAGCCGATGCCGACGGCCGCATTACCGCCGCCGAAGCCTGGATGGCTTACGAAGCGGGCGGTTATCCCGGTTCGCCGATCGGGGCCGGCTGCATGTGCGTCTTCTCCTGCTACGATGTGCCCAACGGCCGCGTGGAAGGCTACGACGTCTGCGTCAACAAGCCACGGACAAACGCCTATCGGGCTCCCGGGGCGACCAACGCTGCGTTTGCGACAGAAACGGTCGTCGATGAACTGTGCGAACAGATCGGAATGGCACCGATTGATTTCCGTCTGCTGAACGCTTCGAAAGAGGGAACCCGGCGGATCGATGGCGTGACTTATCCCCGCATCGGTCTGGTGGAAACACTGGAAGCGATCAAAAACAGTGAGCACTTTAATTCAGCCCTGGAAGGGGACAACAAAGGCCGCGGCATTGCCTGTGGTTTCTGGTTCAACGCCGGATTGAAGTCGGCTGTGACGGCGACCGTGAACTCAGATGGTTCAGTCGGTCTGCTCGAAGGTTCGACCGACATCGGCGGTTCGCGTACCGCGATCGCGATGCAGTTTGCGGAAACACTGGGAATCGCCGCGGAAGACATCAAGCCGGCTGTGGTCGATACCGACAGCGTGGGTTACACCGACGTGACGGGCGGCAGCCGTGTGACTTATGCGACCGGTTGGGCCGCTTATGAAGCAGGGAAAGACCTGCAGCGTCAGATCGTGGCTCGCGCCGCTGAACTATGGGAAGTCGATCCGTCTGCTGTCTCTTATGAAGATGGTTGCGTCGTCGGTCCTGACAAGCGGGTGCCGTTCAAAGAGATTGCCATCGAGTTGAGTCTGACCGGCGAACCGCTGGTCGGTCGGGGCGTTTCCAATCACAACGAGCCCGGCGGTGCCTTCGGTGCCCACGTGGTCGATGTGGAAGTCGATCCGGATACGGGTAAAGTCGATATTCTGCGTTACACCGCTGCCCAGGACTGCGGAACGGCCATCCATCCCGCTTATGTCGAAGGACAGATCCAGGGTGGTGCCGTGCAGGGGATTGGCTGGGGGTTGAATGAAGAATACTGGTATGACACGGAAGGCAGCATGCGGAATGCCAACTTCCTCGATTACCGGATTCCCACCTGTTACGACCTGCCGATGATCGAAACGATCATCGTGGAAGTGCCGAACCCCGGTCATCCGTTTGGTGTGCGTGGCGTTGGGGAAGTTCCCATCGTACCGCCGCCGGCCGCGCTGGGAGCCGCGATTCACGAAGCAGTCGACGTGCGGATGTACGAGCTGCCGATGTCGCCGCCACGCGTGCTGCACGAACTGTTGCAGAAACAGTCCTGAAGTAAAGGAGGCCCTGATGCCTCGCCTGTTTGTTCCTCCCCTGCTCAGACCATTCTGTGAGGGGGAGGAAGAAGTGGTTGTCGACGGGAGCACCGTGCTGGAAGCGGTGCAGTCCCTCAATGCTCAATATCCGGGAACGCTGGAGCGGCTCTGTCCTGACGGGAAGCTGCGCCCCGGAATCGCGGTGACCGTCGATCAGAATGTGACTCCCCGGGGGCTGGCGCAGAAGGTGTCACCCGAGAGTGAGATTCATTTCCTGCCCGCGATTGGTGGCGGGTGAGCAAGCAGCTCTTTCTATCAGACAGGGTGAAACTATGAAAGAAGGTCGAGCCGGTGGTGGTATTCTTTAACGCGTGGTAAACATAGTTTGTTACAACCTT